>JAEYQQ010000076.1 GCA_023409955.1 Bacillota bacterium | reverse complement strand
CCTTTGACATGGATTATTGCATATCATTCTAGTGCTTATACAACTTACACAGCACCTTGCGCCAGCATGGCTTCAGATACCTTAATAAAGCCTGCAATGTTGGCCCCTGCAATGTAGTTACCGGCCATGCCGTAGGTTTCAGCAGCCTGGGCTGTCTTTTGGAAAATGTTTTTCATAATGTTGTAGAGCTTGTTATCTACCTCATCGAAAGTCCAGGCCAGGCGCAAGCTATTCTGACTCATTTCCAGCGCGCTTACGGCCACACCTCCGGCATTGGCGGCTTTGCCGGGGGCAAAGAGCACACCAGCCTTAAGGAAAATGTGTGCCGCTTCCAAAGTGCTTGGCATATTGGCACCTTCTGCCACGGCAATAACGCCGTTTTTCACCAAGGCTTTCGCGCCATCAGCGTCCAACTCATTTTGGGTGGCGCAGGGCAGTGCGATATCGCAAGGCACGGTCCATATGCCCGTATAGCCTGGCGTATATACGGCGTGGGAGACAGCGTCGGCATATTCTTTTATGCGTCCTCGCCGCACTTCCTTGATTTCCATTACCAGATCAAGGTCAATACCCTTATCATCCACAATATACCCGTTGGAATCACTCATGGCGATAACAAGGCCACCCATTTGTGTAATCTTCTTTGCAGCATAAATGGCCACATTGCCAGAGCCGGATACCACAACTCGCTTGCCGCTTACCTCATGACCATGGTGCTTGAGCATCTCTTGGGTGAGATAGCATAGGCCATAGCCGGTAGCCTCTGTACGGCCCAGGCTGCCGCCATAGGTGAGACCCTTACCTGTGAAAACGCCTTCATACAGCCCTGTTAAGCGCTTATACTGGCCATACATGTATCCAATTTCACGAGCGCCAACGCCTATATCTCCGGCAGGTACGTCGGTATTCTGACCAATGTGCCTGTATAGCTCTGTCATAAAGCTCTGGCAAAAACGCATGACTTCATTGTCGCTTTTGCCTTTGGGGTCAAAATCGCTGCCGCCCTTGCCGCCTCCGATAGGCAAACCTGTCAAGCTGTTTTTAAACGTTTGTTCAAAACCCAAAAACTTAATGATCGAGAGGTTCACGCTGGGATGCAGCCTCAGGCCGCCTTTATAAGGGCCGATAGCGCTGTTGAACTGCACCCGGTATCCCCGATTAACCTGCACCATACCTTTGTCATCCACCCAGGGTACGCGAAATACGATGGTCCGCTCCGGTTCCACTAGCCTTTCCAATAGTCCTGCCGGCTCGTATTCCGGATGCTTTTGTATCACCGGATCCAAGGTGGTCAAAATTTCCTGGGCTGCCTGGCAAAACTCCGGTTCGTGGGCATTGCGTTTTTGCAGTTCTTCCAAAACACGTAAGGCATAACTGGGCACAAAGATGCGCTCCTTTCTGAATTGCAAAGGGCGCAGCAAAAATGCAAGATGCAGCGTCCTTGAAGCGAAAAAGCGTAATATACAACGTGTATTGTACAGGACAGAGATATTTCTTGCAAGCGAAAGTGTTAAAAATTGCATGTATATGTTGTACAATTCCTGCTCTTTTTCCTGGCTGTGGTTTCATTGACGATATGTCATGGAAAAAGGTATAATGGGACAGACCTTTTAAGGAGGGCCCATGAAGGGGATTTTTATTGGTATCGCTGGCGGTACAGCGAAAAGGTGTCTTGAAATGATCAAAACTGCGGTGCAAAGGGCCCAGCAGCCAGGCCGTCTGGCCTTTGGCTTATGCCCTGGCGAGATGGCAGACCCTGCACCATTTTTTCAAGCTGCGGGGTCTGCGTCCCTTCAGATTATGTCCGGGGACAGCCTTACACCAGCAGCTGCTTTGATGACTGTATATGGCTTATATGATGGCCAGGAGTATGCGCTTCAGATCACCCCGGATGCTGTATTGCATCAGGACTGGGACAGGTGCCTGCTGGAATCCCTGGATCGCACTGGGTCTGACAAATCCGTTCTGACATGCTTTCTGTCCCCGGAGGGGATACCAAGGGCACTGGCGGTGCAAGGCTTTACAGCAGATGATGAATTACAGATTGCGCCGGGCATGAAGGTGCTCAAAGCCGTCAGGCCGCCTCGTACTGTCCTTGTATCCCCGGCCTTTTTGTTTGGAAGAGGAGATTGGATGTGCAAGGCCAAGAATTTGCGGTGGGATGGTTCCACCGTTTTATCCCTTACCTTGCAGCTGTTTGCATTAGGCTATGCCACATATGTGCCGCATCTTCCCATATCGGGCTGCGTATTGGCCGTGCCATTGCCGCCTGAGCGCTTTCCAGCTGGCGGAATGACCGCTTTATTGCCGGAATTTGGGCAAGCCTCCGGTATCTTTTTTGATAAGAACAAGGCGGATGCAGAAGCACGGCTTGGTATTTATACGGACAGTGGAAGATACCCTGTTCAATTATCCATGGCCGATGGGCTGAAGCAGCTTTTTTTGCGCCGGCGTGAGGCACCTGTTTCTCGGGTGATGCTGGCGACTGCCATGGGCAGCTTCCAAACCGAGCTACCGCAGGAGGTATCCTTAACACTGTTTCAAAACATGACTGAGCTCAAACGACTGTCATTATGCTGTTATTGCTTAAGTAAGCAAGCAAAGCGCCTTCAACAGATATTTCCCAATACCTATGCAAGGCCAGAAGGAGAGAAGGATACCCCCTCATTTACTGATGCGTCCGCTTTCCTTCGCAGCAAGCCATACTTTATTCAAGAGGCTGCCCATCAGTTTCAAGCCCACTCCCATTACGGGTGGATCGATATGGACTATCTCAAACACCCGATCCATGAATCCTCCGTATTTCTGTGGGATGCGCTTACCGATGAGAAAATCCATCTGGCCATGGTGGACGGCCAAATCGATACGGGGCTTTTGATTGTGCCCCGGAGCAAGGTTGCCTGGCTGTATGAAACATCGCGGGTGCTTGCACCGGACCCAGAAATGAGTCATGGCGATGGTGGTCTGTTTAAATGCCTGGCGGATACATACCCCGATGCGTTTACCATCCATACCATGGACAAACGGCATATGCTTTTATCTTTATGCCAGCCCCTTATTTCAGGAGGATTATTATATGATGCCTAAAAAGGTTTCCGATTCCCGAACCGAACAAGTGCATATTGTTTTACCGGAAGATATCAATGGATACAGCAGGCTGTTTGGCGGCAGGCTTATGGCCTGGATTGATGTGGTGGCAGCAGTTGTTGCCCGCCGTCACAGCGGCCGTGATGTGACTACCGCAGCAGTGGACCGGCTGGAGTTCCAAGCCTCTGTCCATTTAAATGCTACCATCGTATTATCTGGCTGTATCACCCATGTGGGCAAAACCAGCATGGAGGTGCGGGTGGACACCTTTGCAGAAGCCCTGGATGGGACAAGGCAGCGGGTGAACAGGGCATATCTTGTAATGGTGGCATTGGACGAAAATCAAAAACCCACCCCAGTGCCGCCCCTTGAACTGGAAACAGACAAGGAGCGCAGGGAGTGGGAAGGCGGTATTCGCCGCAAGGAACTAAGAAAAATACGTAATGAAGAGCATTTTTAAGGCGGCAGTTACCTGCCGCCTTTTTTATGAACTCAAGCGTTCGAAGATTAATAAGAATACGAAAGCCATAGTCAGATAGATGCTGCCTGCCAGTACCATAAATCCAAAGCTACCAGGTTTTTGATGCTTCCTCTGCCGATATTCCGCAAAGGTCTCAGGGTTGCGCCCCGGGCCTGGACTGGGAATAAAGTAACTTAGAATGGTTCTGGAGGCATAGGAGATTGTATCGAAGATGCCATTGTTAGCAACCATCACCAACAATCCACATCCGCACAGTAGTACGGCTGCCAAGAAAGCGCCATCGCATAAAACGCGCATAACACGTGCCGTTTCAGTCATCCCAAACACATTCTTCGATGCACAAACACTAAACATAATCAATGCACCTATGAGAAATGCTACGAGAAAGGGCACATGCTTTTTCATGAAAGCTCCTTTTTGTATTGCTCGAACTCTGCATCATTGCAATGAACAAAATGGCCCGGCGAGATCTCCCGTAAGGAAGGTTTATTTACTGTGTAATCATGCTCCTTGGCCGGAATGTACAATACCCTTTTACGCCGTTTTTCATATTGTGGGTCTGGGTAGGGAATGGCAGACAGCAATGATTTTGTGTAGGGGTGCAACGGGTGGGCAAA
>JAEYQQ010000060.1 GCA_023409955.1 Bacillota bacterium | reverse complement strand
GTGACGCACTTCAGCAAGCACCATGCTGCCTATACAAACAACCTCAATTCCGCTTTGGAAAAGGCGCCGGAGGTTGCTGGTAAATCCATTGAGGAGATTCTTATCAATCTTCATACGGTGAAAGATCCTGTTGTTCGTACGGCTATTGCCAATAACGGCGGCGGATTTTATAACCACAATCTTTACTTCTCCACTTTATCACCTAAAGCTGTTCATGCACCTGTAGGTGATTTGGCAAAGGAAATTGACAAAACCTTTGGCGGTCTAGATACATTGAAGGATAAGCTGACTACAGCCGCCATGGGCCGATTTGGCTCCGGTTGGGCCTGGCTATCCGCCAATGCTTCTGGTGCTTTAAAGGTGTCATCCAGCCCTAATCAGGACAATCCATTGATGGATGGAGAGGGATTTACACCTATTCTAGGGATTGATGTCTGGGAGCATGCGTATTATCTCAAGTACAAGAACCTGCGTGCTGATTACCTGAAAGCATTCTGGGATGTGCTGGATTGGAGCGAGGTAGAAAAGCGCTACGAAGCGGTTCGCACTGGTAATTAACTGCACAACAATGCCTTAATCTGAACCCGCCATCATCGGCGGGTTTTTTTATGCGTTTTTTCTTCAATGACACGTACTGCAAATATGCATGGAAATGTGATTTGGGGTAATGGTAATGAAGATGAATTGAAGGGAGTATCTCATTTGCGCAGATACTTTGAGGGATGGTACTTCAAACAGCAAAACAGCTTAGAAACTGTTGCGTTGATTCCTGCAGTTCATGCAGATAATTGTGGAAGAAAAAAGGCTACAATCCAGGCAGTGACTTCAGATGGTGCATATTGTTATGATGTTCCAGATGGCGCTTTTACTTATCGGCGAAAGCCCTTGGAGATTCATGCGGGGAAATGTTTCTTCAACGAAAAAAAAATATTACTGGATGCACAATCAGACAACTGTAATTTGCTAGGGGAGTTATCGCTGGGGACTTTTGGCTCATTGAAGTATGATATTATGGGTCCATTTCAGTTGTTTCCTTTTATGGAATGCCGCCACACCGTTCTAAGCATGATGCATGATGTGGTGGGTGTAATTCAAATTAACGGGAAAGAGTATCACTTCGATCATCATTTGGGTTACATTGAAGGCGACCGTGGTCGTTCTTTCCCGAATAGGTATATTTGGACACAATGTACATGGCTTGAGAATGAACCTTGTTCATTGATGATATCGCTTGCAGATATCCCATACATGGGGATGAGCTTTACAGGCGTAATTGCTGTGGTATTAATTAATGATCGTGAATACCGGCTAGCTACATATCTGGGGGCGAAGCCAATATTGATCAGTAAAGACCAGATTATCGTTAAGCAAGGAGCTTATACCTTATCAGCACAAAGGCTGGATCAAGGTGGGATGCTTCTAAAGGCCCCTGTCATGGGAGGAATGACGCGTATGATACACGAAGCACCGGCTTGCCGTGTTATGTACCGATTGATAAAAGGGGATCGTGTCCTGCTAGATACAATTCAGGACCAAGCTGGCTATGAATATGAATACAGCAGCGAATGAAAAATCAGATTATCAATGGAGCTATTGGACAGTAACTATAAAGTATAATTGAAATTATGCAATGCAAGCCAAATAATATGCAGTATTTAACATGCTCTACTGAAGCCATGAGGCAAATGTGTGCATTTCCAGCTTTGCTGTGTAAACATAAGTAAAGTACTTTACAATCAAGGTGGATTCGGTATAATAAAAGAGAACAAACGTTCTAAAGGTGCTGAGCATAAGCAAAGCATATGGTTTAGACATAAATGGATCTAAATGCCGTTATAAGCAGGTGAGTTATTTTGAATCTCATGGAAAAGCTTACAATATTGGCCGACAGTGCCAAGTATGATGCTGCATGTACATCCTCTGGTGTGGACAGGCCAGGTAGCAAAGGTGGGGTAGGCAGCGCTGTTGCCTGCGGTTGCTGTCATACCTTTGCAGCCGATGGAAGGTGCATATCATTATTAAAAGTGCTATACAGCAATTATTGTATATACGACTGTAAATACTGCGTCAATCGTGCAAGCAATGATGTACCAAGGGCAGCCTTCACTCCGGCAGAACTGGCAGAGCTGACAATTCAATTCTATCGGCGGAATTATGTCGAAGGCTTGTTCTTATCCAGCGGTATACTAAAAGATGCGGACCATACCATGGAGCAAATGATCAAGGCCTTGGAAATTCTTCGCTATAAATATCATTTTGGGGGTTATATTCATTGCAAAACGATACCCGGTGCATCTCAATCACTGGTTAACAGGCTTGGAATTCTGGCGGACAGGCTGAGCATAAACATTGAGCTTCCAAGTGAAGAAAGTCTTTTAAAGCTTGCACCAAACAAAACAAAAAAGGCCATTTTCTCTCCCATGGCGCAAATTCGCAGCAGCATCGAAGAAAACAAGCAGGAGCTTGCCAAATTCAAAAATGCACCAAGATTTGCAGCTGCTGGCCAGGCAACGCAAATGATCATTGGTGCCAGTCCTGAAAGCGATTACCAAATTTTGAAGCTGGCTTCAGGATTATATGATAAATACCAACTGAAGCGAGTTTTTTACTCTGCTTATATTCCAGCGGTGGAAGACACCATGCTGCCATCATTGAATACTAAACCTCAGCTTCTGCGTGAGCATAGACTCTATCAGGCTGATTTTCTTCTACGGCAATACCAGTTCGCGGCCGATGAGATACTCAGTGAGAAGGCACCTAATTTCAACCCATACCTTGATCCCAAGTGTAATTGGGCAGTGCAGAATATGCATTTTTTCCCGGTAGATGTCAATACTGCATCCTTAAACGACCTACTGCGCGTTCCAGGCATCGGCCCTACCAGTGCTCAACGAATTGTTACTGCAAGACGCTCTGGCAAGCTGGATTTTTTGGCGTTGAAACGGCTTGGTGTTGTGCTAAAGCGGGCACAGTATTTTATTAGAACAAGCGACTTAACCTGCGGTCTTCATGCAAATCGTGAATCGACAGTTCGAGCTTTAATTGATCCGAATATATATGCATTTGGTATGGAACAGTTATCATTGTTTCCTGCTTTATCGACAATGGGAATAGACTTTTCCAGCAATGGTGGCCGTTACAATATGCACCATGCTGTGGAGGAGGCTGTTTTATGTCTTTCGCAAAGCCATTAGCAGAACCGGCCGAGATTGTATACTTGTATGATGGAAGCCTGCCCGGATTGTTTTGCTGTATTCATGAGAGCGTGTATACACATCAGCAGCCTTTTTCCATACAAGCGGAAGGCGAAGCCCAGATGTCTTTGTTTTTTAGAAAACGGATTCATACCGATTTGGAAAAAGCGGATAAAGTTCGTTGTGCTATCTCGCAGAAGATTTCACCGCGTGCTTTAGAGCTTATACAAACAGTTTTTTATAGCTGTCTTGAGGAAAGAGAATCTGCCATTTTGCGTTTTACACTTTTGGCTTTTGAAAAAGGACCTATGGTGACAAATATGTTGGCTCATCCGTTGGTTCATATATTGTTGGAAGCAGAGCGTCATCTCCTGCGTGAGCGTCACCTGCTAACTGGTTTTGTACGATTTTCTGAATGTGAAGATATGCTGGTTTCTGTTATCAGCCCCCATAACTTTATATTGCCCTTTCTTGCAGGGCATTTTATTGACCGGTTTGGCAATGAAACTTTCGCGATATATGATAAAACCCACAAGGCGGCCTTATTTTATCAAAATGGTAACGCAGAATTGGTGGAGCTTGATGAGGCTATATTTCCTGAATCAACAGAAACTGAGCAGCAGTATCGTGCGCTCTGGCGGCAATTTTATAAAACCATAGCCATTGAAGATCGATATAATCCCAAATGTCGTATGAACCATATGCCCAAACGCTACTGGGAGAATATGACTGAAATGCGGGATGAACTTTGAACCCACGAGAATCTTATTTGGTATAGGCATGTCGTAGCACGTCACTGCACGTCACTTCTTCTCTTTGGATAATCCACAACGGCAGCGGATTTGGCTGGCTGATTAATGAATCATGTTTTAAAGCACATGAGCACCATGTGAATCAATTTTCGTATATTGAATCGCCGTTTAGTGACCACATAACGCCTGGTTGCCCAAACACATTCGAATTGAAAGCTTATTTGTGCACCTGCCATCATGGCAGGCTGATTGCAAAACAATTTGCAGTCTGTAAAAAAAGAGAATCCATACAACCTTGCCACTAGATGAATAATTATGTATAATTAGTAATCTTCATTAATTTGTCTTATGGAAAGGTATGTTGGCATGCGGGATATGATTGTGCTCAGTGTTTTTGGCACTCGTCCGGAAGCGATAAAAATGGCCCCATTGGTCAAATTGCTGCAAAGAACCAAAGGTGTTAAAGGTTTGGTTTGCTTAACCGGCCAGCATAGGCAAATGCTGGACCAGGTGATGGAACGTTTTTCAATTAAGGCGGATTATGATCTAAATCTCATGCGGCCCAACCAAACATTGACCAGCATTACATCCGGTGTGCTGGAAGGCATGGGTGACGTTCTTGATAAATGCAATCCTGATATTGTGTTGGTGCATGGCGACACAACTACCAGCATGGCAGCTGCTTTGGCAGCTTTTTATCATAAGGTGCCTGTTGGGCATGTAGAAGCTGGGCTTCGGACTTACGATAAGTATTCACCCTTTCCGGAGGAAATGAACAGATGCATAACAGGACGCATAGCTCAGCTTCACTTTGCGCCTACGGAAGCTAACAAAAACAACCTAAACGCAGAAGGCATTCATGAAAATGTTTATATTACTGGCAATACGGTGATCGATGCCTTATTATCCATGGTAAGACCGGACTATGTGTTTCAGGAAAAGGCGCTTAACGCTGTCGATTTCACCAGTGGTCGTGTGATACTCCTTACGGCTCACCGGCGGGAAAACCTTGGTGAGCCCTTAAAAAACATATGCAATGCTGCTCGGCGCCTGGTAGATACGTTTCCTGATGTGCAAGTGGTGTATCCTGTACATATGAACCCTGCAGTTAGCGAGCCTGTCCGGGCGATCCTTGGGCAGACTGAAAGGGTGCACTTAATGCCGCCCATTGATGTGGAGGATATGCATAACTTAATTGGCCGCTGCAGTCTGGTAATGACGGATTCAGGCGGTCTACAGGAAGAAGCACCTGCTTTGGGCAAGCCTGTTGTAGTGCTTCGTACTGAAACAGAACGGCCGGAAGTTGTGGCAGCTGGCAAAGCTGTATTGTCTGGTGTGAAGGAAGAGGATATATATACAGCCGCCTACACCCTGCTGACAGATGATAGCGCATATAAGAGCATGTCTGAAGCCATTCATCCTTATGGCGATGGGCATGCCTCCGAATTAATTGTGGAAGCGCTGACAAAGTGGTTTGGAAATAGATAACGACGTAATGCATCGTTAAGCATGAAGACTTGATCATCTATCGTGAGTAGCAAGCTCATTTTGTATCTTTTCTCCAGAAAATGAATGCAATATCGGAGGTTATCATGTTTATTCGCCCCATTCAAGCGGGAGATCGGCTCAAAATAAACCGCTTCTTGATTGAGCAATGGTATGCTACAGAAATAATTCTACGGGGTGAGCGGGTAGATATTTCTGATGCACATGGATGGGCGGCTTGGGATAAAGAGGATGAACTGATCGGCTTGATAACCTTCCGCATTCTGCATGGTGAGTGTGAGATTTTATCCTTGGATAGCCTTCAGGAGAATCACGGTATTGGCACAGCGCTGGTCAGCAAGGTCATTGACTATGCGAGAACGGTGGGGTGCCATCAGATAAAGCTGATTACTACCAATGATAATATTAGGGCAATACGGTTTTATCAAAAGCGCGGATTCGATATGGCGAAGCTATATCATAACGCCATGGAAGAAACCAGAAAACTAAAGCCTGAAGTTCCGCTTTTGGGTATGCATGGCATCCCCCTAAACCATGAGATCGAGTTTGTGATGGAACTTTAAGAAGCGGTTATATGCTACGTTCATAAAGAGAAACTTTTTCCTAGAGAGCATTATAACGTAGCATAGATAGAGCAAGACCACCCTTGATACGCATGGGTGGTCTTGCATTTGTCCCGGAACAGGTACATCCCTCCGTTTCTTAAGAGTAAAGCTTTTCAATATGGATTTTTGCTATTTTCTATTTATGTTTGCAAATATGATATTTACCACATGGCTGGTTTTTTCAAGGCAGCCAGTATAAAGCAAGTAGTAACTCTTTTATGGACCATCAAATTACCATGGCAATGGGCATATTCAGTCAAAACAGCGGCACCATGGGTGTCTTAGTTTGCCTTTGGATTTTATAGTACTATGCTTACATCCACATTGCTTAGTGTCGTCACCATACTGTTATACAAGTCACGCTTATAGTGCGTTTACTGCACCATGGGTACAATGACGCAATGGATCTGCACAGTAAAGAATGCATAAGACTTGCCAAATCCTGAAGATTGAAATCAAACAAGTAAAGCGCATATAATTTCAGGCGCTTTTTTATTCCGCTAAGCTGCGAAGCCGGCTCTTATCCAAAACCTTGATCCCTCCTCGCGAGAGGGTGACGAGGCCCTCGCTGGAAAAATACTTCAGCATACGGGTAACCACTTCTCTAGCTGTGCCAACAAGTTTGGCGATCTGCTCATGGGTTAAGTAAATGGTATCTTCCTCTGAATTCCGAAGCTCGTTCATCAAAAATAGTGCCAGTCTTTTATCAAAGCTCATAAACAGGATCTGCTGCATGGTCCACATCACATCCGAAAACCGCTCCGTGGCCAGTTGATAGGAGAATTTCTCCACATAAACATTTTTTCTAGATAATTCAGCAAAGGCAGCCGCACTGACCAGCAAGACTTCAGTATCGGTTTGAGCGTCTACATGCACATCAAATGTAATTGTGCTCAAAACACAGGATGCGGATAAAATACACATATCACCGTCCTTCAGCCGGTACAGCGTAATCTCCCTGCCTTCTTCCGAAAGCATGTAGACCCTCAGCTCGCCGCTTCTTACTTGTATTAGGCCCACACACTCTGTTTCTCCATTGTGTATATTCATCCCCTTGGGATAGCACAGAAAAGAGGAATGGTTTAACAGAAAATCTTTCTGCTGTTCATCAAGATGATTCCAAAATGGAAACTGGGAAGCTAGTTGATAGAGTGTCTGCGCTTCTTGCATGGATGCAATCCCTCCGAAAAAAAGCTTGATTGCTATGCTCTGATTATACTTCAAAAAGAATAATTGCGCAAAACAGTAGTGAGCATTCCCAAAATTAAGAAAATGGCAGGGAATGTACTGCCAATTCTTGAATAAGAATCATAAATGTCTATTTTGTAATTCAATATTTGTTTTATGGAGGATATGTATGCGCTTTACGTATGGCTACTGGCAACTAAGGCCTGAATTCAAAATGGGCTATGCCGTGGAATGCTGCCGTGTAACAAAAGAAAAAAGGAGATTGAAAGTTGTCGCCCTGGGTCGGCATATTGCGCATAGGGGAAATACGCTTGATGGCCCGGCCTTCGAGGTGGACTTCACAGCCCCCATGGAAGGTGTTATCCGTGTGGCTGTTACACATTTTCGTGGTAAAAAGCCTAAGCTGCCTGTGTACCATATCAATCAAAGTGATATAGTGCCTGAAATAACAGAAGATGAATCCGGTTGCACCTTTCAAAGCGGTCCATTATCAGCTAGGGTGGACAAAACACCCAATGGCTGGCGGATTGATTATGTTGGCGCTGGTATACCGCTTACTTCAAGCGGGTATCACGGCATAGGGCATGCGCTGAACAATAAGACAGGCAAGGTATACATGTCCGATTCTCTGATGCTGGATGTGGGCGAATGGGTATATGGCCTTGGTGAGCGCTTTACACCATATCTCAAAAACGGCCAAACAGTGGAGATGTGGAATGAAGACGGCGGTACAGCTACCGAAATTGCATACAAAAATGTTCCATTCTACATGACCAACCGAGGCTATGGCATTTTTGTTGATGACCCTTCCGATGTATCATTTGAGGTCGCTAGCGAAAAGGTTGAGCGTGTGCAATTTTCGGTGGAAGGCGAAACACTGGCCTATTTTGTGATCTATGGGCCGAGCCCTAAGGAGATATTAAATCGATATACAAAACTCACTGGCCGCCCAGCATTGCCGCCTGCCTGGTCCTTTGGCCTTTGGCTGACCACCAGCTTTACCACCAGCTACGATGAAATTACTACATCCTCCTTTGTCCAGGGCATGGCGGACAGGGATATTCCGCTGCATGTATTTCACTTTGACTGCTTCTGGATGAAGGGTCTCAATTGGTGTGACTTTACCTGGGATGATGAGACTTTCCCAGATCCTAAAGGAATGCTCAAACGTTATAAAGAACGGGGTCTTCGCATTTGTGTTTGGATCAATCCATACATTGCTCAACTCAGTCCTTTATTTGAAGAAGGCATGCAAAACGGGTATCTTCTGAAAAAGACTAACGGTGATGTCTGGCAGTCTGATATGTGGCAGGCTGGCATGGGAATATTGGATGTGACCAATCCCAAAGCACGGGATTGGTATGCTGGATACCTGAAAACCTTGTTGGATACAGGTGTGGACTGCTTCAAAACGGACTTTGGCGAGCGTATCCCAGTAAAGGACATTGCTTATTTCGATGGCAGTGATCCTTTGCGTATGCATAACTATTATACCCATCTGTACAACCAGATGGTATTCGATGTTCTGGAAGAAGATCGGGGCGCAGGGGAGGCAGTGCTGTTTGCACGCAGCGCAACTGCTGGTAGTCAGCAATACCCGGTGCATTGGGGCGGTGACAACAGCGCCAGCTATGTATCCATGGCGGAAACCCTTCGGGGTGGTTTGTCACTGTCTCACTGCGGTTTTGGTTTCTGGAGCCATGACATCTCCGGCTTCGAACAGACGGCTCCTGCCGATGTATACAAGCGCTGGGTTGCCTTTGGCCTATTGTCCACCCACAGCCGTCTTCATGGCTCCAGCAGCTACCGTGTGCCATGGCTTTTTGATAATGAAGCCTGTGATGTGGTTCGCTTCTTTACCAAGCTAAAATCACGCCTGATGCCTTACATCTATGGTGCATCTGTGGAAGCCCATGAAATCGGCACGCCCGTACTGCGACCCATGATGCTGGAGTTTCCGGAGGATGTGACTGCCCAGATGTTGGACCGGCAGTATATGCTGGGTGAAAGTCTGCTGGTAGCTCCGGTTTTCCATCAGGATGGGCATGTGGATTGTTATCTGCCGGAAGGCACCTGGACCAGTCTCTTAAATGGTAGTAAGGTACAAGGCGGATCATGGCGCCGTGAAAACCATGGCTATATGAGTCTTCCGTTATATGTGCGAGAAAACACCGTTCTACCAATGGGCGGCCGGGATGACAAACCAGACTACGACTATTTGGAGGACCTAACACTTCATCTGTATGAAGTGCAAGATGGCATGGTTGTTAAAGCTGCCATCCCCGATTTAAATGGCAAAACTGCTGCAGTGTTTACAGTGACCCGAACGGGCTTAACCTTCATTGTCGAGACGAATTCGGTAAAGCCCTATACCGTGGTCATACATGGCTTCAAACAAGCAGAATGCACTACGGCTACTGCCGTGTCTTTTGAAGCTGGCAGCCCAATGGTTTCCGGTAACGGTAAAATGGTGATTATGGCAGCAATTTAATAAATGGAGGATGATCGTATGGCTCAGCATCCACTCCTTATAAAAGGGATGCAGGCTTTGTTACATGGCGGTGACTACAATCCGGAACAGTGGCTTGGGCAGAAGGATGATGTCTGGAAAAAGGATATGGAGCTGGCCCAGAAAGCAGGCATCAATACGTTGACAGTCGGTATTTTCTCATGGTCGCATTTGGAGCCGGAGGAAGGCAAATTCGATTTTTCCTGGTTGGATCATGTGATGGATATGCTTTATCAAAACGGAATGAAGGCGATACTGGCCACCCCCAGCGGCGCTCGGCCCCCATGGATGGCACAGAAGTACCCTCAAGTGCTTCGTATGGATAATGAACGCAAGCAAAACCTATACGGAGGACGGCACAACCATTGCTTGACATCACCTATCTACCGTGAAAAGGTTGCGGCAATGAACGAGCGCCTGGCGCTCCGCTATGGCAAGCATCCTGCGCTTGTCATGTGGCATATTTCCAATGAGTACAGCGGTGAATGTCACTGCCCCCTGTGCCAAAAAGCATTTCAAGAGTGGCTGGAAAAGCGCTATGGCACCATTGCCAAACTCAATGATGCATGGTGGAACCATTTCTGGGCCCATAACTATAACAGATTTGATCAAATCGAAAGCCCTACATCGCCATCCTGGCTGGGCGAAAACGAAAGCCATGGACAAAAGTTGGCATGGAGGCGGTTTGTTTCCCAGCAGCATTGCAGTTTCTACCTTAATGAAGTAGCACCGCTTAAGCGAATCACTCCGGATATTCCATGCACAACCAATCTGATGTCCACCTTTCCAGGCATAGATTACTTTGCACTTGGTAAGCTGATGGAAAGGTCAAGCTGGGACAATTATCCCTGTTGGTCAGGTACAGAAAAGGATGCAGATGCTGCGATGCATGCTGCCTTTAATCATGACCTGATGCGTGGTGTAGGCGGTCAAAAACCTTTTTTGATGATGGAATCCAGCCCCGGTCCTGTCAATTGGCAGCAGATTAATTCCTTGCGCAGGCCTGGCATTGTTTTGGCACAAGGGTTGCATGCAGTGGCCCATGGTTCAGATTCGGTGCAGTATTTCCAGTTTCGAAAAGGGCAGGGCGGATTTGAGAAGTTCCATGCCGCAGTGGTGGATCATGTGGGGCACGGTGAGACCCGGGCCTATCGCGAAGTTGCTCAGGTGGGGGAAGCGCTCAGGAAGCTTGCCAGTGTGGCAGGTTCTGCTCCGGAAAATGAGGTTGCCCTGGTGTACGATTGGGAAAACCGCTGGGCGCTGGAAGATGCCCGCTTTGGACATGTGGACAAGGGGTATGAGAAAACCGTGCGCAATCACTATGCGGGTTTCTACAAAGCAGGCTTTGGTGTTGATGTTATCGACCAGACAGCTGACCTTACAAAGTACAAGATCGTAAGTGCACCTATGTGCTACATGCTGCGGGATGGGTTTGCAAAGCGGGTGCAGGATTTTGCGCATGCCGGCGGAACGTTCGTTATGACCTACGTTTCTGGTTATGTAAATGAAGAGGATCTGTGTTTCCTCGGGGGATTTCCTGGGCCACTATCTGATGTAGCGGGCATATGGGCGGAGGAAATAGATGCTCTTTTCCCTGATGTGAAAAACAGCTTTACGTGGCAAGGGAAAAGCCATGATGCTGTTGAGTTCTGTGAGTTGGTACATCTTCAGACAGCTCATTCACTGGCTTCGTATGAACAGGACTTTTACCAGGGCATGCCTGCACTTACAATCAACAGCTATGGAAAGGGCTGCTGCTATTACATAGCAGCCCGGACGAATGAAGAATTCCTGAAAGATTTTTATCATCATGCAGCAGCTGAAGCTGGGGTGAAGCCTGTGCTGCCAAGCATACCGGAGGGATTGGAAGCTGTTAAACGGATTGGCGATGAGGGAAAAGAGTACCTGTTCATCTCCAATTTTCTGGCAGAAGAAAAACAGGTAACCCTTGAGGAAGGATGGAAAGATATGTTAAACGATGCTGTTGTCTATGGCATAACAAGTATAAGGCCTCGAAGTGTTCAAGTGTTTATGCGTTGATGCAAATGGCCGCAAAAAGGCTCAGCCAAAGTGCAGTGAAGCTAGGATAAACTCGAAAAAGTGGCATTGCCACTTTTTCGAAATAATGCAATCAAGCAGCCATGGCACGAGCTGTGGCTGCTTGATTGCTTATCTATTTAGTTGCTTTAATAATGAAGCGGATCGGGGTAAGGCTGGTAGATGCGGCTTTAGGGCTTTGAGCAAACGTTCGTTTGTATGTACCAAGGGTGCAATCCACGACATAAACGCATAGTCGGCTGCAGCTGCAACACCACCATTCATTAGGTTTCCAGCAAGCGACAAATAAGCGGTAATGGTTTTGCAGACTTTTAATGGTAACGGACAATCTTCAGCAATCATAATATCCTGGAGTTGATTGAGCCAGGTGATTGCCTCTGGCGGTATAGCGCTTTGTCCGCTAGCAAAATCATGTAGTGATCCCAAAGAGATAGCTGCACGAATGGAAGTAGAGCAGTCCGGTGTAGAAGCAAAGTCAATACTACTTAAGGGTAATACATATATCGGCCATGGTGACATTTCATAAGCAATTTGATACATAGGTATCGAGCAATCTTTTGACAGCAGCAGTGTTTTATGCATGGGTGCTTGTTGTACACTATCAAAATAGGGCGTGATTACGCAAACAGGACTGGAGGATTCGGTTAGGGATGTGATTGATATTTTTTGCTTTGAGTGTGTCTGTATGGAATATGCGCCATTTAAGCCCAACCCTTCCATACATATACGTCCAAATCTTGCCCCTTCAGCCAAACTGGGATGGACTAATTGAATTTGTGGGCACAACGAAAATAGCACCAAGAAATGAATCGCATCATCTCGTTTTGCGGAACCCCATTGTTTGGATAATTCCTCATGCAAAGCCGTAATCATCTGTACAGATGATGATTTCTCGCCTTGGACAGGCGTTAGGTAAAGGGGTACGGACCTTTCATCATCGGCAATGTGCAGCCCTTTGATAAAGCCTTGCAGGCGGGTCGGCAGGTCTGTGTGTGCAAGTTCGTCACAAACGGATTGCAGCACATCACGTTTTAAGAGCAGTTCACTGATTTCTTTGTGTAGCTTATCCTCTGCAGCTTGACATAAGGCAATTTCATCTCGCAGCTGTTTTAGCTTGGCGGTTTGCTCCTGCAGGGCAGCAGCAATGATTTCTTCGCGAATTGCAGCTTTGCATTCTTTAGCCTTATCGATTTGTATTAGCAGTGAAAGCCTCTCAGCTTCCATATCCTGCAACTGATGGCGCATAGATGCTGCAAGCAGGCCATCCGGCTCTTCGCTTCTAAATAGCATCTCCAGGGATTTTTGCATACCGGGAAGCGCAAGCAGAACATCCATGGCTTGCTGCTGTGTTTCTGGGATCGACCAAACCATTTCGGCAGAATGTCTAAAATGCTCCATTGGGTTTTCAACGTGCCTTAAGCTTGCTCCCTGCTGCAATTGAGCACTTGGTGCTTCGTATTTGGCAGCTCGCCATTGTGCATCCACTACCTCATGCAGCGGATTACGCGGTCTTGCCATACGGGATCTAGCGGCAATGCCAGAGTATAATGGCGTACCGCTAAGTGGTGCTTCATCTGGTATGGCCGTTCTTACAGGCATTTGCACCAGCGCAGGTGATGCGTTTACAACGGCTTTAGGTGTTTCAAGTGTATACAGATGAGTTTCAGCCGCCTTTATTGCCTGACTAGCTTCAGAAAATGATATTTCATTAGAGGCGTCTTCCATTTGAACAGGCTCGGATGCTTCACCTTGCCAGAGAAAAGTACATACTCTACCATTAGGTAATGTGATAGTTAACATCTGCGATTGGTCAGGCATAATGGTGGCTTCTTCAATGGGTTGACCTTTTTTAAATGGGCCGTACCATATATTGCCCATGCGAACATACCCATGCGGAGTTACAAAATGGAAAGTCTTCTCAGCTACTTCCTTTTCATCTTTGACTTCAATTACTTCATATATTAATGAATCAGGCAATGCATGGATAACATCAGAATAGAGTATGTATTGATTTTTTTCGCCTTTATCAGGAGCGTAGTTTTTATTTGTGCGTACCTTATTAGCCTCCATGGGAAATGGCGTTAAGTCGATTAGGCATAAATTACCCAGCATGCGCATACGGTCTTTAAAATTTGCCTGTTCATTTTTATCCGGTACAATTCGTGCAAATCCATCATCGGGTAGAAGTGATAAATCTTCCGGGCTACAGAGGCCGGCACGATTAAAGAGTGGCCGTATTCTGAAAAAAGCTCGTTGTGCGTTATCTTCTTCCAAAAAAGCCACAGTTACCCTGTCGAAAAAGCTCATAAAGACGCCTCCAAATAAAAGAATATATTTTATTAATTACACGATCATAGATGAGTATCTATATTTTACCAACCTAAACTATTTTCGTCAAGCATTCATTCATAGGGATATATAATTGTACATTTGCCTTGTTGTTTATATCGTATTTCTTAAATGTTACGTCAAAATGTAAAACAACCAATGATTGGCTTGACAATTTAATATAATCGTAATATATTGACTGTGAAGTGATTCGGAATGTCAAATATCAGCATCCGAAAACTGGTATTCACGCCTAGCCATATGCTCACCTGCGTTCAGGCAGGCATAGGGCATAACAGTCGTTCAGGCGGTGAAAAGGAGTGTCTGCATGGAACATTTTGAAAAAAGCACAAAAGGAAGCCAAATAAAACGTATGGTATGGGGAGGCGTTGCCGCAGCAATCGTTCTCTTCGCAGCATCGGGTGCAATGGCTTCACAAAAGGGCACAGTAAATGTAGAGGCAGTGATTCTCAGGGAAAATACTGATGTCAAGTCAAAAGCTCTTCAAACCCTTCCAGAGGGAACAACCTTTGAAATCCTTTCATCTTCCGATGATTGGTACAAGGTTTCATATGGCCGTTACAAGGGCTATGTCATGAAAAAGTATATCAAAGTTACAGAAACAGCAGCCAGCATCCAAGAAAAGGCCATAGCACAATTGGGCGATGCACCTGCATCCATGCGCCTGGGTGATACGGGCAGCGATGTAAAGAAGCTCCAAAGGGCCCTTGAGATCGTTGGCGTATATCAGGGAAGAGTTGACGGAAGCTTTGGCGTAGAAACTGAACAAGCAGTCAAAGACTTTCAAAAAAAGAACCGTCTGAGGGAAGATGGTGTAGCCGGCAGTGATACCATTAAAGCCTTGTTTGGGCAAGATGCATCCGAATCTCCCAAAGAGGATAAAGGTATGACCGGGATCAAATCCATAAGTGATATTGGTGATGCACCAGCCACCTCTGAAAAGGGAGACAGCGGCACAAAGGTAAAAAAACTTCAGCAGGCATTAAAACTTAAAGGTTATTACCGTGGAGCGATCGATGGTGATTTCGGTGATTCCACCGAGGAAGCCGTGAAGAGCTTCCAAAAGTCCAAGAGCATGTCTCAGGATGGTATAGCTGGAAAAACCACCATTTACATTTTGTTTGGGCAAAAAGCAGCCAATGCTGAAGAAAAAACCTATAAGACTGAAAAACTCGATTGGTTTGATGGTGGAAGCTCAGTTATTCCCAAAGGCGCAGTATTTACGGTGAAGGATGTCTATAGCGGAAAAACATTCCAAAGCAAACGGTGGTCAGGATATAACCATTTGGATGCAGAGCCTTTAACAGCCGAAGATTCAGCTGTTATGAAAAGCGTCTATGGTGGCTCCTGGAGCTGGGACCGCAGGCCGATTTTGATATTGTATAACGGACATGTATATGCCGCTTCCATGAACGGTATGCCCCATGAAGATGATACAATATCGGGCAATAGCTTTGACGGTCACTATTGCATCCATTTCTACAAGAGCAAAACTCATGCGACCAACCGGGTCGATGAGGATCATCAAAAGTGTGTGAACATTGCTTCTAAAGCAAAATGGTAAGACCGAACACAAAGCCCTGGCTGAAAAAATGCCAGGGCTTTGTGTCGTTTAAGGGAGAATAAACCCCGGCTATGTGCCGGGGTAGATCTCTTTGAAAAAAATTATTTCACTACCTCAAAAATTTCTTCAAGCAGCGTGCTCGTTCCATTTCCGTTGGTTGCAGTGACTTTGTAGGTATAGCTGCCTATATCTAAAGTACCGAACTTCACGTAAGGATTTACATACCAACGGAAATCGATGGACTTGTCTTTCGGGTTCCATGAGCGTCCTGTCAGCATGTTTCCATCACTGTCATACACACCGGCAGTAATGTTTGTAAGCTTTGAGGATTGTGACTTCACAACACCTCTCAGGTAGAAGCCACGGCCTTTGAGCAAAAGCTTTGGAGCATTCAAGCCACTGGCCGATATCTTGTCTGTCGCTGCAGCAGCTGGCGTTACAATGAATTCCTCTTCCAGCAACGTTTCCTCGCCCGAGGCATTTGTGGCAGATACACGGTATGTGTAGGTGCCTACATCAAGTTTCCCAAACTTAACATAAGGATTTATCAGCCAGCGAATGTCTACCGTTTTTGCTTTAGGGTTAAATGACCGGCCTGTAAGCATGTTGTCATTATCATCAAAGACTCCGGCAACTACTTTAGTGATCTTGGACGATTGGGATTTGATCATGCCTTTTAATGCAAAGCCTTTGCCCTTGACAATTTCCGATGGATGATTATGGCTCCCTATGGTCAAGTCATCAGAGATTGGCTCCCTGGGAATCACTTCAAACGCCTCATTGATCAATACAGTCTTGCCGGCATCATTGGTTGCTGTAATCCGATAGGTATAATATCCGGTATCAAGCTTGGAAAACTTGACATATGAGTTTACAAGAAAGCGAAGATCAACTTTCTTAGCTTTTGGATTCCAGCTGCGTCCAGTAATCATATTACCGTCTTCATCATATACGCCGACTTCCAACCAACTCATTTTGGATATTTGAGATGAAACAATGCCCCGAAGTGAAAAACCTTTTCCTTCAGCTATCTCATTTGGATAGTTGCAGCCGCTGACAGTAAGGTTATCTGAAGCAGGTGGTTTGGGCGTGACAGTGAATGCCTGACTCAGAATGACCTTTTGTTCAGAAGCGTTGGTAGCTGTAATCTTGTAAGTATAGCTTCCTGCAGAAAGCGTACCAAACTTCACATAGGAATCAACATACCAGCGCAGGTCAACACTCTTGGCGTTGGGATTCCAACTGCGGCCCGTAACCATTTTGTCAGAGCTGTCATATACACCGGCTTGCAGATTCACAAGTTTGCTTACTGCTGAAGTGACTACGCCTTTTAGTGCGAATGACTTTCCTTCCATCAGCGATGATGGATAGTTGCATCCCGTTTGCGTAATACCATCCGACACGCTTGCCAATGCATATGTTGTTGTGGTTGCAAACATGAAACACACAAAACATACGGCCAAACAGATAATGACTTTTCCAATTCTGCTACGCATATTCTCCTCCTACATAGAACCTATTTATCCTTATAATACCATACGAACTGTATATTTGTATATTATATTTATATTTTTTTATATTAATTAGTATATTTAGTTCACATGATGCGTCTGACTCCAATATGGGTATATAAAAAACGATGATTGATTTTTGTTGGCATGCATGCTAAAATGATATTGGTCAAAGATAGTCAGATAATCTATGGCCGGAAATCGAGGGATGCTTTATGAGACTCAGTGATACGATAGAACAGTTCATTAAAGCAATGCTTCAGCAGGATGAGCCTGAAGTAGAGCTTAAGCGTAATGAACTGGCAGAATATTTTAATTGCGCGCCATCACAGATCAATTATGTGTTGGCAACACGTTTTACCCCAGATCATGGATATATTATAGAGAGCAGAAGAGGAGGCGGCGGCTATATCCGCATTGTACGCATGGAGCAAAGTGCTGGAGAGCACCTGCTGTATCTTATCCACGAGCGAATCGGTGATTCTATCGGCGAAACGGAAGCCATACACCTGATTGGACAGCTGCGGGAGAGAGGTTTGGTATCCTTGGAGAGTGCTCAACTCATGATTGCCGCAATCTCGCAGCGTGCTATGTCTTTGCCTATACCCGCATCGCTCAAAGATGCTGCAAGAGCAAGGATATTGCGCAGCATGCTTCTCACCGTTGCTCAAAACCATCGTCGCCCAGCTGAGAAACCGTAATGCGGCGCAGATTGCGCTAAAGGAGTCTTTTTATGTTATGTGAAGAATGTGGGCAAAATCCAGCTACGGTTGTCATCACAGTGCTGGTGAGCGGGGAAACAGCTACAAAGCATCTGTGCAAAGGCTGCGTAAGCAAAATACAAAACAGCATACAGCAGGGTGATATACAGAGCTTTCTTTCCTCTTTGATGTCTTCCATCAACCAAGAGGAAAAAGCACTTAAGCTTACCTGCTCCAGGTGCCAGTTGACATATGAGGAATTTCAAAAAACGGGAAAGTTAGGCTGTGCCCAATGCTACGAAGATTTTAGAGATCAGCTGAAACCGTTGTTGCTGCGTATTCATGGCCGTTCACAGCATGCAGGAAGAATGCCGATCATTAGCTCAAAGGCCCAAGAAAAAAAGAATCTTATTGCCAGTCTTCGCAGCCGTATGGATAAGGCTGTTGCTGCAGAAAATTTTGAAGAAGCGGCACAGTTGCGTGACCAGCTAAAGCAGTTGACATGTCCCACGGGGGAGGGTTGCAAGCAATGATGGAGCATGAGTTGGATATCGTAGTCTCATCTCGGGTTCGTCTGGCACGCAATTATGAAGACCTGCCTTTTTTAACCACACAAAGCGATGCCATAGCCCAAATGTGTGTTGACAGGGTAGTAAATGCCTTGGCTGCAGAGCCTAATAATACCAGCACCTATTCTTTGGTTAAAATGTCCGACTTGACAACCCGGGAAAGGATGGCAATGGTGGAAAGCCATCTGATCAGCCGTGACCTGATGCAAAACAGTCAGACGGGTGCAGTGCTGATTCGTGATGATCAATCCATATGCCTGATGATTAATGAAGAGGACCATCTTCGACTGCAATCATTAAAACCTGGTCAGCAGTTGCAAAAAGCTGCAGAGCTTGCATACGAAATTGAGGATGCCCTGCAACGCCATATCGCCTTTGCCTTTGATGGGCAACTGGGGTATTTGACGGCTTGCCCAACCAATACAGGTACTGGTATGAGGGCCTCCCTTATGTTGCATTTGCCCTTGCTCACCATGTTTAAGCAGATGGGTAATGTGAGTACTTCCGTTTCCAAGCTAGGCCTTACCATCCGTGGCATTTATGGTGAAGGTAGTGAAGCGCAGGGTAATTTGTACCAAGTCAGCAACCAGGTCACGCTGGGCCGTAATGAAGAAGAAATCATTGAGGCAGTCATAGGTGTTGGCAGGCAGATTATCGAAATGGAACGTAATCTGCAGCAGCGGGCGTCCAGTGGTGACAACACCGCCTTGGAAGATCAGGTTTACCGCTCACTGGGTGCTCTTCAGTACGCAAGGCGGATGGACCTGAAGGAGTTTATGCAGCACTGGTCCAACCTTCGCTTGGGCAGCGCCTTGGAGATATTGCCAATCCCCTTACATGTGGCGGATGAGCTTTTGCCAAAGGCCCAGGATGCGCACATTATGAAAATTGCCAATAAAACAATGAAAGGCAGAGAGTTGGATATTGCTCGAAGCAAATATATCCGCCAAGTGCTCTCAAGCCACTAAGGAGGAAATATCATGGCACTTTTTGGCCGTTTTACAGAAAGGGCTCAAAAAGCTCTTTCATATGCACAGCAGGCCGCTGTGGAATTGAAGCATCATTATGTTGGCACGGAGCATCTGTTGCTGGGTCTTTTAAAAGAGCCGGGTGAGCCTGTGCGCAAGCTGCTGGGAAATGTCACATATGAATCCGTCATGGAGCGTGTGGTCGCATTGATCGGCCGTGGAGAAGAAGAGATCAGCAGTGCATTGGAGCTCACGCCCCGCGGGAAAAAGATATTGGAAGCCAGCATGATCGAATCCAGAAAGCTTAACCATACATTTGTCGGTACAGAGCATTTCTGGCTGGCAATACTCAGGGAGAATGAAGGCGTAGCCGGCAACATTCTTCGTGAAATGGGCGCTAATACTGATAAACTGCGTGAAGGCATACTGTCATTGCTCAAGTCTGAAGAGTCTGAAAGCGACAAAGACAGCAACAAGCCTGCCGCATCTGCCGCTTCCAATGAAACACCTGTACTCAAACAATATGCCCGGGATTTGACGCAGGCTGCCCGCAGCGGTGAGCTGGATCCTGTGATTGGCCGCAGCCAGGAAATCGAACGGATTATTCAAATACTCAGTCGCCGCACCAAGAACAACCCGGTTTTGATCGGTGAACCCGGCGTAGGTAAAAGCGCTGTCGTTGAAGGTTTGGCGCAGCGTATCGTCACTGACAACATACCGGAAATTTTGAGGGGCAAAAAGGTAATGACCCTGGATATGGGCAGCTTGGTTGCGGGAAGCAAATACCGCGGCGAGTTTGAAGAACGCCTGAAAAATGCCATTACCGAAGTTCGAAAAGCTGGAAATGTCATTTTGTTCATTGATGAAATTCATACCCTGGTTGGTGCCGGAAAAGCGGAAGGTTCTATGGATGCCGCCAACATCTTAAAGCCTGCCCTTGCCAGAGGTGAAGTGCAATGCATTGGCGCAACAACCTTGGATGAATACCGCAAGCATATTGAAAAGGATGCGGCTTTGGAGCGTCGGTTTCAGCCGGTGACGGTAGGGGAACCTTCCGCTGAAGAAGCGCTGGAGATTTTGCGGGGACTGCGTGATAAGTACGAAGCACATCACAAGGTGCGCATTACTGATGATGCACTGCAAGCCGCTGTAACCTTTTCCGACCGCTATATTTCCGACAGGTTTCTGCCTGATAAAGCCATTGATTTGATGGATGAAGCGGCCTCTCGTGTTCGCATCCAGTCGTACACAGCACCACCTGATGTAAAGAGCCAGGAAGCGCAGTTGGATTCCGTTCTTACCGAAAAAAAGGAAGCAATCGCACGTCAGGACTATGAAAAAGCAGCGTCTCTGCGTGATCGTGAGCGCCAGCTGAAAGCTGAGATTGACGGTCTGCGTACTGCATGGGAGCAGAAAAAAAGCGCATCACGCGATATTGTAACCGAAGAAGAAATTGCGCAAATCGTATCCAGTTGGACCGGCATCCCTGTTAAGAAAATGACTGAAGGGGAAAGTCAGCGTTTGCTGCATTTGGAGGAAGTGCTCCACAAGCGGGTCATCGGCCAGGAAGAAGCCGTGAAGGCTGTCAGCCGAGCCATCCGTAGGGCACGCGCCGGGCTTCAGGATCCCAAGCGGCCTATTGGCTCCTTCATTTTCCTAGGACCTACGGGCGTAGGTAAAACAGAGCTGTGCCGGGCACTGGGCGAAGCCATGTTTGGCGATGAGAACTCGCTGATCCGAATCGATATGTCTGAGTACATGGAAAAGCATACGGTTTCCCGCCTGATCGGATCTCCCCCCGGCTATGTGGGGTATGAAGAAGGCGGCCAGCTGACAGAGGCTGTACGCCGCAAGCCCTACAGTGTGGTGCTCCTGGATGAGGTGGAAAAAGCCCATCCCGATGTGTTCAATATCCTCCTGCAGATCATGGAAGACGGCAGGCTTACCGATAATTCGGGTCGAGTGGTCAACTTTAAAAATACCATCATCGTTATGACCTCCAACGCAGGCGCCCATGCCATTGGCCACAACCGCGTTCTAGGCTTTGGTAGCGCCATCGACATTGCCCGTTCCTATGAAACCATGAAGGAACAGGTAATGAAAGAGGTCAAGGATATATTCCGGCCAGAATTCATCAACCGTGTGGATGAACTGATCGTGTTCCACGCCTTGGAGCAAGCGGACATTGATAAGATTGCATATCTTATGCTATCCCAGGTGGCCGATAGATTGCAAAAACGGGGCATGCATCTGAAGTTTGAAGATGAAGTTGTCTCCCTTTTATCCAAGGAGGGCTATGATCCGCAATATGGTGCCCGTCCTTTGCGCCGTGTCATACAGCGCACCATAGAAGATGCATTAAGCGAGGAAATCATTGCCGGCAACCTGGCCTTGGGCGATAATGTTCATCTGTATGTGAAGAATGGTAAAATTGCTTTTGAAAAGAACGAGCATAATGATTCTCCTGTAAAGGAAGAGGTCATAAATTGATTTGAGTTAAAATATGAAAATGACCGGAGGTTTTCTCTCCGGTCATTTTCATACCATCTGCTTATGCGGTTTGCTTTCTCTATGGAAAATCCTTTAGCGGATGCCGCCCATTCCGCCCGCAATAACGCATAATGAAACCAATGCATCAGTCATGATTTAGCATTTGCTACAAGCCAAACTATCACAATTACCAATAGCTCCTCGCCATATAAGATTTACGAATATTTGTTTGCTTATCATCCGCAATGCATGGACAAGCAACCTTCCATGGGCTATAATAATGACATACATTTTTTGCACTATTGGAGGCAT
Organism: Bacillota bacterium; assembly: GCA_023409955.1. Lineage (GTDB taxonomy): Bacteria > Bacillota > Clostridia > Christensenellales > Aristaeellaceae > JAEWAH01. The sequence continues at coordinate 23,285 of JAEYQQ010000060.1, read as the reverse complement.
GGGCATGAATCTGGAACAATTGCTGGACCGCTGGAAGCAGGATGAATACTTCATGGAAAATGTCACCTGCTGGCATACGATTCCTGCCCGTCCTGCTTCTTTTGATGATTTCCCCAAAGGACTCGACCCGCGCATTCCTCAGGTGCTGTCCAAACGAGGCGTCTATAAGCTGTATACACACCAAGCTGCCAGCCTTTCTGCAACATCAGAGGGCAAGGATGTCGTGGTTGTAACGCCTACGGCATCCGGTAAAACCATGTGTTATAACCTGCCTGTGCTTTCCGCAATACTTGAAAACCAGGATGCAAGAGCATTATACCTTTTCCCAACCAAAGCACTGTCTGCCGACCAGGTCAGCGAGCTATATTCACTTGTTGAAGCACTGGATGTGGATATAAAAACATATACCTACGACGGAGACACCCCTGGTTCTGCCCGCAAAGCCATCCGACAGGCAGGCCATATTGTTGTAACCAATCCGGATATGCTGCACAGCGGTATACTGCCTCAGCATACCAAATGGGTTAAGTTGTTTGAAAACCTTCGCTATATCGTAATTGATGAGATTCATGCTTATCGCGGCATTTTCGGCAGTAACCTGGCCAATGTACTTAGAAGGCTTCTGCGCTTATGCACATTTTATGGAAGCAAACCCACCTTCATCCTTTGCAGCGCAACCATAGCCAATCCCAAGGAACTGGCGGAAACACTAATTGGTCGGCCTGTGACCATGATTGACAACAACGGAGCTCCAACAGGCGAGCGGCACTTCATTTTCTATAATCCGCCTGTAGTAAACCGTCAGTTGGGTATACGCAAAGGCTCTGTGCAGGAGACTAAAGCAATTGCCTCCACACTTTTAAATAACGGTATACAGACCATCACCTTTGCCAAAAGCCGCCTGATTGTCGAGGTGTTGACCAGACATTTGAAAGATATGGTGCGTGACCCCCTGGGCAATGCTGGTCGGGTCCGTGGCTACCGCGGCGGTTACCTGCCCAGCGAACGGCGGGCTATTGAATCCGGCCTGCGCAGGGGAGCCATCGATGCAGTAGTATCCACCAATGCTCTGGAATTGGGCATTGATATCGGCGCACTGGAGGCTTGCGTGCTGTGCGGCTATCCTGGTACCATCTCCAGCACTTGGCAGCAAGCAGGCCGAGCAGGCAGGCGCAAAGGCACATCGGTGATGATAATGGTAGCATCTTCAGCCGCCATCGATCAGTATATTGTTACGCATCCTGACTACTTTTTCAGCCAATCACCGGAGCACGCCCTTTTAAATCCCGACAACCTGTATGTACTTCTCAGCCATTTCAAATGTGCGGCTTACGAGCTGCCTTTTGATGATAACGAAACCTTTGGTAATGTAGCATCCACTTCAGAGCTTTTGGATTATTTGGTAGAGGAGAACATCTTGCGTCATGTGGAAGGCCGCTATCATTGGATGGCAGAGGATTTCCCAGCCTCTGAAATCTCCCTACGTTCGGCGGCCAGTGAGAACTTCCTTATCATTGATATCACCAATCCAAGGCATCACCGGGTGGTAGGGGAAATGGACCGCTTTACCGTTCCGATGCTGCTGCATGAAAACGCCATCTATATGCACGAGGCCCAGCAGTTCCAGGTGGAGAAGCTGGACTTTGATGCATGCAAGGCATTCATCCGCCAGGTGGATGTTGATTATTATACAGACGCAGACCTGAATATTAGCTTAAGCTTGTTGGATATTACGCAAGAGGTAGGCGAGCCCCAAAGTCTCTACCGTGCATTAGGTGAAGTAAAGGTTACCACCCTTGTAAAGATGTTTAAGAAAATGAAGCTGGATACCCAGGAAAACCTTGGCTTTGGCCATGTTCGCCTTCCCGAAACCGATATGCATACCACCGCCATGTGGTGGACACTGCCTAATAACATTTCGGAAAAACATGGTAAGGATGAACTCCAAAGCGGCATGCTGGGAATTTCCAACCTTTTGCGCATAGTTGCGCCGTTATATTTAATGTGCTCACCCAATGATATCAGCGTCATCTACCAGGTAAAGTGCACCTTTACCCAGCAGCCAACACTGTTTATTTATGACAACAGCCCTGGCGGCATCGGCCTTGCGGAAAAGTGCTTTACCATGCAAAGCCTGCTAATAGGCCATGCCCTTGAAATCGTATCTGATTGCGAGTGTGAAATGGGTTGCCCTTCCTGTGCGGGCCCCGTTGGAGAAATCGGCCATGAAGGAAAGAAAGCCGCTGTCACACTCCTGAAGGAGATGATTGCGTGCCCATAAGCCTTCGGGATAAGTTGAAAGCAGTGGATAAACCAAAGCCGCAGCCAGAGGAAAAGCCTGCTGCCGCACCTTCCATGAGCTGCTATCACGAATCCCATACCTTCCCCTTGCAAGAACTCAAAGACATTCCTAATGATCTTGAGGTTTCTGGTCGATCACTGGGGCTTGTGCTGGGGCAGGAACTACCCTTCGATACCATTGATCCATATAGGGTGCTCTACCTGGATACGGAGACCACGGGCCTATCCGGCGGTGTTGGAACATTGGCTTTCATGGTAGGGGCAGGCTACTTTACTAAGGATGGCTTTACCGTGCATCAATGGGTCATGCGGGATTATCCGGAGGAGCGTTTTATGCTCTCAGCCCTGGAGGTGCTTTGCCAGCGTTTCGATTATGTGGTCACATTTAACGGCAAGACATTTGACATGCCTTTATTGCAGGCCCGCTTCCTCATGAACCGAATGGGAACCCAGTCACTTGATAAAATGTATCATGCCGATCTTTTACATCCCTCACGCCGCGTATGGAAACTTCGCTTGAAAAGCTGCCGGTTGTCCAAGCTTGAAGAAGAGATATTCCATGCCCCCCGTGAGCACGATCTGCCAGGCAGTGAAGCACCTGAACGGTTTTTCCGCTTTTTGCAATCCGGTGATTTTATGCTTCTTCGAGAGGTTATTGACCATAACCGGCAGGACATCATCTCATTGGCAAGAATACTGTATAAGCTTCTGTATGCTTTTGAAAAGCCGGAGCAGCAGAGCTTCTTTGAGGATATATTCAGCATTGGTAAAGCACTGGACAAGCAAGGAGAGACCGATCTTGCTCGCCGATGCTACTACCTTTGCACAGGCGGCAGCATAAAAACCCAGGCACAGATGAACCTGGGTCGGAGTTTTAAAAGAGCCAAGGAGATTGACGAGGCTATTTTTGCATACCAGCGGATGATCGAAGCCCGTGAGGGTGGGATTGCACCATATGTTGAACTGGCAAAACTGTATGAACACCACCGCCGGGATGTCAAAAAGGCCCTGGAAATCACAAGAGCGGCAATTATGCTGGTATCTGAACCGTCCATCCAGACCAAAGATGCTATGCAGGAATTGCAAAATGCGTTACAATACCGTTATATGCGCCTTGTTAAAAAGGCGCAAGGGAATATGTTTGTCAAGGAGGCACAGGCTACATGAGCTTTATGGGAAATATCAAGGGCCGCATGGCCCTTACAAAACAATCCAAGGGGGATATCGAAGGCGCGAAAAAGCTGTATGAGGAAGCTTTAGCAGCCGGCATGGATTCTGCTCAATACATGCTTGCTTATTCCGTTATGCTTCTTCGTGCAGGTGAATTCGAAAAAGCAAAAGCGTTGCTGGTAAAAACCCAAAAGGCCCCCGGTATCACCGATGCTCAGAAACAGCAGCTCTTTATGAATTATGCCGTTGCTAGCTATAAGCTGGGCGATCTGCCCCGTGCCATTGAACTGATGGAAAAACAGCACCAGCGCAACCCCAACGGCATGATTTATAATACACTGGGCTATCTGTACGTAGAATCAGGTGATCTGGAAAAAGCCAAAGCTTATAACCAGGAAGCGCTGGATTATGATGACGCTGACCCTATCTCCCTGGACAACATGGCCCAAACCCTCTATCGCCTGGCGGGCGATAAAGCTGCTGCCAAGCCTTATTTTGATAAAGCCTACAAAGAAAAGCCGTCGCAAATCGATACGCTATATTTCCTGTCTTTGTATGACCTGGATGAAGGAAAAAAGGAAGCTGCAATAGAAAAGTTGGAAAAAGCCTTGGAAGGCCGCTTTTCGCCATTAAACTATGCCTCCAAGGAGTTGATTGAGAAGAAGCTGGATGAACTGAAAGCATAACGAAGGAGGCTTTTTATGCATCTGGATGGTATCAAAGCGGTTATCTTCGACTTGGATGGCGCCATTGTATCAACTGATGATTGTCACTTTCAAGCCTGGAAAGGGCTAGCCGATTGCCGGGGCATTTATTTTGACCGGACCATCAATGAACGTCTTCGGGGCGTCAGCCGCATGGAAAGCCTGGAAATCCTTCTTGAACGGGCAGACAGGACTTATTCGCAAGAAGAAAAAGTCATGATGGCATCTGAAAAAAATGAAGTCTACAAGCAATTGGTAAAACAGTTGACACCTGATGCCATACTTCCTGGTGCTTTGGAAACGCTCATCGCACTGCGCCAAAAAGGCATTCTCCTTGCCATTGGCTCCTCCAGTAAAAACGCACCCATCATCCTTTCGCAAATTGGCCTTGGCGGTTATTTTGACGCCGTGGCGGATGGGAACCAAATTCAAAATAGCAAGCCAGATCCCGAAGTCTTTATGCTGGCGGCAAAAATGCTCAATCAACCGGTGCACGCATGCCTTGTAGTTGAGGATGCTGATGCCGGGGTAGAGGCTGCGCTCAATGCAAATATGCGTGTGCTGGGCATAGGCTCCGCAGCCCTAAGCAGTAAGGCAACGGTAACGGCAAAATCACTGATTGAAATTGATCTTTCAGCACTGATTGCGTAATATCGGCAGCTGTAAGGACATATTAACCACAGAAGAAAGTTGGGAGGAATGCTCATGCTCGAAAAGCAAACAGCCTTTGATGTATTGGCTGAAGCAATGAAAACCGGCGGCGACTTTGCCGAAATTTTTTTGGAAGACCGGCGCAACAATGTGGTTCAAATGCGCGGCGGGAAAATTGATACTGTTTTGAGTGGAAGGCGGCATGGAGCCGGAATCCGTGTATTTCAAAATTTGTCGGCCATATACGTTTATACCAATGATACATCCCGTGAAGGGCTGTTGGATTGCGCCAAGCGTGCGGCAGCTGCAGTGAAAGACACCAAGCAGCGTGTGCCTAATCCCCTTGTTGAAAAGCAAATCGATTCCATCCACCCCATCATGTACCTTCCTACATCCGTTCAGGCAGCAAAAAAGGCGCAGAAGCTTCGTGCAGCACATGCCGCAGCATCAACATCGCCTGAAATCAAGCAGGTGGTTCTTGGCTATACAGATTCCGAACAAGACGTATGGATCGCTAACAGCGAAGGTCTTTTTACCAGTGACCGCCGCGTCTATTCCCGTATGACTTGCTCAGCTGTTGCATCAGACGGTAAAGAGAATCAGACAGGTACTTGCAATCCTGGTGCCATGATGGGCTTTGAACTGTTTGATCAAAGGGTTGATCCGGAAAAAGTAGGCAAAGAAGCAGCTCAAATCGCTGTTACCATGCTGCATGCACCGGTCTGTCCTGCAGGTGTGATGCCCGTGGTTATCGATAATGGCTTTGGTGGTGTTATTTTCCATGAAGCTTGCGGCCATAGCCTGGAGGCTACATCTGTTGCCTTTGGCACAAGCGAGTTTTCTGGCAAGTTGAATCAAAAGATTGCAGCTAACTGCGTTACAGCCATCGATGATGGTACCATGCCGAATGAATGGGGCAGCCTGAACATTGACGATGAGGGTACACCCACCAATCGCCTGGTATTGATTGAGAACGGTATCTTGAAGAACTACATGATTGATAAACTAAACGGCAGGCGTATGAATATGCCCGCAACCGGCAGCAGCCGAAGGGAAAGCTACGCCTATGCGCCAACATCCCGTATGCGCAACACCTATATTGCAGCAGGCCATGATGACGAAGATGAAATGATCCGTACCATGGGCAACGGTCTTTACGCTCGGCGCATGGGTGGTGGATCAGTGAATCCTGCCACCGGTGAATTTAACTTTAACGTCATGGAAGGTTATCTGGTGAAGGACGGCAAGATAGATACGCCTGTGCGCGGCGCTTCCCTCATCGGCCGAGGCTCTGAAGTGCTCTTGCGCATTGACCGTGTAGGCCGCGATATGCAAATGTCTCAGGGCATGTGCGGTAGCCTTAGCGGCAGTGTTCCAACAAACGTAGGCCAGCCCATGATCCGTGTCAGCAGCCTGACAGTTGGCGGAAGGTAGGAGGTAGAAATATGACATTGGATGCTTTTTTGAATCAGCTCATGCAAACCGCCCTGGATCAGGGAATCGAGGCTGCTGAAGTATACATAGCTTCCGGGGATAGCTTTAAAGCAGTTTCAGCCCAGCAGGAAATTACCCAGTATTCTGTAAACACCACCCGCGGCCTCTCCCTTCGCGGCGTTTATGGTGGGAAGATGGGCTATGCCTCTACCGAAGTGATGGATGATCAGGCGCTAAGCCAGCTTGTTAAGGGTGTTATCGAAAGCGCCAGCCTTTCCGAGGATGAAGACAAGCAGTTTATTTACGCAGGTGATAAAGTCTATCCCATCGTGGATACATATAACGCCGCACTCGATGGCGTGTCTCCTGAAGAAAAGCTTGCATTTGTGCTGAATATGGAAAAGGCAGCTCTATCCGCTGATGCCCATGTTAAACAAGTTCAATACAATACCATCCTGTCTGGCAAGGGTTCTGTACGTATCAAAAACAGCTACGGCCTGGATGTTCAGTATGAAGGCAATTACTGTGGTGCTTATCTTCAGGCGGTTGCTAGAGATGGGGAGAAAGCCAGCACAGGAATGGAGATTTCCATCACCCATGATTTTGCTATGCTTGATTACAAAACACTTGCTGAATCTGCTGTCGAAAAGGCCGTGTTTGGCTTGAATGGCAAAACCATCCCAAGTGGCACATACCGCACCATTATTGAAAATGGGGCTATGGCAGATCTGTTGGAAACTTTCTCAGGCCTGTTTTCTGCTGAAAACACCCAACATAATCTGTCGCTTTTAAAAGGCAAGGTAGGTGAGACCATCGCCGCTGAATGTGTTGTGCTGATGGATGATCCGCTTTTACCTTTTGCAGAAGGCAGCCGCCCCTTTGACGCGGAAGGTGTTGCCACCAAAACCAAGGCAGTGATTGAAAACGGCGTTTTGAAAACCCTTTTGCACAATCTGAAGACTGCGCAAAAAGATGGCGTTGAGACCACCGGCAATGCAAGCAAAGCCAGTTATAGTGCACCTATCAGGGTTTCACCAACCAATTTCTTTTTTAAACCAGGCACTAAAGACCTTGCTGGGTTGATGACTCAAATGGGCAACGGCTTGGTGATAACGGAGGTTAATGGCTTGCATAGCGGTGCCAACAGCATAAGCGGTGACTTTTCATTGCTTGCAAAAGGTTATACCGTAAAAGATGGAAAGAAAATAGATGCAGTTGAGCAGATAACCGTTGCAGGTAATTTCTATCAACTACTGCAGAATATTCGATCCTTTGGCAGTGATTTGAAGTTCCCCGGCGGCAGTGTTGGTAGCCCATCTGTTGATGTAGGTGAAATGTCCATTGCAGGAGCATAAAAATGTAACGATATAAACTGATAGCATACCAAAGAAGTATAAGGAGGAAACACGATGGATGTTGCTCTTTCGTTCATATTCTCGGCAGGTTACTATATCATTTCCTTGTCCGTATTGCTTCGTTGCCTGCTGATGCTGGTGGCATACCTCAAAACATCGCGCGATGGACGCAAAACAGCATTGAACGCTCTTCTTCTGTCAGCGGTTTCTGAGATTCTCTGGTGCGCTTTGGTAGGCGTTAGCTTTCAGGTATCCCGTTTCGATTTTATACCTTTCGCACTGGCTGCTGCAGGATTATTTACACTTCGAAGGATCGCACCTTTTGAGAAAGTCGGTTCTCAGCATGTGTACAGCCTGCTCACTGCCTTAATCCCTTCAAAGCAGGCGACCTTAGCCAAAGCTACAGCGCTGCACCTATTTTGAATATCAGCTACAAAAAGTCCTTTGCCGGAAATGGCAAAGGACTTTTTTGTAATATACGGTATCATGGTGTCACAAAGCGAAAGGATTAATCTGTTTCGAATTTATTTCTCATTTTGCTATCACATTACCGCATGCAATTTTCATTCCAGAGTTTCCAGCAGGCTGCGATCTGTAATCATCAGGATCATCGTGTATAATTACAGCACGGCCAATAGCCTCAGACACGGTAAAGCGCGGGGTAAAGAAGCTTAAATGAGCAGATCCGCCCTTTGTTGGCGCGGCCAACAATACGGGAAAATCACCTGCGTGATTTGGATGTGGTTGATTGGTTGGGTTATAATGTCCGCCTGATTGAGGAAAATAATCGGTCACATTGCCAGCTGCATCTGTTGTTGGTGTTCCGCTGCAGGTTCCGGAATGCAGGTGGAATGCAAAAAAGTTTGTATCCGTTTGCGGTAGTCCAGCAATATCAGCCTGTACATAAGTTCCGCCAACCGCTTCTTTAAATACCACCGTACCGCGAATGTTTGGATAGGCTGCACTGCCTGACATATTGGCTATGGCCTTTGAGCTTGTTCCATTGGTCATACCAGTATTATTTAAGAGCATACCTCATTCTCCTTTGTTGTCTTCCATTCAATTGGCCTATATGACTGCAATACCTTGCGTTCCCAGTTGTGGGATTCCTTCACCTGAGGCGACCTGAATTCTGGCCAATCTACCATGGCTGCAAATCTTAAAGGCAGAAACGGTTCCTTCATTACCGTTTAATGCATAGAAGTATTTGCCGTTTGTGCTGACTGCGTTATCAATAGGCGCACCACCTTCTTCTTCCTCTGGGGTTGAAAATGTGTTGCGCTCAAGCTCAAGCGTACCATCACGATTTACTCTAAACGTTGAGATGGTTCGGCTGCCTGTATTAGATGTGTACGCATGGCGCTCGGATTTATCAAGCGAAACCCAACATGTGGCCAGTTGACCTGTAGGAACAGACCCGCTGATAACAGTCAAATTACCATTGCTGTCAAGGGAATACGTTGACAGTGCATTGGAACCCGACTCAGCTACCAGCAATAAATCATCCCATCGGAATACCATTCCAAATGGCCCGCTGCCATTGGAATTGTTTACTTTTTGCAGTGATGCATGCCCATTGCTGGCAATGGCAAATATCGTGATTTTATTGGTATTACGTTCTGTAACCGCAATCTGTCTGCCACTTGGGGTAAACAGTATATTGGCTGGTTGTGCTTCAGTGGTGCTTAAAGGACGTGTCGAGTTGGGAATCATGGTCAGAACACCACAACGGTCGATACGGAAACCGGTTATATTGGAAGCTGCACCAGTGCTTTCATTTCCTGCATTGGATACATATAAAATGTTCCTGTGAACCGTTATGCTAATTGGTTTTACACCACCGGAATTTACTACAGAAGCTAAAACCAACCCACCATCATGCATCACCCGAAAGCTGGTAATGCTATTGCTTCCGGCATTCACAGCAAACAAAAACCGCCTGTAGCGCGATAATATCAACGATCCCTGTGATATAAGGGGATCAACACCATTTCCAATCGGACCTGTGCCTTGTCCTCTTGTTGCATAAAAAGCTCGAAAAGCTAAAGTGCCATTGTCATTCCTGCGAAATGCAGCGATATCATTTTCAGTGGCACTGTTGGTCATTATATATACCATACCCTTTGGTAATTCAGAATCACTTAAATACATCCAAATTCCTCCTTGAAGTGGTCTCCTTATATCATATGCATTGTGCTTTCTATCTGCGCTGAAATGTTCATTTAATAAGAACCAGTTCAAAACATGTCATCCTATGATTTATCTCTGTAGCCGCTGCAGGTGAAAAAACCTTCCCGAAAACCGGGAAGGTGAATGCGTGATAGAAAATCGGTTATGTTAACGGATATACTTACTGTATGTTCACTGTCTCTCCTCGTGTGACATTTTTGATCCATTTGTTACTACGAAGCCGCATAAAGGCAATGAACCATTTAAAGCACTGGTCTATGCGCGTGCACAAGAATACAATGGTCAGGGGAGCCTTGAATACAAAAGCAGCCAATGCGGTCGTCGGCAGTACAATCAACCATCCGCAGATCATATCTACCTTAGCAACAAATCGGCTGTCGCCGGCGCCGCGGTTAATGCCAACAAAACAGCTGGCGTGGTAGCTGGTGCCTACAAGCGTAACAGCAAGAATGGATATCATCGTGACACTTAATGATAATACCTGAGGATCGTTTGCAGATCCATACATCTTAGAAAAAGGAATCCGCAGGAGGAATACAACAGCAGCCATTAACAAGCCAATAAAGAAAAATAGAATTTGGATCTTCTTAGAATACTTTTTTGCTTTATCGTACTCACCGGCACCTACTGCCTTGCCTACAACGACACTGGCCCCGCTTGCCAAAGCAAAAGTGAACATGGTTCCCAAGTTGGCCATGGATGATGCGATATTATTTGCTGCGGCGAATAAGGTACCCATCTGGCCAATGATTGCAGCCTTCAACATACCTATCAACGACCATTGCATATCTGTAATGCCAACGGGAAGTCCATAGCGTATATAATCAAGAATCAACCATTTCTCAGTACGGATAAGGTCTTTAGGAGAAACCGATATGACTTTTTGCACTTTGAATGTATATATCCATACGATAAGTAGTTCAGCAATACGGGCGAATACTGTTGCTATTGCGGCGCCCTTTACACCCATAGCAGGCATGCCCAGTTTACCAAATATCAAAATATAGTTTAAGCTAATGTTAATCAGCAGTGATACAATGGTTGTGTATAATGTAACCTTTACCACTTCAATAGAGCGAAGCATTCCCTGCAAGGCGGCTGATAGGGCAAAGGGGAGATAACTTAAGCATATAATGGATAAATAATCGCTTGCAAGCTGATATGTTCCAGCTTCGTCTGGACGGATCATCAAGTTCAACAAGAGATCAGGAAACAACTTAAGTAATACTGTGAATAACAATGCTATGGCAACGGAGAGAATGGTAACAATGGAAAACACCATTTTGATTCGCAGTGTATCCTTTTTACCCCAATATTGCGCAATTAATACCCCAGAACCGCCTATCATCCCCAGCAAAGTTGCATTCAGAAATGTTGTTACAGCATTCACTTGGGATACAGCAGCCTGAGCATAGGTGCCATTGTTCATTGATGATACCATAATATCATCCGCCAGAACAACCAGCAGGGATATCATGGATTGGAATGCCACTGGTATTGCTATTCGAAACATCGTTTTGTAAAACTGCTTATCATGTACCATAAAAGGCTGCCTTCTCTCTGTGCTTGATCTATTGATTGAGAATATCATATAGAGGTCACGTTGAAAAGTGATATGTGTGCCATTTTCTTAAAATGAATGACAAAATATATATCTTAATTTTTGGCCAATCGCATTAACGCGTGCTTATTTTTTTCGTTGAACTTCTATACTTTAAAGAAAAATACATATGGGCGAGGTAAACAAATAAACCGAAGTTGGTATTTACACACTATCGCCTTACGCAAACAAACCAAAGTCTGTTTTTTGAAAGGCCAATCAAAAAGAGTCAAGCGTCATTAAAATGATGTGTTTCACTTAAGCGCGATAGCATTTTGTTCCCGCACTCCAAAAAACGGGGATGATGATGTGAATAGCCATTATATACATCAGCAAGAGCCATTTTCACGCTTAGTATTTTCCTTTGTTTAACGATGCATACATTTTAGGTGCAAGTGGTTCGATTGCTTTTGTCCAATTTTTGTACGCAAACACTTCTGGATGCCAATGGCTCAAGCGATTGTGTATCTTAGCAAAAAACCGTTGTCCATTGGCAAAGATTTCTATGACGCCGGTCCTTCCGCTATCACCTCTGTGGTCTTTTACAATTGTATATTCACCAATGATTGTTCGAATTATTTCTTTAACCTCTATATAAAAATTCACACCACACTCTCCTTTTCAACATATTTCATGTCATCATGCATGTGCACATCAATGACCGTTTTTGATGAAAATTACTTCAAAGATGATTGTTGTAAGTGAAGATTACATGGTGCAATTAACAATAATTTCATTATACACCTTTATGTATCATACTTCTATACCATTGAAGCTCAACAAACAAGAGGACCATCACGGCCATGCCTGCGGACATCACCGAGGTACCGGCCATGATCTATATCATGAACATGGGGGAGGCAACCCCGCCCAGCGATTACTACTTGGACACCATCGTGGAGGGCTATCGGTCCGTGGGATTCCATGTGCGCTACCTGGCGGAGGGCGTGCGGCGCACACAGCGGCGGAAGGCAAATGCGCGGGCACGAAAATAGAAACGCGGTAAAAAGTGCGATATTGCAAATATAAAAAAGCCCGCAACCCGTTGAGATTGCTGGCTTTATGCTTGGTGGAGCATAGGGGATTCGAACCCCTGACCTCAACGATGCGAACGTTGCGCGCTACCAACTGTGCTAATGCCCCATATATGTAGGGATGACGGGCGCCTCAAGGCCATGTACGAAGAATACCGACCATTTGGAAAGCGGTACTTTATCGCTGGACACCACGGCTAGCACAAGCGCATGTCAACCACGCGCTATATCATATCATGGCATGTTGGGAAATTCAAGGGTAGATTTTTTGAAATGGGTCAAATTTTTATCCAAACGGGTAGATTGACGCTTTGGTAAATCACACCTATAATGAAACGGCATCATACAAAGTGAGGAGGGGTTTTTGTGCTGGGGTTAATCAGCGCTATGCCCATCGAGATGGAATTACTGGCTGCGGAGCTTGAAGGCAGCAAAACGGAAAAAATCGGCGGTGCCGTTTTTCATGTTGGTACCTTGTGGGGGCATGCTGCTGTGCTTGCAGTTTGCGGACCTGGCAAAGTAAACGCCGCGTTATGTGCCCAAGCAATGATTCTTCATTATCAGCCCGAGGCTGTTATTAACCTTGGTGTTGCTGGTTCACTTAGCGAAAAGCTCGACATTGGGAATATCGTGATCGGCACATTTGCTGTACAGCATGATATGGATACAACACCATTGGGCGATCCTCCTGGCTTTATCTCAGGCATACAGCTTGTTCGCCTACCACTTAGTGAGGTGTTATCGAGCAAGCTGTTAACAGCCCTTGCATCTCTTGATGATATTCATGGAATGCCTGGCGGCATCGCAACTGGAGATCAGTTTGTGCATGATGGTAATCGTCGCACAAGCCTGCGGGACGGCTTTGATGCAATTTGCTGTGAGATGGAAGGCGGAGCGGTCGCCCACGTATGCTATGTAAATGATACGCCATGCGCCATTGTGCGTGCGATTTCCGATCAGGCCGACGGCAGTTCTGACATTGATTATCCCAACTTCGTAAAGATGGCAGCGCATAATTCTGTACGCCTTATCAAACAATTTTTGACAGAAAAATAAACGGTAATACGGGAGCCTTTATTTTGAGAAAATTATTGCATTATCTAAAGCCATACATGTGTCAGGTGACATTGGGTCCGGTCTTTAAGTTGATCGAGGCCATTTTTGAATTGATTGTACCGCTGGTGATAGCGGATATGATTGATGTGGGCATCAAGTCGGGTAACAACGTATACGTTCTCCAAAGGGGCGGTATATTGCTGGCATTGGGGCTGGTGGGGCTTTTATCCTCCCTGACATGCCAATACATGGCTAGTGTTGCTTCTCAGGGCGTTGGAACCGACTTGCGTAATACCTTGTTTGCGCATATTCAATCTCTTTCACATAAGGAACTAGATATGTTTGATACGCCAACCCTGGTCACACGCATGACCAGCGACATCAACCAGTTGCAGCTGGCGGTAGCAATGCTAATACGGCTGGTGGTTCGCGCGCCTTTTTTGGCTGTTGGTGCAGCGGTGATGGCCATACGGATTGATTTACAGCTTTCGCTGGTTCTCTTGGCTGTAATGCCTCTAATTGCGGTTCTGCTTTATATCATCATGGGAAGGTCTGTTCCCTTTTATAAAGTGATTCAAAAAAAGCTGGATGCTATTGCGCGCATCACCCGGGAAAACCTGTCCGGTGTCAGAGTGGTCCGCGCCTTTGGCACGCAGGATCGGGAGGAAAAGCGGTTTCAGGATGCTTGTAATGACCAAGCTGATGTGACGATCCGTATAGGCAGGCTTTCAGCTTGGCTCTCGCCCCTTTCTTTTGCCATTATGAACCTGGGCATCGTCGCGATTCTTTGGTTTGGCGGTGTAAGAGTAAACTCCGGGAGCTTAACCCAAGGTCAGCTTGTTGCTTTTGTCAATTACATGACCCAAATATTGCTAGCGCTGGTGGTGGTAGCCAACCTTGTAGTAATATTCACCAAAGCCAGCGCAAGTGCGGCACGGGTAAATGCAATTTTTGATGTTAAAACCTCCATGGAAGATTCTGCAACAGAACCTGTAATTGCTTTGCCAAATGCCCCCCGAATCAGCTTTTCCAACGTATCATTCCGCTATGGCCAAAGTGGTGAAAACGCCTTGAAGCATGCCTCTTTTGATGTCTATCCTGGTCAGACGATTGGCATTATAGGCGGTACTGGTTCTGGTAAGTCAACTTTGGTCAGCTTGATTCCCCGGCTTTATGATGCATCACAAGGCAGTGTGCTCATAGATGGCGTGGATGTTCGCAACTATCCTTTTAAGCAGTTGCGGGAAAAAATCGGTATTGTTCCACAGCAAGTCATGCTCTTTTCTGGTACGGTGGCAGAGAATCTCCGCTGGCGTAAGGCAGATGCCTCCGACAAGGAAATTGAACAGGCCCTGAAAACCGCGCAGGCGCTTAGCTTTGTGAATGCGCTATCGGAAAAGCTGGATACAAAAATCCTTCCTGGCGGCAAGGACCTATCCGGAGGACAGCGGCAGCGACTGACTATTGCCAGAGCATTGGTCGGAAAACCTGAAATTTTGATATTGGACGACAGTGCCAGCGCTTTGGATTATGCCACCGATGCTGCTTTACGTCAGGCCCTTAAGTTGTATGCAAAAGAAAGCACTGTGCTTATCGTTTCCCAGCGTGTTGCCAGCGTCCGGTGGGCAGACATGATCCTGGTGATGGACGAAGGAGAAATTGTAGGTCAGGGCACCCATGAGCAGCTAATTCAAACTTGCTCAGTATACAGAGAAACAAGCCTCTCTCAGCAAGGCGCTAAGGAGGCGGCTGTATGAACAAGTTGATTGTATTGCGCTTGCTAAGATATACAAAGCCATACAGAAATCAACTAATTATGGCATTATTATGTGCTATCGTTGGCATTGCCATGTCCTTGCTGGGTCCTGTACTCATCGGCCAGGCTGTCGATCAGGTGGTGGATGCAGGTCAGGTAAATTTTCAGGAACTCCTTCGTGTATTAATCTATTTTGTGATATCTATTGCAATCGGAGCTTTGTTTCAATGGCTAACAGCCATTTGTACCAACAAGGCTTCTTACCTTACTGTCCGGGATCTTCGCACAGATGCATTTTCCAAGCTCATGCGGCTGCCTCTAAAATACCTGGATGGCAAACCTCAAGGTGAATTGATGGGCCGCATCGTTACCGATGTCGATCAGGTGTCTGATGGGCTTTTACATGGCTTTACCCAGGTCTTTTCAGGGGTTGTACAGATTATCGGTACGCTGCTATTTATGCTCAGTATCCATCCGCTAATCGCGCTGGTTGTGGTTTTGCTGACGCCTGTCTCGTTGCTGTTGGCCTCCTTTATCTCCAAGCATACCCACCGCACCTTTCTTCAGCAGGCAAAAAGTCAGGGAGAACTGACGGCTTATGTAGAAGAGATGATATCCGGTCAGCGCGTTATCAAGGCCTTCGGAAGGGAAACTTCTGCTAAGGAAGGATATGAAATGCTGAACAAGGAACTGTACCGCTGGGGCCTGCAAGCGCAAATCTATCCAGCCTTCACCAACCCGCTGACCCGTTTTGTCAATGGTCTGGTGTTTGCAGCGGTAGGGGTGACTGGTGCCTTGGCTGCCATCTCAGGCCGGCTATCCATAGGTCAACTCACCAGTTTTTTGAGCTATGCAAATCAGTATACAAAACCCTTTAACGAAGTGACCGGTATACTGGCACAGTTGCAAACTGCAGCGTCTTCTGCCGCACGTGTCTTTGAGTTGCTGGATGCGACGGAGGAATCGCCGGATCCATCAGATGCTCCTGTGATAAAAAGGGCCGCAGGCCGCGTGGATATACAGGACATTTCTTTTCGTTACGATTCCCAAAGGCCATTGATTGAAAACTTTCGACTAAGTGTTAAGCCGGGCCAGCGCATTGCTGTTGTTGGTCCCACTGGCTGTGGTAAAACCACACTGATCAATCTTCTTATGCGCTTTTATGAAGCGGATAACGGTGTCATCACTGTGGATGGCTTTGATACAACAAAACTTACACGACAGAATCTGCGGGCCCAGTACGGCATGGTGCTTCAGGATACCTGGCTGCAAAATGCTACGGTCCGTGAGAATATCGCGTATGGTAAACCCGATGCAACCTTGGATGAGATTATGGAAGCAGCCAAAGCCGCCTATGCGCATGGCTTTATTTTACGGCTTGAAAAGGGATATGATACCGTCATCTCAGAAAATGGAGGAAACCTGTCCCAGGGCCAAAAGCAGCTGCTATGCATTGCCCGTGTGATGCTGCTCAATCCGCCTATGTTAATATTGGACGAAGCTACATCATCCATTGATACACGAACAGAAATAAGGGTGCAAAAAGCCTTTGTCAAAATGATGGAAGGCCGTACAAGCTTTATCGTTGCTCATCGTTTATCCACCATCAAAGAAGCGGATGTCATCCTGGTTATGGACGCCGGGAAGATTGCAGAGCAGGGAAAGCATGATGAATTGCTGGCAAAGAAGGGTTTTTATACGCGGTTATATGAGAGCCAGTTTGCTCCTGTTGATGATCAACTGGATACATAAATGGCAGTTGTGCCAAGGTTTGTCAAAACCATAAACCATACCATGGCTTCTGCATTGATTTTTCTTACGTTTTGCTGTATACTGTTAGCAGGTCAAAACAAATATTTACTTACATTAATTTGAAAGGAGGTAGTTTTATGAAACTGATTGTGGCCATTGTTCAGGATGAAGATGCTTCCCGGTTGATTAGCCAGTTGATGAATGACGGTTTTGGTGTTACCAAGCTGGCAACCACCGGTGGCTTTTTGAGGGCAGGCAACACCACATTGCTGGTAGGCGTAGATGATGACCGTTTTGAGGCGGCCATGGCCGTTATTGAAAAGGTATGTAAAAGCCGCAAGCAGATTGCAACATCTCCTACCTCCATGGCCGGGGTATCCGGCGTATATTCGCCTTATCCCATCGAGGTCATGGTGGGGGGCGCAACCATCTTTGTTCTGACGGTGGATCAATTCGTCAAGCTATAGGTTGTGCCTTGAGAAAGGTGGTTTCTTTGTCCGATGCAGCCCGTTTCGGTATGGAAAGCGCGTCCGGCACTGCGGATAAAATCCGGCCGGGCGCTCTTTTCCGTAAGCTGATTGAAGAATTTGCTACTGGCGATGGTGTTCATGCCTATTTGCTTACCGGGCCCGAAGGGGTAGGGAAACGCACGCTGGCCAAACAGTGCGCCATGGCAGCATTGTGCCTTGGCGAAAACAAGCCTTGTTTTCAATGTCCCACCTGTATCCGTTTTTTGGATGGTACACATCCGGACGTCAAACAGATCATTGGTGGAAAGGCCATTGGCGTCGATGTGATTCGTGAAGCGGTACGTCTGACCGGAGAACATACCTACGAGGGCGGACGGCGGGTGATTTTGATCGAGCGGGCAGAAAAAATGACTGCCCAGGCACAAAACAGCCTGCTGAAAACATTGGAAGAACCGTCAGATGACGTCCTTTTCATTCTGACAGCTCAGGAAGCATCGGCGTTATTGCCAACTGTGGTATCACGGTGTCGTATAGTATCTATTCCGCTATGGACCCGGGAAGATATGGCCCCTGTTTTGCATGCATTCGGTGTGCCGGATGAACGGGTAGATGAGTTGTGTGTTTTAAGCGGAGGCAGTATAGGTGACGCCATCAAAATCTGGCGTGATCCAATTTACACACAAACGCGTCAAAAAATTTTGCAGTCCGTTTTTTTAATGGAAAGCGAAAGGGATATCTTTCCCATCAGCAATGCCATGAAAGAAGACAAAGAGCAGGCAGATCTATTCCTAAATATACTGGAAAGCCTCGTTCATGAGGTAATGCTGGTTCGGCTTTCCCGTCTCCCTGAAATAACCCTGGCAGATTTCCCTCGGTTCTGGCAAAGAGCGGGGGAGCAAGCACATATCGCATCATTGCAGCGTGTGATGGATGCCATATTCTACGCCCGGCGGCGTAAAGCAAGTCAAGTAAGCTGGCAGGCAGTTTTAGAAGAACTGCTGCTTAAAATAACGGAGGAAGTCAAATCATGGCAACCGTAATCGGCGTCCGCTTCAAAAATGCGGGTAAGCTATATTTTTTCCATCCAGGATCTCTTTGGCCATCTGCAGGTGATTATGTCATTGTTGAAACGGCCAGGGGCGTGGAGTTTGGTGAGGTTGTTACTGGTGTCCGGGAAATAGACGATGATCAAATCATCGCACCCCTTAAACAGGTAATCCGAATTGCATCAGCTGAAGATATTCAGCACGCTCAGGAAAATGATAAGAATGAACGTGAGGCATATTCTGTTTGCCAGCGTAAGATCATTGAACATAAGCTTGATATGAAGCTGGTGAGTGTCGAATACACGTTTGACAACTCAAAAATCCTTTTCTACTTTACTGCCAACGGGCGGGTAGATTTTCGTTCCCTTGTCAAAGATCTTGCATCTGTTTTCAAAACCCGCATTGAACTGCGGCAGATTGGCGTCCGTGACGAGGCAAAAATGCTAGGAGGCCTTGGGCCTTGTGGCCGGCCTATCTGCTGCGGCAGCTTCTTGGGTGACTTCCAGCCTGTTTCCATTAAGATGGCAAAAGAACAGAATTTGTCACTGAATCCAACCAAAATTTCCGGCGTATGCGGGCGGCTGATGTGCTGCTTGAAATATGAACAGGATAATTATGAGCAGACACGTAAGCGTATGCCCAAGGTTGGCAAAGAAGTCATTGTTCCCGATGGGAAAGGCGTTGTTTGGGATATCAACGTAATTAAGGAAACTGTTCGGGTAAAAATCCAAAAAGGTGACTCCAGTGAACTGAAGGATTATCACATGAACGATGTGCAGCGTATAACGCAGCAGCAAAATACATCTGATAACACACATCAAAGGGAACGGGATGAATCTGTAAAGGAATCACGTCCTGTAAAAAAAGAAAAAACCAAGCCTTCTGTTGAGCAGAAGAATGCACCTGCATCTCCTTGGCTTACAGCGGTTGATCAAGCCATGCGGGCTGCCAACCAGCAGGATCATGATCTTCCGGAAGATTTTATGGATGCTACCAATGATATCGAAGAGGACCTTAACCTAGCAGAAGAGGATGACAGCGATAATCCTGATGATTTGCTGACATTTCCTGATCTGATGGATGATGCACCAGAAATTGGTGATGATGATGAACCGCAATGATGATTTGCTAATTGCTTGCGCTGATTAAGGCTTGCATTTGAAACCGTTGCGTGGTATCATATTTGCGGTAACTTATTTGTATCCAATCATTAGATGGTATACAAGGAGGTGAATCCACTATGGCATACAACATTTCCGAAGAATGCATCAGCTGCGGCGCATGCGAACCCGAATGCCCCGTACAGGCGATTTCCGAAGGCGAAGGCAAGTATGATATCGATCCTGAAAAGTGCATTGACTGCGGCGCTTGCTCTGACGTCTGCCCCGTGGGCGCCCCCGCTCAGAAATAATTCTTTCTGGAGCCTCTCGGTCGAGAGGCTCTCTTTTATTGGCCGGATGGTGACATCCGGTATTTTTTTGCCTTTGCGCGCCGCATTTCGTGCATATGAGCAAAACTTGCAGGGTTTCAAAACAAATTCCTTTTACAACTTAATTTACAAGCATTTTTTATGAGATATGTAGACAAGGGAAGCTTTGTATGGTACACTTCGATAAGTTACAAAAGTATGAAGTTTTCGTTGCGTAAAGCTTCATGGATTGCAAATATAGGCGCAGGCCGCAAAATCAGGCCTACTTAAGATGGCCGCCGGGAGGATGAACCGCATGACTTGCACGGGGAAAAACAAAAAGGTAAAAGTAATTAGCTTTTTCCTCTTTCTTTTGACGGCATTTAGCATTTCCATGTCTTTTGCAACTGCAGAGGTGGAAGTCAAATCTGCACCACTGGTTAAGATGACAAACTCTACCAATGGCATGGTAAGGGTATACTTGTCATCCATGGGGGATCCAAGTAAACTTAACATAACCACTGAAGGCAGCTATAGCATCAACGGAAACACTAATCAGGCGCTGTCCAATGGTGAAAAATTGGTTGTCAACTTCAACAGCAGCACAGGTAAGCTAACCCTTACACGAAATGGTGTAACCACTGACATGGGCAGTCAGTTTGCCCTGCGCCGTCATAGCACCAGCGGAAACAACGGTATTTTGATTGCTGAATCAAGAAACCCAACCAATCCGTATCCGGGAGATTTACGCTTTATTGTCAACAAGGTAAGCAGTGGCTATAAGCTGTATACCATTGCTTATATTTATATTGAAAACTATATGTATGGTGTTCTTCCCTATGAAATGGGCAATGGTGCGCATATTGAAGCGTTAAAGGCCCAAGCGATCGCCGCACGAACATACACTTTGCGTGCTATGCAAAGCCGCTCTGGCGCTATGTACGATGTTGTGGATACAACAAGCGACCAGGTATATCGCGGCACACCATCCGGGTATGCCAATTGCAAGGCTGCAGTTGATGCAACAAAGGGCATCGTTGTCATGAACGGTACCAGCCTGACAGGCACCTTCTATACTGCATCCAATGGCGGACAGACAGAGTCAAGCAAAAACATCTGGGGCGGCTCAGGCTATGAGTATCTATCGGTTAAGGATGACCCGTTTGATCTTGCAAACCCAGATTCTGTTGTCAAAAAAGCCACAATATATGGTGACGGGCTAAGCGGAAGCCAGAACGCATCACTCAAAGCTTTGCTCAATACAAAGGCTGCATCTGTTGTACAGTCCATGGGGTATAATGGCAGCTCATCAGTAGTAACCGTTTTGAAAATAAATGACATCACGCCACATACACCCAAATATGCAGATCCCAGCCGTCTGTATACGAAAATGGATTTTGATCTGACAGTGCGCACAAAAAACAGCGCTGGCACAACGGTAGAAGTGGCAGCAACTGTTACAGTCAATATTTTTTCTGAACTGGAAGGCATTTTTGGCATGAGTATCAGCTCATCCCAAAATGAACTTTGGACGGTAACTAAATCAGGCAGCAACTTTGTTTTAAATGCCCGCCGATATGGTCATGGTGTTGGCTTAAGCCAGCGCGGTGCCATGCAAATGGGCAAGCTGGGATATACGTATGATCAGATTATTGGCTTTTATTTTGAAGGCAGCAAGCGTGTACAGCACAATTTCACCAACACCATTTTGAGTAAAATCGTTTCCGGGGAAGCTTCTCAGGAAGAAACGATCATTGAAACACCTGCCGATATTGATGACTCCGATGCACCTGCTTCGGCCATTGTCAAGCTGATTAGCGCGTCTGATCTGCTGGGTATCAGAAAAACTGCCAGTTCATCTGCGGAAATCATCGGTACAGTTCCACACGGAGTACCTGTAAAAGTATGGTCTGTCAATAATGGATGGGCCTTTATACAGTATGGCGGCATCAGCGGCTATGTCGAAGCAAACGCATTGAGTATTTCTGGCACAGCGCCGGCAACAACCGATAAAGAGCCCACCGTTATTACCCAATATGCAACGGTTACTGCATCAAATTACTTGAATCTCCGGGCAGAGGGCTCTGCAAGCGCTGCAATCGTGGGCACTGCACCAACCGGATCGGTGCTGCCTGTATTCAGCAAAAACAGCCAATGGGCATATGTACAGCATGGGGCAATAATTGCATACGCATCCACAGACTTTTTAAAATTTTCTTCAACCTATCCAGGCACAACGGCTGATCCCGCTAGCACTGGCGCCGTTGTAACCGTTCCAAGTGGCTCAGGTACAGTTAATCTTCGGGCAACTGCATCTACCAGTGCCACAATACTTAGCAAATTGGCACATGGCACCAACGTGACCGTTCTTAGAAACGACGGTACATGGAGCAAGGTCAAGCATCAAAATACGACAGGTTATATGCTTAGTTCCTATCTTACCATGACAGGTGA
This sequence comes from Bacillota bacterium, assembly GCA_023409955.1. Lineage (GTDB taxonomy): Bacteria > Bacillota > Clostridia > Christensenellales > Aristaeellaceae > JAEWAH01. Next base: position 904 of record JAEYQQ010000060.1, on the reverse strand, counting down.
GCCAGGAGATACGCCCATTGAAGATCCGCCTCTTGGAGAAGGGGAGTTGGAAGCTGTTGTGAACTCCACCTCCGGTACGCTCAATCTTCGCAAGACAGCAAGCCAGGATTCTGAAATTCTTCTGGAGATTCCCAAAGGCGAAAGCATCATCGTTACTGAGAAAGGTGACACATGGAGCGCAGTCAGATACGCAGGTGTATCTGGGTATGTAATGACTCAGTACCTGCTCTTTGATTCCCAAGAGGAAGAGGAACCTACCCCTGGTGAAACATCATATGCAAAGGTAACTACCAAATCCGGTTCCTTAAACATGCGAACCCAGGGCAAGACTGGCAGCACCATTCTATGCACCATCCCGCAGAATGCTTATGTTGCTGTAGTAAGCAAGGGCGATACATGGTCCAGGGTCAAGTATGCCGGCTATGACGGTTATGTCATGACCACCTATTTGACTTTCTTGGATTCCAATCATACACCGCCTCCTGCTCCAACCGCCACACCGATACCAGAAAGTGAACAAGCCCGGGTAACTACGGCATCAGGTTCGCTGAACATGCGCAAGACTGCAGCTTCAAATGGAACGATTGTTGCCACCATACCGCAAAATGCTACAGTAACAGTAGAATCAAAGGGTGGCGAATGGTCCAAGGTTGCTTACAGCGGAAAAACCGGATATGTTATGACAAAGTTCTTAACATTCATATCCAATGAAACCCCCACGCCTTCACCATCACCTACGCCAACCCCTGAACCTAGCGGCACAATAAGCCCCAGCCCTGACATCACTCCAACCCCAACACCCTCTGCCGATTCTGAAGTGTTTGTAAATACACAGTCGGGCTCCCTTAATATGCGTAAAGAGCCCAAATCCGGTGCCACCATCATAGCACGTATCCCCCAATAT
>JAEYQQ010000030.1 GCA_023409955.1 Bacillota bacterium | reverse complement strand
TAGTGATTGTACAGATATGTATGGCATATGCTTTCCTTTCGGTCGTGACAGGAAACAGGGTTTTTTATTATAGGAGCATGTCAATTAAATGTCAACCTTTTTCATACTCTTGTACTATCTATAAAACATTCTGCTATTACTAAAGTCCTTACGGTTCCAAACAAATGGATTAGCTAAGTGCGAAAAAAGCCTAACAGATCATAAATCTGTCAGACTTTTTGCATATTATTCCAATTCTCCTAATATGCTTCATCCCATATCGCGCGGGGTAAGGGGCGGTGTTATTGATCTGTCATCACAGCTTTAAGCCAAGCCTCGGCCATCAGGGCGGAACCGGCTGGTGTGGGATGAACGCCGTCAGCCGCCCAATATGCAAGTTCCTGCCGGGCGCTTGCCTGTGCGAAAATGCCATCAAATGGAACGTAGATGGCTCCATATTCCCTTGCCAGGGAGCGGACGATATGGATCTTTGGGTCAAGGTCTTCCCGCCAGGCTGCCCGATCCGGCGGGGTGGGCAGCACAAAGGGCTCGCATAGGATTAGGTTGGCGTTGGTTCGCAACCGCACATCCTCCAGCATAGCCCGGTAATGCTCTGAAAACTCGGCGGCGGTGGTACGCAGACCTGAATCAAAAAAGCGCCAAGTATCATTGATACCGATGAGTATGGATACCCAGTCAGGCTGCAGGGCAACACAATCTTCCTGCCAGCGAAGGTGCATATCGCTTGCCCGGTCACCGCTGACGCCGCGGTTTACAAACGAAATACCCAATTCTGGATACCGGGCAGAGAAAAGGCTGGAGGCAATAAAAGCATATCCACTGCCCAAGCTGTTGGGTTTAGAACGGTCACGGCCGCTGTCGGTAATGGAGTCGCCCTGGAATAGCACCAGATCACCCTGCTGAAAGATGGGACGCATGAGGAGCACTCCTTTTCTTATGTGTTTTACATCGGGCTCTTTGCTTGCAGAATACACGGTGTGTTGTATTTTGTCAAATGTTTGTTGCGGTATTCATTTCTTAGAACGAATGCAATGCCATGGCGGTGGGGGAAGAGGCAAAACCGAATTTGTCATACAAAGGCTTGCCCATATCCGTGGTGTTTAGCAGTATGCGCTGGCACATACGAGCCTTGGTTTCATCCAGTATCAGGGATAGAATTTGTGAAGCCAAGCCTTGTTTTCGATAGGCCGGGAGGGTATACATGCTGCCAATGTAGGCGGTATCACCATCGGGACACCAATCATTGGGCGGCAGTAGAAAATAGGTCACGCTGCCCATGGCAATTACACAGCTGTTATCAACGGCGACAAAGGCAGTTAACATGTTGTCCCGTATGCCATTCTCCATATACTTTTTTGTGTTTTCATAAATAAGGGCTTGAAAAGCATCGGTGTATTTCTCCTCTTCGCTCAGCATGGCTGCCCGCATGCGGGATAGCGTATCCACATCGGATAAGACAGCTTTTCTGTACTCCATCAAAACCACCCTAAATGTATGATCAACCCTTCAGCCGTATGTAATGAATGAAGGCATCCAAAGGACGCTTATCCGGATGGCTGATATTTTTCGGAAGATGATCAATGTCGAACCACTGAAGATCAACTGTCTCATCTGTCACTTTGAGCATCTCACCAGAAAAGTCATTGCAGACATAATAAATGCCGACAATAGAGACTTTATCGCCGTTTGGGTAAGTGTACAGCATGTCCTCGCCGGAGAAAACACCAAGTAGTGTCAAAGCGTTGGCGGTAAGGCCTGTTTCCTCAAGCAATTCCCGTTTTGCTGCAGTTTCCACGCATTCTCCGATTTCCACACAGCCGCCGTGTAAGGACCAACAGCCATTATCCCTGCGTTTTTGCATCAGCACTTTTTTTCCTTGATAGACAAAAATACCTGCACCTGCAATAAGGAGGGTATCATGTCCTATTTTTTTGCGGATATCTGTAATGTAACCCAAGCTAGAGCTCCTTTCCTGCTAATGAGGATAGCGAGTACACTTGCTAGACAATTAATACGATCATTATACACCAAATGATCTGTATGGGAATAGAAAATCCCGCCGGTACAGGCCGGCGGGAATGCTTTTGCATCATCATAACCATCAAGAATATGGAAAAACAGGTTATTTGCTTTTATGAAACAAGAGCTTTTCATATCTGTCAGGATCACTGGAGCGGGTAAGGATCTCCAGTTCCTCATCACCCATTACCGTATTCCGGCCTTCGGCATATAAGGCATCCACCTTTTCCTTGACCGCGGCAACCAAAGGGTCATGCTTTTGGATTACCTGCCTATCCTTGAGCTTGAAATAACCATTCATCCAGTGGGCGATACCGGCCAGGCCGCTATGGCTGTCCACAGCAACGGTTGCAGGCCGGTTTAATATTTTGGCGGTATCAAATATATTGTAGATTTCTTCATCCTTGAGCATACCATCGGCATGAATGCCCGCCCGAGTTACGTTGAAGTGACGGCCCACAAAAGGCTGACGAGGGCTGATTTCTATGCCGATTTCCTGTTCCATGTAATCAGCGATTTCTGTAATAGCGGTAAGATCCATCCCGTCGTCTGTGCCTCTCATACCTTGGTACTCAATGGCCATAGCCTCCAGCGGGCAGTTGCCGGTACGCTCACCAATGCCAAGCAACGAGCAGTTGATGCTGGCGCAGCCATACAGCCAGGCGGTACCAGCATTGCAGACCACCTTGTAAAAATCATTGTGGCCGTGCCACTCCAGATATTCGGAGGGAACCTCAGCGTAGTGACGAAGACCGTAAATGATGCCCTGAACGCTGCGGGGCAGGGCTGCACCTGGGTAAGAAATGCCATAACCCATGGTATCGCAGGCACGGATTTTGATGGGCACTCCGCTTTCGCGGCTCAAACGCATGAGTTCCGCAGCAAAGGGCACAACAAAACCATAAAAGTCAGCCCTTGTGATATCTTCAAAATGGCAGCGAGGTTTGATGCCCTTTTCAAGGGCGGCCTTGACGATGGCAAGGTATTTCTCCAAGGCCTGACTGCGGGTCAGATGCATTTTGTTGAATATGTGGTAGTCACTGCAGGAAACAAGGATACCGGTTTCTTTGACACCAGCGTCTTTGACTAGCTGAAAATCCTTTTCATTGGCGCGGATCCAGGTTGTAATTTCGGGGAATTGCAGACCCAAATCCTGACAGCGTGCAAGTGCTTCCTTATCTTTATCGGTATAAACAAAGAACTCGCTTTGGCGTACGATACCTTTAGGGCCTCCAAGGCGGTTCATAAGCTTGAACAAGGTTACGATCTGCTCTACCGAAAAGGGGGACACGCTCTGCTGACCATCCCGGAAGGTGGTATCTGTAATCCAAATCTCATCCGGCATGTTAATGGGAACCATGCGGTTATTGAAGGCGATTTTGGGGATGGAGGCGTAGTCGAAACTCTCCCTGTACAAATTGGGTTCCTTTACATCCTGGAGAGAGTACTTGTATTTGGCCTGCTGGATCAGATTGGTGCGCCGGTCAAACTTGAGCAATTCGATTCACCTCTACCCTTCCAATAAATTGAGATTAAACAGAAGCTTCCAATAAAGATATAAAATGTTCGATTCGGTCAAGGCCCTTTTGAATGTCGGCAAGGCTTACGGCATAGCTTAAGCGGCAATATCCCTCCGCCTCAAAAGCAACGCCAGGGACCACAGCCACCTTTTCCTCGGTGAGCATTAAATCTGCAAAATCCATGCTGCCTTCAATTGTTTTACCGTCAAACTTACTGCCAATAAGTTTTTTGATGTTTAGCATTACATAAAAGGCACCAGCAGGCTTTTTGCAGGAAAGACTGGGGATGCTGTTGATGCGCTCCACCATATAATCGCGCCTGCGCTCAAACTCCTTAGCCATTTCAAAAACGCACCCTTGATCACCAAGCAGGGCGGTGACGCCGGCGTGCTGGGCGATACTGTTGGGGTTGGATGTGGCCTGGCTCTGGAAATTGGCCATGGCCTTGATTACGTCTATAGGTCCTGCTACATAACCTATGCGCCAGCCGGTCATGGCATAGGCTTTGCTCAGGCCGTTGACTACAAAGGTGCGGGACTTGGCATCGTCTGACAATGAGGCGATGGATAGATGGGTTAATCCATCATACAGGAGCTTTTCATAAATTTCATCGCTGATGATATAAAAGTCATGCTCCTTTGCAAGCTCGGCAGTATATTCAAGCGCTTCAGAAGGCCATACACAGCCATTGGGGTTGGAGGGGCTGGTGATCACAATGGCTTTGGTACGGGAGGTGATTTTCGCCTGCAAAGCTGCTTTGGAAGGGATAAAGCAATCCTCCTCTGCAGTTTCCACGAACACAGGCACACCGCCGGCCATGCGCACCATTTCTGGATAGCTAACCCAGCAGGGAATGGAAATAAGAACTTCATCCCCCGCATCTAAAATGGCCTGGAAGATGGTGAAAAGGGAGTGCTTTGCACCGCCGGATACAATAATCTCTCCCGGAGTATAGGTTAGGCCGTTATCTCTTTTCAGTTTTTCGCAAATGGCTGTACGAAGGGTCAGCGTCCCTTCAGATGGCGTGTAGCGTGTTATGCCAAGGTCGATGGCTTCTTTGGCCGCGTCACAGATATGCTTGGGCGTAGGAAAATCGGGTTCGCCTGCGCCGAAGCCCACAACATCCAGGCCCTGCTGCTTCATGTTTTTGGCTTTTGCATCAATGCTAAGGGTAACCGAAGGGGCAATGGCCTTGCACATCCGGGAAATGGAACGCGACATGGGGGATTCCTCCTCGGGGTTTAAAAAATAAAAAGCGGCCAGCATGAAGCCGCGCTGATGCATCCCCCTGTGAGACTGCGCCATTGCGGCCCTTTTGCATGGTAATACATTCTATTCTACATATTTGTTGCAGTTCCTGCTTATTTATGTGCAGTTTAAAAATAATCTGAATTTTAAATTTTGGAAAGTTGCATTTTTGATTTAAGCATCAAATGGATCGGCATGTTGCATTGTCTACAGTCAATCGCTATGTTTATGTAACGGTTGTCACAATATGAAAGCATATAACCAGCCGCTTTATATTCATCCGCCCTGGATGGGGTTCATGTGTTCTTCTTTGGGGTTGAGCTTAGAAAATAGGGTATCTGCCATGATAAGGCCCCGCTGTATGATATATGGACCATATTGCTGGCGCAGCTGATCGATGGTTTTCACAAGAGACAACTTTTCCTCACGGCGTCCGGCATTGCCGAACATATCCAACTGCACAGGCGCAGCATCTGATTCCAGCTGGCTGACAGAGACGCCAATGCTTCGAAGGGGTAAAAGCTTTGTATGGCGTTCAGTAAACAATGCCATGGCATTGCTGTAGATTTCATCCTCCAGGTTGGTGCTGAAAGGGAGTGTTTTTTGGCAGGAGACCCATGCAAGCTTTACATCTCGAATGCTGATAGAAACACATCGGCCCCTGTAGTTTTGTTCCCGAAGGCGCATGGCAACACTTTCGGCCAGTAGATAAAGAACACACTTTACATCCTCTATGGTTTCCATATCCCTTGGGGTGGTGATGCTGTTGCCAACAGATTTGATGGGAGGCGTATCCTCCATGCGCTTTACCGGCGACAGGTCATAGCCGTTGGCATAGGCAATCAGGAAAAGGCCGTTTTTGCCAAGCAGCTGCTTCATTTGATCAGGGTCGGCCTTGGCCAGATCACCGATGGTGTAAATGCAGCGGTCCATCAGCTTCCTGGTGGTTTTGGGGCCTACAAACAAAAGGCTGGATATGGGCAGACGCCATACGGTTTCTTTGTAGTTGTCCTGGGATATTACTGTGGTTGCATCGGGTTTTTTTAAATCGCTGGCCAGTTTAGCAAAGGGCTTATTAAAGCTTACCCCGGCGGATATGGTGATCTCCAACTCTTTCTTTACCCGCTCACGAAGCTTGTCGGCCAGCAGGGAACCGTTGTGAATGGTGGATTTGGGGTCGGATACATCCAGCCAGCACTCGTCCAGGCCGTAAGGCTCCACCCGGTCCGTATAATCAAAAAAGATGTTGCGCAGACGGTTGGAATACTGGCTGTAAAGCGTAGAATGCGCAGGCGAGACAATGAGACTGGGGCATAGCTGCTTTGCCTGCCAGGTGACCATGCCGGTCTTGATGCCGTATTGCTTGGCTTCTTTTGTGCTGGCCAAAACGATGCCATGGCGCATTTCGGCGTTGCCGCATACCGCCATGGGTTTACCCCGCCAATCCGGATGAAAAACACATTCCACCGAAGCATAAAAGGAATTGGCATCGCAGTGCAATATGACCCGTTCCAAGTCTGCATCATCTCCATACACAAACACATGTTCCCCACAAATCATATGCTTGATACGGCAAATATGCAATGGTAATTATTAAAATATTGGTTTAAATCATGTGTGCATTTATACTGCTTGCGCAGTGAGGTCCTGCATTGAGGCATGAATGATACCGGTTATATCTGTACTGTCCGACAGCCAGGCTTCATGTGCATCCTTTGTAAGGATCACCGGCATGCGTTCATGAATGAATTGGAGCCCTGGTGCTGCCTCCCTTGTTAGAATAACAAACTGGGGCTGCTTTGACTCCTTCTCCCAGCGGTAGCAGCCGGCCATATAGATCAGGCTGCTTTTAGGATCGCGAATGGCATGTTTGATTTTATGACCGTCTGCCGCCTGCCATTCAAAGTAGTGGGAGGCAGGAATCAGGCAGCGCCGCTCCAGCATTGGCTGGCGGAACATGCTTTTTTCCATCACGGTTTCGCTGCGTGCATTGATTATAACGCCCTTGCTGTTAAATTTGCTAAAGCCCCATTTCATGGCAAAGGGCCGTGGAACGCCCGACTTGTTTCTGGCGATGATTGGTACAACATCGGTAGGGAAGATTTCCCCCTGCTTTATAGATGGTTCGTTGACATCATCCTTTAGCTTTTTCTGGATCTCCTCTATAATTTTGACCAGTTCTTCTGTTGGGTCATCCTTTTCGATATAAAACCGCCCGCACATCTTACTTCCTCCTTATAATTGCCCAGGGGCAATGTTATATATAATGTACCCATTATATGGCTGCTGTATGTTTGCGCCGGATAGGGGGGTGCTGTATCGCTTACGGCATCCTCAGTATGGAATTATATGGGCATTTTTGCTATAATGTAAAGACATTTTTCACAAAACCGGAATCGGAATAAACTGCTGGATTATTATCCAATCCTATTGCCGGGAGGAAATCATGGCTAGTTTGAAAGGCATGGATGCAGGGAGGGAACAAATGGTTTCCCTCCCTGTATTTTATATGATATCTTTGCGTACGTTGCTTTTGGAGAATATTCCTGAGGCTTTTCGCCTAAGAGCATTATCCATGAAAACAAATCAGTATTTTGAAGAAGTGTTCAATGGTAAGCAATGAAGTGACAGTATAGGGGAAAAAGCAATCCTGAAGTTTAAATAATCCTGCAACCTTTCATGTACCATGTCAAAATGGATGAATAAAAAGAGACCGCCCACAGGGCGGCTGCATCAATCATCTTTGTCGCCTCCGCCTGCAAAAGCAGCCTGCCTGTCCCCTCC
>JAEYQQ010000022.1 GCA_023409955.1 Bacillota bacterium | reverse complement strand
GCCTACGTTAAGGCCGGGATGGATGTGGGTGCCGCGCTGACGGACCAAAATGTTGCCAGCCAGAGAGAACTGACCGTCAGCCCTTTTGGGTCCTAAGCGTTTGCTTTCGCTGTCGCGGCCGTTGCGGGTGGAGCCTACGCCCTTTTTATGAGCGAAATATTGAAGCTTCAACTTAATCATATCGGTTTCGTCGATTCTTGTTTCGACAGGTGGACATACTGCGGGTATTCGGCGGCTATATCGCTGATGCCCTGCTGCAGGCATTTAAACAGCACTTGGCTGTCATGTACCTGTTCCTGCGTCAAACCCTCTGGAACAAGCACCTGCAAGTAAGCATCTTTGGCACGCCGCTTTACCTTGACCTGAATGTTTGCCACACTTTCCAGTGCATTGGCACAGGTTGCCGTAAGTACAGATATGGCGGCACAAACAATATCTTTGCCCGCTTTATCATACCCCGCGTGGCCTTCACAGGCAAAACCACAAAACAGGTTTTGCGCTGTGAGCAGCGTGACGGTAGTCATTATGCCTGAACGGCAGTAATCTCTACCTTGGTGTAGGGCTGGCGATGGCCCATCTTGCGTGCGGAATCCTTCTTGCTCCTATAGGTGCGAATGGTAATCTTTTCGCCCTTGAGCTGTCCCAACACTTTGCCTTCCACCTTGGCGCCCTTAACCAGCGGGGTGCCAGCCTTCACGCCAGATTCACTGCCAACAAGAACAACATCAAAAGAAACGGTGCTGTTAACTTCCTGATCGAGCTTTTCAATGTAGATTACATCACCCTGGGATACACGGTATTGCTTGCCACCTGTCGCAATGATTGCATACATGGTGAAGCACCTCCTACGTTTACTCGCCGGGCACTGAGGTTGCGCAATGCGCATTTGGACAGACCTCTCCCGAGCGGCTTGCCCGTATACGATAGCACAGCCACTGCCCAATGTCAAGAAAAATATCCCTTGACCCATGGCGATGCATGTAATATTTGACTATTCGTCAACTTCCATATGCCATTTTCCCTGAAGCGATACGGGCATAAGCACCCGAATCCTTTTTGCAGTGCGTTTTGCCACAGATTTTGTGCCATAGGAAAAGTTCAATATCCAACGGTCTCCATCGGGTATTACACTGATACCAACTGCGTTAGGGCATGCAGGAAATAACTCCCGAATATGGCCCTGCGCTTCCCTAAGCACCTGTGCACGCTTTAAGCCGTCCTTCTCTGACAGTTTGCTCTCACGAGCAGAGAACCATTCCCAAAAGGCAGCGATCTGCTCATCTGAGCATTTTTTCGGTTTGAATAAAAACATAGGATTTACTCCTTGTATTAATATGTGCCATGTATTGAAAAGGCACGCTGCTGCATGTGGTTTATTATACTATAAATACTGTACAATTTCTATTCCTTAGCATAGCATTTTGATAAAGAAAAGCAGCATACGACGTATCAAATGCTGCAAATACTCATCGGAATGTGTTAAGAAGTTGCTCGAAGATGAATCAGCGCCATCAAATCCTTCAGATCAGGCGCTTCTTTCACCTGAAGCATCATCCACCGGCCTCCCAGAGAAAACGGTGTCCTTTGATACAACTCCCGCGCCTTATGGCCAAGAGCCGGCAGCAATTCTGGCATGTTCAGTTCTTCACGGTTTCCTATCACCACCAAGGCAATAAAGTACCCGTTCATAGGGTAAAGTGTACACAAGGATCGCCCACCCTTTTTATACTTAATGTTCCAACCTTTTTGTAAGGAACAGCCGCTGTATTCCAGCCTCGGGGCAACCCTGTTCTCTGCCTCAATCACACTACGTGCCTGATCCCATAACGGACTATCTACAAAGGCAGAAATCTCATCCAATGCCGGCGCTCTGTCAGGTCCAAACCATTCATACCATTCCATATTCCTACCCTTCCTTGCATCCCAGCAGTGCTACACCGTACGCTTCAAAGGATGACGCAAGACTGTTTTCATCTTCTCCGAACTGGTTTTTCTGGGATCACTCATATAGATTTCATGATGACGGCGAGGCACTCCACTTGGAAGCAGAGATCCTATATCATGAAGCAAACCGTTTGATTGAATAAATGTCTCTATTCTATGTATCGTTTCAGGCTCCATATCAAATGGTCCGATATGAAGCGCCTGGACGCAAAGCCCTTCCGTAAATGTCAGCAGTCGCACACGGAAGGTATCCACATTTGGCTTTTTGCGATGCACTTCTTCCCTGGCCCAGTGAAGTACATCCTCCGTAACAAACTCAGGCTGACGGATGAGAGATGTCCACTGGTATCTCTCCTTGTGCGTATAGAAATCCATATCGCTATCATCACTCAGCCACCATAGGCCTTCCAGCGGAGGCATTATATATTCAAAGTATCCAACTGGCATACCGCTGCCCATCTTGCTCATTTTTATCGTGAATGCAATCGCATACAACGCCTCAACCGCTTTTTGATATTCTCCATCAGCCTCGTTTGGGTTTCCCTGCCCATCCACTGCCAGAAACAGCATTTGCGGAACATCTACAACGTTCGGTTCACTGGTGGGCTGATACAAGTTTTTGTTAGCCTTCTTATAGTCCATTTTTTCGGCCATGTAATTTAGTCCTTCCGCCAGCGTTTCAATGTTGGAAAAAATGTAAGCATGCCTTTTACGGCTGATTCCTCATCGGGATATGTCCCATCTTTCAGAACAAACGGAACGCAAGTGTTGATCATTTCCTCCATGGTTTTTTCTTTTGTAAATCGTCCGTTTGCAAAACAGTAATGGCAGTAGTCTTGATTCTTACTCCCATTTTGATTCTCGCCGTAATCCGCCTCTGTCATAGGCATGGCGCAACTTTGACAAAACACCTGCTCCATAGCACAATCTCCCTTCCTATCTTGAAGCAATTGTACCACCAATAACACGACATCTAGCTGTCATGTTTATCATACATGGCAGTCATTTTTTGTATTCTACTTAATATTTCTATCTGAATATCTGCAGGCGACAGCACTTTTAGGCATGGCCCATAAGACATGAGAAAACCCATCACCCATTCGTCCAAAGGATAAGACACCTCAACACGAAAACTGCCATCATGCTGTATTTTAATTTGTGTTTCATCAAAATCGTCATATACTCGATAAGCTTGAGTTGCATCAATCCATAATTCCAAATCCACTGACGGCCTTATCATGTTGTGGTTATACACTGGCGGTTCTTCCTGGGCCTTATCCTGTGTGAATAGGCCATCCGTCAGTTGTACATCCTTCATCCGGGTAAGTTTAAACAGCCTAACGCTGCCCCGCATGCGACAAAACGCTTTCAAGTACCACGCCCGGCTTTTGAACCATAATTGGATCGGTTCAGCTTCCCGCTCAGTGCGCTGTCCAGACGCCCCGAAATACGTAAACCGCAGCACCTTTTTACGCAGGATCGCTTCTTTCAAAAGAGCAATATCCTTTTGCTTTGTTTGGCTCCAATCCGAAAAATCCACCGACACCCAATCGCCATCCCCTGGACCAAACACCGCTCGCCATTTGGACAATAGCCCCTGTACCTGATTAATACCAATGGAATTGAGACCCTGCAAAGCCGAGCATATCTCCGTCTGCTCCTCCTTGCTCAGCAAGGATTTTTGAAGAACAAAGCTTTCAACCAGCGCGATGCCGCCATTTTTGCCCTGCGTGGCATATATGGGAATACCCGCCTGGGAAAGCGCTTCTATATCCCGGTATATGGTCCGGGTGGATACGTCAAAATGCCGGGCAAGTTCCCCCGCTGTGATGCACTTTTTATCCAGCAAAAGAATAACAATTTCAAAAAGCCTGCTGATCTGCATATAATCACCCTGCCCATTATACAATCCATAATATTGCTGCGCAATGGCAGGAAACCAATAGAGAAATAAAGAATAGGTTTTAATGCGGTTTAAAGTTAAGCATGAATCGGAGCGTATGACATGAAGAAAAATGCACAAGCAGACTGGATTTTCAGGGTCATCAAGGGTATGTTCATCGGCAGCGGCTTTATTTTGCCAGGCGTCAGCGGCGGAGCACTGGCAGCCGTATTTGGCATATACGAAAAAATGATATCCTTTTTGGCCAACCTGAGAAAGGACTTCAAGGAGAATGTACTATTCTTTATTCCTGTTGGTCTGGGTATGGCTATTGGTGTCTTTTTGTTGGCTTTCCCCATCGACATTCTTCTCAAAAGCGCTGAGACGTATGTCATGTGGTTTTTCATTGGTTGCATCCTAGGCACGCTGCCTGCGCTATTTAAGCAAGCAGGTAAAAAAGGCTGGAAGTATTGGCATATTGGCCTTTTAGTCGTTGTCTGCGCCAGCGCCTACTATCTGTTATTGGCATTGCAAAATGCAAATGCCGCCACACTTCCCCAAGGCTTCTTCACTTGGGTCATTGCTGGAGCATTGATTGGTCTTGGCGTCGTTGTTCCAGGTTTAAGCCCGTCAAATTTACTGCTGTACATAAAAATTGATCAGGGTGGCCCTCTGTATGAGGGTATGAGCAGCGGCATCAAAAATCTTGATTTTGGGATCATTATCCCCTTAATAATTGGTGCAGCCGCTTGTGTTCTTCTTCTTTCCAAAGTGATGAACTATGTATTCAGCAAAGCCTATTCGCCGCTTTACCATGCCATTTTGGGCTTTGTCATTGCTTCAACGCTGATCATTGTTCCAACCGACGTCATCTATTTTAGCAACTGGCTTCCCACTAAGGAATTGCTGATCAGCCTGCCTGTCTGTGTTGCCGGTGCCGCTTTGGCTCTGTTTATGACCAGGCTGGAGAACAAGTATAAGCCTGGCGACTGATTTATCTTTTTAGTAATTCCCTGACAGACCTGGGCAAGCCCTTTACCACTAAGGCATAGGAATCATCAAACCTCTTTCGCAGCAAGACATCCTCCAGTTTTTTCACCCATACGGTATTGCGATGGGGTTGCTGGCTAGAATCACAGGATCGCATTTTGGGGTGATTTTGCAGCTCTCCGTACTCATGTAAATTTCTGCAAAAATCTTTCCTTTAACCTTGATGCATACAGGGTCCGGCCCAAATGGATAATCGGCATATGCATGGTCCTTGTTCAAGCAGTATGTAATCAAAGCTTCTATTGCAATCATGTTTTTGTAAGGCCCGGCAGATATCTGCCGGGCTTTCACCTGCCAATACAGCTTATTGAACCAGTATATCACCATCAGTAATGCTTTTCCAGAAATAAAAAAGGGCTGACAGCAGTATACTGTCAGCCCCGCTTAGTTCAGTAATTAGTTTTTAATTTGTCCTACGACAGGCAGATTCTCAAGGACTTTTTCGCCATGAGGAGATTGTGATTTAATCTCCTCTGTCCACTCATTCCCAGCGACAAAGCCGTTATGAGCGCCATCCTTCCAAAAATTGCTGTCAGATACATCATAAATAGTACCATTCACAGCAATGTATGCAGGTCTGCCTTCCTTGCCGTCATAAGCTACCAGCTCCTCAGCAGTAATCAGCAAGCCTACGTCAGCCATGGTTGCATCCACTAGCTTTCCAACAATCGGTAAACCCTCCAGCACCTTCTCACCATGAGAAGCCGCCTTGATTTCCTCTGTCACATCTTTACCAGCGGCATAACCTTGATGCATGCCTTCATTCCAAGCTGGGTTTGCGGTCACATCATAGACGATCCCATTCACTGCAATATAGGCAGGCTGTCCGTTCAAGCCATTAAAAGTTGCCAGTTCTTCCGTGGTAAATGTCTTTTCTTCACCTGCGGCTGCACCTGGATCCGGTGATGTAACATCAGTTGCTTCCGGCGATGCCGCAACCTCAGGTGTCGCTGTTGCTTCAGTAGTAGGTGAAACGGCAGGTGCCTGGGCATCCGGTGCGGGGGCAGTGCAGCCAGCCAATACTGCCAGCGCCATAACCATCAACATGCCCAGAAACAGGGTCTTTTTCTTCATATGAAACTCCTTCCATCTTTTAAGATGATATATTTTTGTGGATAACATGTGACTGCAACATTCTTTTGCATTGTCGGGGGAGCAAACCGATATACCAAAACGATATTTGGGTGCAACCCCTTCACTATATAGAATGGACAAATGAAAGGAAAATGAAACCTCCGTAATTACGAGATTACGGAGGTCAAATAATGGTAAATTAATCTTCTTACTTGAGCTCAAGCAAGCCGAATACCCTTGTATCCTTCCAGCCAGAATCACTGGCATCGCTGAAATTCAACATCGTCCGCCCACCATCTGCTGTTGCATTGTTATACCGCACATCAAAGCCCAGTACATCCCCTTGAGTCATGCTACCGCTATATGGAATCGCCATTTCGACCACAAACCCTGTATCCGTCGCAAACGCTCTGGTAACTGGCTGTACTGACCCATGATCGATTGACAGTACGTTTCTAAAATTCACCCTGTACTGGCCGTCATCCTCCTCATATTCCCCTGTCTTATGGTTCCCCTCATCTATAAAGACCTCAATGGAATCCTGCAAGTAACTGCTAGGGTTGCTGTCTGACAAATATGGATCGATAACCTCCGCCAGCACATACAACCTATCAGGCTGCCACAGCACTTTGAATGCGGCGCTTACGCTTCCATCCTCATTTGCATTCACTGAAGCTGTGGCAGACAAGGGCACTGACTGCACGCCCTGCCAGATGGTGTCAAGCCTATTCGCTTCCATATCAGGCTTTCCAGCATAAGCGATGGCGTTTGGCCCCAGCTTCAACAAATGAAGCACTCCCATCTGGCGGCTTGCGCCGGCGTTCTGCCTGTCATTTACCGCCAAGTACCTCTGACCATCACGGACCATTACGTCAAAGCCCAAGCTTCCAGTTTTTGTGATAGGAACCTCGACATTAGCTGAATACCCACTAGCGGTCTGTACACAATCCTTACGCTGCACAGTTACTTGAGCATCTTCTACAAACACTGTTACTGCATCTTCTTCATCCACAAGCTCATCGCTAACATTGACTCGAAAATACAGCTTGCTTTCATCATACAACACTCGAAAAACATGATCCCCAAAGTGGTAAGCCGTTGCCAAATGAAAGCTTTCCTCCTCAAGTGTTGCAGGGCCATATGCGTTGGCCTCCTGCTGTTGGGCAGGCAGCTGAGTAGGATCGGCCCACGCCCAGAAGGCAGGCTTAGGGTTCATGTCTTTATCGAAAAGCAATGGGAACCCTTCGCTCTTCCAACTAAGATCATCTGATGTCCCCCAGACGATAACAGCATCCAAATCATTGGAAAAGCGCTGAAACAAATCCATCAGACTCCTGTACCGCCTGGCTTGGTCCAGCAGCGAATCCTGCGTGTTATCTGGTATGGTGATATCCAGTTCAGATACCCTAAGTCCAAGGCCTAAACCAACAAAGTAAGCCATGGCATCCTCCACCTGCTTGATGGAGGGAGATGTCAGCTGGTAATGGCCCTGAAATCCAACACCGTCAATCAAGTCTGATTCCGCCAATTCTCGGACAATCTCCTTAATACCGGAAAGCTTAGGCTCATATGGAACGGAATAATCATTGTAGAACAGCTTTGTTCCAGCTGGCGCATACTTCCTTGCGAATGTGAATGCCTGCAGGATATAATCCTCGCCCACCGTATCCATCCAGAAGGTACCATCTTTGTCATCTAATGTTTTGGGCCCCCGCAGCTTTCCATTGCCATCCAGTACAGCTTCATTGACCACATCCCAGGAAATCACAACACCTGGATAATTTTCCTCCAGGTAGTCCATGATGGCAGCTATATAGTTTTCCAACCGCAAGAGCATAGTCTCACGATCTGCCAGCTCACCATCCTTCGTATAATCAACGGTAAAAAAGCTTCTGGGGGTTTGAGAATGCCAAACAAGCACATGACCATGTACTGCCACGCCATTTTTTAGAGCATAGTCCAGCAGCGGCATAGCGGCGCTAAACTTCACTGCGGGATGGATATTATCCCCCGCCTTTGCAAGCTCCATGCTGGCTTTCTCGTCAAACACATTTTCCGGCTTCAGCTCGTTTTCCGGCGTAAAGATATTGAACTGCCCCGATAGATAATCCATTCTTTCCTTGTTGGCTGCCTGGGTTTGACCAAGTGCACAGCCAATTAAAAAGTCGTTTTTGTAGACAGCCTTTAGGGATGGTAGATCGTTTCTGTACTTCTGTCCCTTCTTCGTAACAGAAAAATCATCCATCCAAAAATCAAGTTCTGCCGCATTGGCGGTTTCTACATAAAGCACGGTATTGTCTATGCCTGCGCCGGCCGTATAGGTTGCCGTGATTTTCGTCCACTTTCCGCTTTGTACGGATACGCGGGCGAGATTCACATAACTTTCCTGCCCCTGCCGGGTAATGGCTGCAGACAGGATGAACTCCACAGTCTTGCCCGAATCTTGGCGAACATAGCAAACCGCTTCATATCCCATGCCTTCTGTAAAGGTAAAGCTTCTGCCTGGGCTGTTCCAATCATCGCTTCGGCCGGTAATCAAAAGGCTTGCCTCCCCAGTATTTGCAGCATCCTTTACGACAGCCGCATGAGCATCGCCGTTGCTGCGGGCCACCCAGCCATCCATCCCGGCCTCTCCTTCAAAACCGCAGAAATAATCAGGAAATATATCTGAGATTTCTGGTGTCTGATTTTTAACAACGCTCACCTTTACATCATCCACATAAAAGCTGACACCGTTCATATTGTCGCCATAGGTCTGGAAGCGGATGTTGTAAAGCTCGCTGGCGGTAAAGCTGCCAGTGAGCTTTGTCCAGACACCGGGCTCCACCATTCCTCTGGCCAGCTCCCCATAGCTGCCGCCGGCCAGGCCAGCTTTAATGATCCCTGCCTGCTGCCCCTGATGATAGGCATAGAAAGACAGTGTTACTTGATCCCCCGCCTGAATGTTCAGACTGTCCATGGGATAATCCGCCGCATCGTAGTCGTTGCTGCCACGGCCTTCCACCCCAAGACTGAAGCTTCCCGAATAACTGATGGGGCTTTGTTTAAGCTGGCAGCTTCCGCTTTGGATAAAGCCATCGATTCCGTTTTCAAAATCCAGCAAAGCATCAGCCTGCGCCCAAAGCGCCGGCAGGAGAAAAAACAGCGTCAGGGAAACCAGTACCGCAATTCTTTTTTTCATTTTCATTCTCCTTCCAGGCGCTTAAGACGTTAGGCCTGTAAATTGATTTATGCTTTTGCCTTGCGTGCAGAACTGAGCACACGAAGCATTTCGCCAATCTTGGGGGGCTTGCCATACATCAGCACACCGATACGGTACACCTTTGCCGCCAGCATGCCAATGAACACCGTAGTGACGATTAGCAGCGCTATAGAAATCACAATCTCATGCCACCCAGGGCTAGACATGGCAATACGCACAAACATGGCCATGGGGGATGTAAAAGGCAGATAGGAGCAAAAGAGCATCACCCCATTGTCGATATTACCCGATGTCATGGATGTCATCACCACCATAAATGCTATGACAAAAGCAAATAGCAGCGGAAGAACAGATGTATTCACATCCTCGGTTCTAGAGGCCAGCGATCCAATAGCCCCGAACATGAAGGCATACAGGAAGTACCCCAACACAAAGAACAAAAGCGCAAAACCCACAATGTTCAGCGGCATATTGAAAATGGAAGCGATAATTTGATTGCCCTGCCAGGATGCCTCATTGATGATATAAAATAAAATGGCAGAACCGAATATCGCAGCCATCTGTACAAGCCCGGCAAGGCCAGAGCCAATCACCTTTCCAAAGAGCAGGCTGTTGGGTCGTGCCGATGTGATCAACAGTTCCATGGACCTAGAGCTTTTTTCCGTGGCTACAGCTGTGGCCACCAATTGCCCATAGATAAGGATGGACATATACAGCGCAAAGATCAAGGCGTATGTGTAAAAGAAGGTATCCATCTGGCTGACACCCATGTTTTCCACCGTTATCGTCACAGGCGGCATATTAATCAGCGCTGCCTCCTCCTGGGTTATGCCCAGTGCTGTAAGCTTTTCCATTCGGTATGCTGCCTGCAGTGCAGCGTGTAATGTCCCGCTGGTGCTATCATACATACCAACATTTCCAGTAAGATATACCGCATTGTTCGGTGCAGTAATCAAAGCCGCACCATCATAATTTCCCTGGGCAATCTGATCTCGAAGCGTCTGTTCATCATCATTTACAACATAAACATTCGTTCCGTAAAGAGAGGAGATCAATTGGTTGAAGGCCTCAGGGCTCAATACGTTATTCTGGTTTACTAAAGCCAACTTTGCGCCCGATCCCGACGGTACAGGAGCGGATACATAAGGACCCTGGTCTATGCTGTTTTCATTGCCGCCATCAGTAAAGGCACCCATGATGGTAGGATACGATAATACAACCGCCACAACAAGCACAAACACCAAAGTCATACCTGTATACACTTTATTTTTCAAATAACCCGCCAATTCAAAGCGGAGCACGGAAAAAAACTGCTTCATGCTGTCCTCCTCATATGGCTTCAGCCGTGTATTCCACAAAGATATCATTCAGCGTTGGCTCAAATACCCGATAACCTTCAACAGGTATTCCACCCTGCGCCATGGCGGAAAGCAATGGAAGAGTATCCTCTACAGAGGCGACATGCAAATGCAGTTCCTCCTGCCTGCATTCAGCCTTCAACCCTTTATCTGCCAGATAATTCAAGGCCTTATCATTTCCTTCAGGAGCCACATGAAGGACAATATGACGGCGGTCATAGCTACGCTTGTGGGTGGCAATGGCTGTATCCAGCACGATGCGGCCCTGGTTCAATATAACGATATCCTGGCAAAACTCCTCGACATAGCTCATTTGGTGGCTGGAAAATAACACAATCTTCCCTTGATCAATGCATTCCCGTATAATATCCTTTAGCAGCATTGCATTCACTGGATCAAGGCCCGAGAACGGCTCATCCAGAATCACAATCTGCGGATTCCCAAGCATCGCTACTGCCAACTGTATTTTCTGCTGATTGCCTTTGGACAGTGTATCCACCTTTTTATTGGCGTAATCTGCAAGGCCCATCCTCTCCAGCCACTTACCAGCTTCCGCCTTGGCCTGCTTGGCTGGCAGGCCCCGCAAGGAACCAAGATACGTAAGCTGATCCACAATCAGGCGTTTGGGGTATAGCCCGCGTTCCTCCGGTAGGTACCCAATACGAAAATCCTCCCGCCGAAATGGCTTATCGTCAAGCAGCACTTCCCCGCTGTCCGCACCGAACACATCCATCACAATACGCAGCGTCGTTGTTTTGCCTGCCCCGTTTCGCCCAAGCAACCCCAGGGAGCACCCACTTTCCACAGCAAAGCTGATACCCGATAATACTTCCTTTTCCCCAAAGCTTTTTGATACCTTTGCAAGCTCCAGTTTCATCTCAACCATCCTCCATACCGTTTACCAGCGGTCCACATGTTTTTCCTCATAGCCACCATTAGGGTATACTAGAGGCTGCTTAAAAAATACCATTTAAACCCAACCGCATGAAATCATGGTACATACTTGATAATAAAATGTCAATATAGAGCGCGTTAAAAACGCATGATCCCTGCTCAAGCCATGCAGTTCCAGGCATAAAAAAACAGACGGCATCAAACCGTCTGCCTTACGAGCATGCTAGAACCCCAATTCCAACTCCACCGCCTTTGTCAGTTGAGGCAAAAACAGCTCATGGTTTGGCGGAATTCGTTGTACACCAAATACCAATGTGGTGCGCCGCTTTGGATCAATGCGTATGGATACTCCTGCCAATCCGTTCCAGCCAAAAGATCCTTCGCTCTCATGATAATCAGTCATAGTCCTGTCATTGAGCACCCGCATCTGAAATCCATAGCCATACCCATTTTCATCAGACCAAGTGCATCCTAACCGTTGTTTTGGCGTGACTTGATTTCGAGTCATCATATCAACCGATTCCGGTTGCAAAATCCTCACACCATTAAATTCGCCGCGGTTCAGCAGCATTCTAGCAAATCGGGAATAATCATCAATGGTGGAAAACAGCCCACCGCCGCCAGATTCAAAGCCGCCTTCCTCCATCATCTCAAGCTCCCGTTTCTTCGGCATCCGCACCAGTCTCTTCTTACCAGGTGCGTAAATGGGTGTCATTCTTGGGTGCTTCTCCTTGGGAACCCTAAAGCCTGTATCCTTCATATCCAGTGGATCAAATATCTTTTCTTTCATATAAGTACCTAGTTCCTGACCTGTAGCTGCCACCACCAGAGCACCAAGAACATCAGCACTGAAGCCGTACATCCACCGTTCACCCGGGTGAAAGCATAACGGGCATTCAGCCATCATCCGAACGACTTCCCTGGTGCTGACAGGCCTGCCCAATGCTTCCTGAGCTGCGATATGGCGCATTGCTTTTTTATAGTACTTGGAAACTTCCTGCATTACAACATCCTCAGTAGGCTTAACCTCTGGATATGGGATACCGGATGTCATGGTCAGCAGATCAAAAACTGTAATCTCACGCCTAACTGGTTCAAGAATCGGCTTTCCATCCTTGATAACGCAAACCTTAACATCCTTCCACTCAGGCAGAAAGCGCGAAATTGGCATATCCAATGTAAATACTCCTGCTTCCACCAGCGTCATGACAGCAGTCGCCGTAGCTGGCTTGGTGGTAGAGTACATGCGCAATATAGCATCACGCTTAAAGGGCCGTCGCGTCTGCAAGTCTGCAAGACCAGTGCTATAAAAAAGCTCTCCTTTACCTTCCAATGTAATTATGGCAGAAACACCAGCCGCTATTTTCGCATCCACAAAGCTTTGGAGTGTATCCAAGATATAATCTGCCATACTTGAAACCCCTTTCAATCTATTTCCATTAGTTGTATCATACGGTAACAGAATCCATATGTCAACGCATGGAATATCATGAACATTTCCTTTCATTAATTATACGCTTTACTTTTTATTCTATTGACAATGCATGCCATTTCGCCTACCATATTTTTCAGACTGAAACAGCATTGTTTGAATGTAATATGCAGATGAGAACTTATACCTAGCTTAAGGAGGCTCCTACATTATGCAAGCGTTTTTTATGTCCAACGCCCCAAAAAACCAATATCGCGGAAGCCTACCCAAGATTGGTATCCGAGCCATCATCGACGGACGCCGTAGCGGTGTTCGTGAAAGCTTGGAAAACCAAACGATGGAACTCGTAAAATCCGTAGCCAATCTACTAGAAAACTCCTTACGTCACCCTTGCGGCCTGCCTGTAGAATGTGTTCTTTCCGATTCCACCATCGGCGGCGTAGCCGAGGCGGCAGACTGCGCCGACAAGTTCCGTAAAGAAGGTGTTGGCCTTACCATTAGCGTAACTCCCTGCTGGTGCTACGGCGCTGAAACCATTGATATGGACCCGCTAATGCCCAAGGCCATTTATGGGTTTAACGGTACAGAGCGTCCAGGTGCGGTGTATCTGGCCTCCGCCCTTGCAAGCCACAGCCAAAAAGGGCTGCCCGCATTTGGTATCTATGGCCGTGATGTTCTGGAAGCTGGAGACACCACCATCCC
This sequence comes from Bacillota bacterium, assembly GCA_023409955.1. GTDB lineage: Bacteria > Bacillota > Clostridia > Christensenellales > Aristaeellaceae > JAEWAH01. The sequence continues at coordinate 28,109 of JAEYQQ010000022.1, read as the reverse complement.
CGATGATGCCAAGGTGAAGCTGCTCCGCTTTGCCAAAGCAGGCCTAGCTGTAGCCTACATGCGCGGCAAAAGCTATCTTGGTATGGGTGGCATGTCCATGGGCATTGCCGGTTCCATCGTAAACCCAGAGTTTTTGGAAAAGTTCCTGGGTATGCGTATGGAGTCTATCGACACAACGGAATTTATCCGCCGATGGGAAGAAAAGATCTACGACACTGAGGAGTTTGAACTGGCCAAAGCCTGGGTACGGCAGTATGTGCACATCGGTATAGACAAAAACCCGGAAGGGATCCGTCACAGTGACGAAAAAAAAGCTGAAGTGATGGAGCAAAGCATCCTCATGACCATGATCGCCAGGGACCTGATGCAAGGCAATGAAAAGCTGAAGGAACTCGGCTTTGCCGAGGAAGCCTGCGGCCACAACGCCATCGCCGGGGGCTTTCAGGGCCAGCGGCAGTGGACAGACCATTTCCCCAACGGCGATTTTATGGAATCTATTTTGAACACATCCTTCGATTGGAATGGCATTCGAGAGCCCATGATCGTGGCAACCGAAAACGACCATCTCAATGGGATTTCTATGCTCTTTGGCAAGCTGCTGACCGGCACCGCCCAGTGCTTTGCCGATGTACGCACCTTCTGGAGCCCGGAAGCCATAGAGCGGGTTACTGGCTGGAAACCGGATGGTCTTGCTGAAAACGGAGTGATCCACCTGATCAACTCCGGTTCTGTCTCCTTGGAAGCCAGCGGCCTATGCAAAAAGGATGGCAAGCCAACCATCAAGCCCTGGTGGGAGATTACAGCCAGCGATGCTGAAAGCTGCATGGAAAACACCAAATTCTGCTATGGCGACCTGGGCTATTTCCGCGGTGGCGGTTATTCCACTCAGCTGTTAACCGAAGGCGGCATGCCCATTACCCTATGCCGCATCAACCTCATTGACGGTCTGGGTCCAGTTTTGCAGCTGGCGGAGGGCTGGACGGTAGAAGTACCCAAGCATGTGTATGAGATCATCAACCGCCGCACCGACCCCACCTGGCCCACCACCATCTTTGCGCCCAGGCTCACCGGAGAAGGTGCCTTTGTCAGCGTATATGAGGTCATGCGCCGGTGGGGCGCCAACCATGGCGCTTTCAGCTACGGTCATATCGGTGCTGATTTGATTACCCTGTGCAGCATGCTGCGCATCCCTGTTTGCATGCACAATGTGACAGCGGAGAACATTTACCGTCCCAGCATGTGGGATGCATTTGGCACCCATGATTTGGAGGCAGCTGACTACAGGGCCTGCGAAAAACTAGGGCCCTTGTATGGCAAAAAATAATCTGTCATGAAGCATACCATAACCTGAACTTAGGATACTTATCCTACCGGGGATTATTACGGCTGTGACGGACGGTATGCAAATCGCCTCCGCTCATTTTATCAGCCTTCCAACAATGATGGATACACAATCCTGGGGCTGTGAATTACTGCATTAATAACAAAGGAGTCGACCTATGAAGAAAGTAATCGTTATTGTGGGTGCCGGCATGATGGGTTCGGCCATCAGCGTTCCTGCTCGGGATAACGGGCATGAGGTCCGCATCGTCGGAACACATTTGGATAAGGAAATTATTGAACATCTAAAGCTGCATAGCTACCATTTGAATATGAAGCGTACGCTCCCGGCTGGCATACATTATTTTCAGAATGAAGACCTTCAATCAGCCCTTGCGGGTGCTGATCTTCTGGTTGGCGGCGTATCCAGCTTCGGGGTGGATTGGTTTGCGGAGCATGTACTGCCCATGGTCCCCCCCGCACTGCCTGTGCTGTCGGTGACAAAAGGACTTCAAAATATGCCGGATGGAACACTGGTGCCCTTCCCCCACCTGCTGGATGAGAAAACAGGCCATCGCCTGTCCCTAAACGCCATCGGCGGTCCTTGCACCAGTTATGAGCTTGCAGACCGCCGCCAGACCTGCGTGGCATTTTGCGGTCAAGACATGGCAATTCTCCGGCAGTTAAAAGCAATTCTTGAGACCGATTATTACCACATCAGCCTTTCCACCGATATTATGGGTGTGGAATGCGCCGTGGCCATGAAAAACGCCTATGCGCTTGGTGTATCTTTGGCCATTGGCATGGTGGAAATGAAGGATGGAATCGGTTGCACCGAAGCATACAATACGCAAGCGGCCCTCTTTGGTCAAAGCGTAAAAGAGATGGGCAGAATGCTAACCCTCACCGGCGGCGGTCCGGAGAACATCACCTATGCCGCAGGTGATTTGTACGTCACCATCTTTGGCGGCCGCACAAGGGCACTTGGCATCCGCCTCGGCCGTGGCATGCATCTTCGTGATGCACTGAAGGAACTGAACGGCGTTACCTTGGAATCCGTTGTCATTGCTCGCAGAACCATTGAAGCCATGGCTTTTTGGGTGGATCGGGGAATCGCCAGGCGGGAGGATTTTCCCTTGCTACACCATATCGCAGGGCTTTTGAATGATGAAGAACCAAAGCCGCTGGACTGGACCGCCTTTGAGACGGAAAGATATTGACAAAATACAGTAAATGCGATTACCAATCATACACTTCAGTATACCGATGCTAGTATATATACACCAAACGAACAGCAACCGCCCCGACGGATAATCGGGGCGGTTTCTTTGCATCATTCGCGTTCCTATGCGTAAGCAAGTTCTCAGCCAAAGTGACCTCCTACAGTCAGCTTTACTAAGACCTCCTCCCCAGGAGGTCTATTCCTGAACCCCTGGAATCTTGGGTAACGAAGCAAAGCCCGGCTGCAGATCCGCATCTGTGGGAATATAGTCAGTCATCCTGCCCTCATTGTGTGCGGCATAAGCAGACATATCAAAATAACCAGTACCGGTTAGTCCAAAGAGTATCGTCTTCCTCTCTCCGGATTCACGGCAGCGGATGGCCTCCTCCATAGCGCCCCAGATGGCATGCGCCGATTCCGGCGCGGGCAAAATGGTTTCATGCTTGGCAAAAAACACGGCAGCTTCAAACACTTTTGACTGTTCCACAGCCCTTGCCTCATCCAAATACCCATCGTGGTACAGCTTAGACAAAATGGGTGACATGCCATGGTAGCGCAGCCCGCCCGCATGGTTGGGAGACGGCATGAACCCACTGCCCAGGGTGTACATCTTGGCCAGGGGTGTAATCCTTCCTGTATCGCAAAAATCATATGCGTATTTGCCCCGGGTCATGGAGGGGCAGGAGGCAGGCTCTACGGCTATAAAATGCGGGTTCGCCGTACCTAAAATCTTGTCCTGCATGAAAGGTGCCATTAGGCCGCCCATGTTGGAACCGCCACCGGCGCAGCCAATGATGATATCAGGATATTCGCCCAACAGCTCCATGGCCTTTTTTGTTTCCAAGCCAATAATGGACTGGTGCAAAAGCACTTGGTTGAGAACCGACCCCAGCACATACCGGTACCCTTCATTGGATACCGCAGTTTCAATGGCTTCAGAAATAGCACAGCCCAGGCTGCCGTTGCTGTCGGGGTTTTGCGAAAGCATAGCCCTGCCTACTTGGGTCGTATCGCTGGGGCTGGCGATTACTTTGGCGCCAAATGTCTCCATGACATTTTTGCGGTAAGGCTTTTGCTGGTAAGAAACCTTGACCATATACACTGTCAATGGCAGTCCAAAATAGGAGGCAGCCTCCGCCATGGCCGTTCCCCATTGACCTGCGCCAGTTTCTGTGGTCAACCCTTTCAACCCCTGCTCTTTGGCATAATACACCTGAGCCAGCGCAGAGTTTAGCTTGTGGCTGCCGGAGGTGTTATTGCCTTCGTATTTGTAATATATTTTGGCAGGTGTATCCAGCGCTTTTTCCAGATTGTAGGCCCGAATCAGAGGTGAAGGACGGTAAATACGGTAAATATCCATGAGCTCGCCAGGAATATCAATATACCTGTTGGTACTGTCCATCTCCTGCCGGGCCAGCTCCTGGCAAAACACAGGATACAAATCCTCCGCCGTAACAGGCTTTAGCGTACCGGGGTTTATATACGGCTCCGGTTGACTTTTCATATCTGCCCGCAGGTTGTACCATTGCTTTGGCATCTGCTCCTCGGTTAGGTAAAAACGATAGGGAATCTTGGTCATGGCATATTCTCCTTTGCGTTTATTTGCCCAGCCTACCGGCTGTGGTTTCATACACTGCGCATTTTTTCAATTGGGATAAAAAAATGCCCCTGTCCCTAAAAGGGACAAGAGCATGAACTCCTGCGGTACCACCCAAATTGGCCATACGGCCCACTTTGATCATATACACATGATATATGCTTCCTTGGTAACGGGTGAAGATCCCGTCAGGTACTACTCGCTGCCTTTCGCCCTGCCCTCACAAGTCCATTCGGCACAGCCTTCTTTACCGCAATCCCACCGCCTGCGGCTCTCTGTAAAAGACCATCCATGCGTACTCGTCTTGTTCAACGGTTTATATACTATTGGCTTGCATTATACTTATGCCTGCTCTTGCTGTCAAGTGCCAAATTGGATGTATTTTGCATTTACATCAATCATATACAAGCCCATGACTTAATCGATGACACCAGGCATACCGCTGCGCTTCATGGACATGCAGCGTTTAAATTGAGTTTCAAGCTCCACCCTGCCTTGTACATCACTGCTTTTTTCAAAAGCAGTCAATATTTCCAGCACATGCAGCGTTTGCCTGAAATCCGCCCTGGCTGCGCGGCCGTTTAAAAGAGCGTTGGCCATGTCGGCCAGGCCAAGACCTCGGCTATTCTCCTTGTAATCATATAAGAGCGGGAATTCCTTCACGTCCTTGTCTTCCGGCGTGTAGAGAGAGATAGGTCCGCCGAAATAGTTGGGGTCAGGCACAAACAACGTACCCTGGGTACCATAGATCTCCAGCCGTGCCTGGGCAGGATAATGCACATCGAAGGTCGTGAAAATGGTGCCGACTGCCCCGTTTTCAAACTCCATGGTACCTGTGACATAGGTGGGAACATCCACAGTAACCACCTGGCCACGCTTTGGCGCACTGGTCACAAGCCTTGTGGAATAGGTGGATTTGGTAACACCTGTTACAGCTTTTACCCCGCCCACAAGGTTTACCAGCGCTGTTACATAATATGGCCCCATATCCATCATCGGACCGCCGCCGCGCTTATAGTAAAACTCAGGATCCGGATGCCAGCTTTCATGCCCTCGGCAGATCATAAACGCCGCTGCACCTATCACATCACCGATAATGCCATCATCAATGATCCTGCGGCAGGTTTGCAGACCTGCTCCCAAAAAGGTATCCGGTGCACCGCCCAGGTACAGGCCATTTTCCTGGGCAAGCTTTACCAGTGCTTTGCCTTCTTCAAGATCGGCCCCCAAGGGCTTTTCGCTATATACATGCTTGCCAGACAGCAAGGCTGCCTTTGTCACCTCATAATGCTCAATGGGCCTGGTGAGGTTCAATACGATTTGAACCTCCGGGTCAGCAAAGGCATCGTGCATGGTCTCATAGAGTTTGGGGATATGGTATTCCGCCTGGGCCTTTTCCGCCCGCTCTCTAACAAGGTCGCAAACGCCTATAAGCTCCAACTCATGAAATGTCTCTGTAATGTTTTTCAGATAGATCCCGCTGATGGCGCCAACGCCGATCATTGCCACCTTCACTGCCATATGCACATCCCCCTTACAGACCCAGCACATTGTGCAGGTATTCTCTGGAAACCATGGCAGCATGATAATTACAAACCGGCGGGTTATCCAGCTCCACGCAGAGCACCCCGTCATAGCCGCCATTTTTGAGTTCCTTCACAACGCCAGCAAAATCCACCGTACCTATGCCCAAGGGTAAAAAGCGTGCCATGGGCCTGTCGGCAAAAGCACCGGCAGCGTCAGGGTCAACATCCTTCAAGTGCATATAGGCGATGCGGGGTACAAAATGCTTCACAGCCTTCACCGCATCCATGTGGGCGATGGTGGTATGAGCCGTATCCAAGCACAGTCCAACATAATCAGGCTCGGTCATAGAAAGAAACAAATCGATTTGTTCCATAGAGAAAATGGCTGTGTTGGCATGGGGATGGAAGCAGGCCACCAGGCCATTCTCTCTGCACAGCTTGCCGATGCGGTTAGAAAGCTGCGCATATTTTGCAATTTGCTCATGATCGGTTGGCCGCTCATTTGGAGTGTCATGCCACATGGTACCCTGCAAGTTCATGTAGGTAGCGCCAATCTTCTTCATGAAATCCACATAGAATATTGCGTTTTCATAATCCTTTTCCGGATCATCTGAATAATGCAGGTACAGGTTGGCCATCTCCAGTTGATACTTATCCAAAAGGTCTTTGATAGATGCTGCGTCATTGTCAAAGTATTTGGCGATAAAGGCGAAGTTCTCCACCGCCTGATACCCCAAATGGCTTGCCGCTTTCAAGAATTGCTCAAACTCGTATTGATAGTTGTCCTTGTGGTGTACAAGCCAGGTCCAGCCGGTATAGGCAATCTTCATGGCAATGCCCCTCTTTCAGTAATATGATATTTCGATACTCTGGATGATGGAAACATCATAACATATGACAATAAAAAGCGTATGACAAAACACCAAAAGTCACTGACAAAAGTAGTGCTGCGTATGCCTGCAAATTTTTCTTTCTCTGCTGTACGAATCTTCATTTCCATGTTATGATGCAGCTACTTCTATTCCTTTAGAAAGGCGCATGCATAGCATGAGCAGCAACGCATTTTTTGAAATCAACCGACAGGCATTACGGGTGTATTACGGGCAGAACTTGACCTTCTACCCCCATTTTCATTCCAGCTTGGAGATATTCATAAGCCTTGAAGGGCAGACAAAAGTTGTAGTGGAAGACCATATAAAGCTGCAGTCTTCCGGTGATGCAGCCATTGTCTGGCCGAACCATGTGCACAGTTATACCGCCATGACCGCAACGCGGTATTTGATCGCAATAATTGACTTATCCCTGATACACGAGTACGCGCCAAAGATCACCCAGCATGGCTGTCCGAACCCGTTCATTGATAAGGAACAGATCCACCCCGATATACTCCACTGTATGGAGACACTGGCCAAATCGTCGAATATCGGAGAGCCGCTTTGCAGGGCATACCTTGGCGTTATCATCGGCCGACTGCTGGAGGTACTGCCTTTGGGAGAACGCAAGAAGGCCCCTTCCCACGATTCCTTGCGGGAGTTGATCACCTTCATCGATGCACATATCATGGAGCCGATTTCACTGGAGCGCTTATCCAAACACCTTTATTTGAACAAGTATTACATCTCCAAATTGTTTTCCCAGCGCATTGGCTGCAGCTTGCACACCTATGTCAATGCCATCCGCATCGAGCGTGCCTGCGCCATGCTGCTGGGCACCACAGTCAACATCAGCGAGGTGGTGGATGCCTGCGGCTTTGAAAGTGAGCGTACCTTCTACCGAGCTTTTATGACCCATCGGGGGATCACCCCCAAAGCCTACCGGGAACAAGCCATCAAAACCAGAAACTAGATTATAGCAGTGATTAGTCGTAGCAAAAAAGGAATCAAGCTGGGCGGTTGCCTCAGGCTTGATTCCTTTTTGTATTATGCAAACTTTCAACCGATGTCGATACCAGGATAATAACAAGTAGTACGTATGAACCGCGCCCCCATGCTTCTGGCCATGGCACACTGGGCAGGGCTTCGGCGCAGTACCAAGGCCTCCACCTGGGTAACACCTTCATCCCGTATCATATGCAGCGCCCTTGTCAACAGCGCTTTTCCAAGGCCTGTCTTGCGGTAGTTGGAGCGGATATATAATGCCGCCAGCGTTGCCCTGTCCCCTGTTCCGGACAAAAGCACTTCACCAATGGGCTCCTCATTACGGTAAATGCCCAGTGCCAGAAAGTGAGGCATTTGCATGCACTGGCCCAGGGTAACAAGGTCCAGCGGTGCGATACGGCTTTGGTTCAGCCGATTGAGCATTGCCTGCTGTTCAAACTCGTTGCGAAGGGGCACATTGGAAATGGAGCAGCCCATGGGTACGCTACCGCCCATTTCGGGTATGGGAAAGCGAACCAAGTCCTCTGCATCATCTAGTGAAAAACCGTTTGATGTAAAAAACTCCATTCCCCTTGCGTCATCCACCGCCAGCTGCGTGTACAGCCTTGTGGGCATAAAAGGGTTCTGGGACCTAAGCTGGCTGACCCTGGCTAATAAAGCGCCAAATAGCATGTATTGGCAGGAAGCAGGCGCTTCCAGCTGCAAATATAAATTCATGGGACGCTGGGGGAACATATCCGGCTGAAAAAAAGGCATTACATAACCTGTGCCTTGCTGAATATCCATGTCATCCATAACGAAGAACACGTTTTCCGGCGGAAGGCCCTGATATGCACCCAACGGATGATATACGCGCATGGCGTCCATCCTTTCAAACTTTTGGGTTTCGCGGCGAAAAGCGCGCAGTACGGTTTATTGTACCCTAGCTTGGGGAATTCTGCAAGTAAAAATCAGATTTTGCGCAGGTCCTGAATCATTCTTTTCACCACGCCATTCCATCCAAATACATCTCAAGACGCTCAATAGACAAACCGGCCATGGGGTAATTGCAAAGCATATCCAGTTCGTACATCACGCCATAAAGACTGACTCTTTCCCTGACATGGGGATGCTTAAACAAATCAGGCACATACTTTTTAAGCCAAGTCAGGATGTGCTGATAATCCCGAGGCACTGTCTGTGCATGATCAGCTTCATTTGCATAAATGAAGGGATGGATCAGCATTCGTTGCCAGACATCAAGCACAAGATCACAAGGGCCTGCTTCCAGCATTTCGTAATCTAAAAGATACAGCTTGCCATTTTCTGTAATAATTAGATTATCAAAATGCAAGTCAGCATACACCAGATGCATCCTTTTATCATCCAGGCAATGCACATGATCAAGGGTATAATGCAACACCCGCTGGGCAAGGACAGGTGGTATGCCATTTGCGCTGATCAATTTCGCAATATTGCCATGAATGCGTTGATAAACATTCTGCTGCCAATCATCTGTGATATGGAAGTAGTTTTCCGCACCGTCAAGACATACCTGATTTATTTTGCAGGCTATATCCGCTATTTGGGCGACAGCCGCTTCCCGTTTGATGTCATTCATATCGCGCCACAAGCAGAAAAGACCGTTTCCGTGTACTCTTTCAAGGATGATATAAGCTTGACCATACGCAATCAATCGAGGAGCATACAACGGCTGTACGGTCTGATAAAACCATCGTTCTTTACCATAGCCGCCGATGTTATCGTTATACATTTTAATTGCATAGTCATCAGTCAGCCAGACCTCATTGCGAAAGCCTGCACCACTTTTGACAATTTCACCAAACGGAAGGCCAAGCTTGTTCAAAATGGCTTTGACTTCGTTTTGCACTTCCATATTGTTTCTCCATCATTGGCCTTGCGATGTAAACGAATGCAAAGGCCATTTATTGGATGAACACTTCGATTATCTAGGCTTCATCTCCTTTATTTGTTACTGGGTGTCAATACTCACTTTATTCTATATGGATATCATTCACCAACAGCATGCCAATTATGCATGAGGCAGTATCCACACTTGCGTGGCATGAATATTTACAAAGTGTGCCTTTTGGAAAAGGGGTGTTTTTCTTTTACATTCCACGCTGGTTATGGTACAATGACAAAGGTATGCAAAAGTATATTCCCCATTTGTACCAGCAGAAGGAGTTATGTTCATGCCCGTAACCGTCGGCGTTGTTTCTTTAGGCTGCACCAAAAACCGGGTGGATACCGAGCAGATGCTTGGCATCCTCCGTCAAAGTGGATATCAAATTATACCCGATGCCAAAAAGGCAGAAATTCTGATTATTAACACCTGCGGCTTTATCGAAACTGCCAAGACCGAATCCATTGACACCATACTGGAAATGGCCCAGTACAAGCAAACAGGTGCCTGCAAGCTGCTGGTGGTTACCGGCTGTTTGGCTCAGCGGTATTCCGATGAGCTGCTTGCCGATATTCCTGAAATCGACCTTGTTCTGGGCGTTAATCAATACGGCCGGCTTGTCTCCGCCATTGAAGGCGCTCTAAATGGCAACCGCGGTGCCTATTGCGCACCATCCGACTCCTTTTTGGAAACAGACCGCGTGCTGACCACCCCCACCTACTCCGCCTACATTCGCATTGGCGACGGCTGTGACAACCGCTGCGCTTTTTGCGCCATCCCCTTAATCCGGGGGCGCTACCGCTCCAGGCCTGAGGAGAGCATCCTTAAAGAAATCCAGAGTCTGGCCAGTCAAGGCGTGAAAGAGCATGTGCTTGTGGCCCAGGATACCACCCGTTACGGTACCGATTGGGCCAAAGGCTCGCAGCTGCCTGACTTGATTCTAAAGGCCTCTCAAATAGATGGTGTCGACTGGCTGCGGGTACTGTACTGCTATCCGGACCAGGCGGATATACGACTGCTGGACACAATGGCCAACACAGAAAACGTATGCAAATATCTGGACCTGCCTGTCCAGCACATCGACGCCGGTGTGCTAAAGCGCATGCGCCGCCGCGGCGGACCGGAGCGCATCCGAGAGCTGCTGCATGCCGCCCGTGAGCGGGGGTTTGCTTTGCGCACCTCCATCATCGTTGGCTTCCCCGGGGAAACAGAAGCGGAGTTTGCACAGTTGATGGATTTTGTCAGCGAACAGCAGTTTGACAGGCTGGGTGCTTTCGCTTTCTCCCCTGAGGAAGGCACGCCGGCAGCGGATATGGAAGACCAGGTACCGCCGGAAGTTCGTGAGGAACGGCTGGACAGGCTGATGAAGCTGCAAGCTTCCATTTCCCAAAGCCGCAACAAGTTGCGAGTGGACTCAATTACCAAAGTTCTGGTCACCAGCCAGCGCAGCAATGGCATGTATACCGGCCGCTCGGAATGGGAGGCACCGGAGATCGACGGAGAGATTCTTTTCTCATCCCCTACACCGTTAACCCCGGGGTCTTTCTGTGACGTTCGCATTACCAAGGCGAAAACCTATGACCTGATGGGAGTAAAAGCATGAATTTGCCCAACCGCCTGTCCATTTTGCGTGTATTGCTGATCCCCGTATGCCTGGGACTCATGTACGTTGGCACACCGCTATTTAACTGGCTGGCGCTTGTCGTTTTCCTGATTGCGTCCTTTACAGATTTTCTGGACGGGCACATCGCCAGGTCCCGAAATCTAATTACAGACTTTGGCAAATTTGTGGATCCCCTGGCGGATAAGCTGCTGGTGCTCTGCACCCTGATTCTGCTTGCTGCCCAGGGAAAGATCCCCGCATGGATGGTCATCCTTGTGCTGGCCCGGGAGATGGCCGTAGACGGCCTTCGCATGGTTGCCTCCCTGCAAGGCAAGGTCATTGCCGCCGGGCCCCTTGGCAAGATCAAAACCGTAACCCAGATGATTGCCATATCATTTACCATGATTGACAACTGGCCCTTTGGTTCTATTCCTGTCAAAGAAATCATGTCTTATATCATGGTCATCATGGCCCTGTGGTCCGGTGTGGATTACTTTGTCAAAAACCGTTCTGTTCTGTTAGCTGGGGAGGCACAAAAATGATAGCTGAGATCCTTTGCGTGGGCACAGAGCTGCTGATGGGACAGATTGTAAACACCAACGCCCAGTTTTTAAGCAGGCGGCTCAGTGAGCTGGGTGTCAACTGCTACCACCATACCACTGTCGGCGATAATGACCTGCGATTAAAGGCCGCTTACAAACTAGCCCTTTCCAGGGCGGATGTGGTCATCACCTCCGGTGGTCTTGGGCCTACGGTGGATGATATTACCAAGCGTTCCGCTGCCGCGCTTCTTGGCAAGCCGCTGGTGCTGCGCCCGGAAGCCGAGGAAATGGTACGTGCCCGCTTTAAGGCGATGAATCGGCCCATGGCGGAAAATAATCTTTCCCAGGCCATGTTCACCCCCGATACATCCGTTTTGTTCAACCCCAACGGCACCGCCCCAGGGGCCATGGTGCCTGCTGGGGATGGCAAGGTGATCTTTCACCTGCCTGGACCGCCCATTGAGCTGGAACCCATGTTTGACCTGCACGTAGCCCCCTGGCTTCAAAACCATGGGCATTTGTGCTTTGAAAGCCGCTATATCCGCATTTTCGGCATGGGCGAAAGCGATGTGGATGCCATGCTATCCGATTTGGAGCAGCTGGGCAACCCTACCCTTTCCCCCTACTGCTCTCTGGGTGAAGTACAGCTCCGGGCAACCGCTGCAGCCGCCACCCGGGAGGAGGCAATTGCATTGCTATTGCCAACTGTGGAAGAGGTTAAAGCAAGACTTGGCGATGTGGTATACGCCGTCGATCCTGACAACCAGGGCTCCCTAGCCGCAAGCGCCATGTCTGCTCTGGCGCACAAGGATCTGACCATCTCCGTTGCCGAGAGTCTTACCGGAGGCAAGATTTGCCAAGAGCTGACGAGCATTCCTGGCGCTTCAAAGACGCTTCTGGGTGGCTTTGTTACTTATACAGAACAAACCAAGATGGGACTACTGAACGTCCCCAAGGAACTTCTAGAGACACACGGCGCTGTCAGCGAAGCATGTGCCAAATCCATGGCTGAAAACGCCCGGATATTAACCGGCAGCGACTTTGCCGTCTCAGTAACCGGCTTTGCCGGGCCCGGCGGCGGCACAAGCAACGATCCCGTGGGTACGGTGTATATCGGCACAGCATCCAAAGAAGGCGTCACATGCACACGGCATCACTTTATCGGCAGCCGCAGCCGAATACGCACCCTCACCACCCTTCACGCGCTCAACGCCATGCGCTTGTATGCGCTGGCATCACCCTTACATACGCATTGATAAGAAAGGCAGGTTCTCCCATGGCCAAGAAAGACACGCTGGAAAAGAAGGTCCCTGCGTCTGCTCAGCAGGAAGAAAAACTGCGGGCGCTGGAATCAGCCTTAAGCGCACTGGACAAGCAGTTTGGCAAAGGCTCCGTCATGAAGCTGGGTGATTCCGCCCGCAGCGGCGCTATCCCCGTCATCCCCACTGGCTGCCTGGACCTGGACATGGCCCTTGGCATCGGCGGCATCCCGCGGGGTCGTATTATAGAAATTTTCGGACCAGAGTCCTCCGGTAAAACCACTGTAGCCCTTCATGTTGTGGCCGAAGCACAGCGCCTGGGCGGAATTGCAGCCTTTGTGGATGCCGAACATGCTCTTGACCCCAACTATGCTAAGAAGCTTGGCGTCAACATTGACGAGCTGTACATCTCCCAGCCCGACACAGGTGAACAGGCCCTGGAAATCGCCGAAGCGCTGATCCGCTCCGGTGCCATTGACATCGTTGTTATTGACTCCGTTGCGGCACTTGTACCCAAGGCGGAAATCGACGGCGAAATGGGTGACAGCTTCGTGGGCCTACAGGCCCGCCTTATGAGCCAGGCGTTGCGCAAGCTGGCTGGCGTCATTTCCAAGACCAACGCCGTAGCCATCTTCATCAACCAGCTGCGTGAAAAGGTTGGCGTAATGTATGGCAACCCAGAGACTACCCCCGGCGGCCGTGCGCTGAAATTTTACGCCAGCGTCCGACTGGATGTTCGCAAGGGCGAGCAGTTAAAGGTAGGATCTGATGCCATCGGTAATCGCACCAAGGTAAAGGTAGTTAAAAACAAGGTCGCACCGCCTTTTAGGGTCTGCGAGTTTGATATCGTCTTTGGCCAGGGCATCAGCAAGGAAGGCTCCCTGTTGGATGCAGCTGTTTCCAGGGACATCATACACAAGAGTGGTGCTTGGTTCAGCTACAACGATCAGCGTATTGGTCAGGGCCGTGAAAGCGCCAAGCAGTATTTGAAGGATAACCCTGAGATCTTCCGCGAGATCGACGCCATCATCCGCAAGGAGATGCAAAATGCGGTCGCTTCCCTTTCCACAGAAGTATCCGAGGACGATGATCCCGCATTACTAGATGAGGAATAAGACTAAAGGACGGCGGCATATATGCCGCCGTCCTTTGCTGTTTGCTCAAATCAATAACTTACATCAGCATGCTTGATATAGGCAATCGCATCCTCATGCTTGATCACACACCAGTCGCCATCTGTATCAAGGATCTCTACCGTTTCCCCCACCTTCAGTGTTTTAACAGAGCTCCATTTGGTGCCAGGGCCTGTTCGTGTAATGGTCTTTTTTGTTACTGTGGCTACCGTCACCGGTGCACCTGACCATACCTCCAATTCCTCATCCAACCACACCTTGGTGGATTTGGGTATGGAGCCAGCAGCATCCCTGAAGCTTACCACCCAGTATTTATCCAGTTGGGCGATAACTGTTAGCCGGGTATAAGCAGGGATTGTACCAACCCGTTTGCTGGAGGATGATGGATATGCGAATGCCACACCGCTTTCTCGCAGCGTAATATGAATGGGGTTTTCGGCCACATAATAGCTGGAGACCCACCCATTGTAAACTTGAGACGTTTTAGGATCGGTATACGCTATATACAGCCAGTGATCCGATCTGTCCAGTATATCAAAAGTATCGCCGTTTTTCAGCCTCATAATTGTGTCAGCGTCTGAGGAATGATCCGACCTTAACGTAACGTTATGGCTGATCACCTCACCAGTCTCTGCCGGCACCACATCTGCCAAAGCAGGTGCTGCGGCAAATAGCATCACCGCCATCAGCAATACCGCTGTCAGGAGCAACCTTTTTAACATTAGAACTCCTCCTTCACCTAAATCCAACCATATTATATCCCCTGCACTTGGCAGGATCTACCCATACGACGCTCCACGATTACAAAATCATGCCGCTTCTGGAAATATTTTTTACATTCAAATTTTGATCATGGTATATGTTTAGCTCTTTTGTACATCATATTTTATGCAAACTGCCTGCTAAAAAGGCAGGCATTGCGCTTAATTGGAACAATTTATCTTGACAGATTGGATACAGGCCGTTACAATGATTATGATCGGCTGAAAAGGCGTACCAACTGCCAATTTTTTTAGAAACGCCTGTGCTGTTTTTTGTATAAAGCAACCATTCCTTTTCTTCTCCGCCATAGGGTATTCATTGTATCCAGGCGGTTTGTATGGAAGAGCAGGCGATGGCGGGATACTAAAGCGGGAACCGTCATACGCCCCGCGCTCCGTCTGTCCATTTATCCTTGGATAGGAGATATATCCTTCCTGCCTGATGTCGGCATAGCAGCAAAGTGGAAGTGCTAATGCATTCCCATTTATGTGGATATTGTACCGGAATATTTTTCCGGAACATGCAGGTGTTCGAATCGACCAGCAAGCAGATGGACCCATGGTGCTTGAAAAAACAGCCCAGCCGTGCAGGATTTTCCTGTACGGCTTTCGTCGTTCTCAACGAATCCTTGGATGCACGTATAGAAAGTATTTGAAAGTAAGGAGGAGACCGCATTGGATTGGTTATGGATCGTACTGGCCTCCATCGTTGCGGCGGCCATCGGCCTGGCGGTAGGTTATATCTACCGCAAAAATGCTGCAGAGAAAAAAATCGGCCGTGCCGAGGAATATGCAAAGAACCTGCTGGATGACGCCATGCGCAAGGCGGACGAAAAGAAAAAAGAAACCATTCTGGAAGCCAAAGAGGAAGTACTCAAGCTCAAAACCGAACTGGACAAGGAAATCAGGGATCGGCGCAATGAGCTGCAGCGTTCCGAACGGCGCGTAATCCAGCGTGAAGAAACCCTGGATAAAAAGCTTGACAACCTAGAGTCCCGTGAAGAGGGCCTTAACAAAAAGCAACTCCAGATTCAAAAAATTCAGGAAGAAGCTGAAGAATACCACAATCGCCAGTTCTCTGAGCTGGAGCGCATCGCCGGTATGACCCAGGATGAAGCCCGGCAGGTGCTTACTGACCGCATCCAGAAGGATGCCTACCACGACGCTGCTGCCATGGTGCGTGAAATCGAAGGCCGTGCCAAGGAAGAAGGCGAAAAGAAAGCCCGCAACATCATCGCACTGGCGATTCAGAAATGTGCCGCAGACCACGTAGCCGAAAGCACTGTTTCTGTTATCACACTTCCAAACGATGACATGAAGGGCCGTATCATCGGCCGCGAGGGCCGCAATATCCGTGCCTTGGAAACCGCCACCGGCGTTGACCTGATCATCGATGACACTCCGGAAACTGTGATCGTTTCTGCCTTTGACCCGGTGCGCCGTGAAGTAGCCCGCATCGCTGTTGAAAAGCTGATCATGGATGGCCGTATCCACCCTGCCCGCATTGAGGAAATGGTGGAAAAAGCCCGTAAGGAAGTTGACAACCAGATTCGTGAAGCCGGTGAACAAGCTGTGTTTGAAACCAACCAGCACGGCATTCATCATGAACTGGTAAAAATACTGGGCCGTTTAAAATACCGTACCAGCTATGGCCAAAACGTTTTGAAGCATTCCATTGAAGTTTCCCATCTGGCTGGTCTGATGGCCGCAGAACTGGGCGCCGATATTACCCTAGCAAAACGTGCCGGTCTTTTACACGATATTGGTAAAGCCGTGGACCACGAGCAGGAAGGCACCCACGTCTCCTTAGGCGGTGAACTGGCCCGCAAGTATCGCGAAAGCCCTGATGTCATTCATGCCATCCTAGCTCACCACAACGATGTAGAGCCCCAGACCATCGAAGCTGTGCTGGTGCAGGCAGCAGACGCTATCTCAGCCGCACGCCCCGGTGCACGCCGCGAATCGTTGGAGAATTACATCAAGCGTCTGGAGAAGCTTGAGGAAATCGCCAATTCCTTCACTGGTGTGGAAAAATGCTTTGCCATTCAGTCCGGCCGGGAAGTGCGCATTATGGTCAAGCCTGATGACGTCACTGATGAAGGCACCAAAGTGTTGGCCAAGGAAATTGCAAAGCGCATCGAGAAAGAGCTGGAGTATCCCGGCCAGATCCGCGTGAATGTAATCCGAGAGACCCGCAGCACCGAATTTGCCAAATAATACATAGGACTAACTTAAAGCCGGAAAGCAGTTGCTTTCCGGCTTTTAATTACCACGATATGAGCGTGGAACTTTATTGGGAACCCCCATAAGAATCATTCCATATCAGCAGCGCACCAAAAGGCATACCGCTTGGGCGCTGATTCCCTTTTCTTCACCCTCAAAGCCCAGGCGCTCCGTAGTGGTGGCTTTTACATTGACACAATCCAGAGAGCTTTGAAGGGCATTTGCAACATTTTCCCGCATTAACGGAATATAAGGCAGCAGCTTGGGACGCTGCGCCACAATGGTCACGTCCGCATTACCAACGCGCCAGCCCAAATCATACAAAAGCGAAACCACATGCTTAAGCAGCAGCATGGAAGATATACCCCTGTATCTCTCATCGCTGTCAGGAAAATGCCTGCCGATGTCGCCAAGGGCCGCGGCCCCAAGCAGCGCATCGCTGAGGGCATGCAGTGCCACATCGGCATCGCTGTGACCAAGCAAGCCAGTTTCATGGGGAATTTCTACCCCGCATAGAATCAGCTTTCTGCCCTGCACCAGCTGATGCACATCGTAGCCCTGCCCGATTCTCATTAAAGACATCCCTCCCCCATTTTGGCGATGAACCACCGCCTCCGCCAATGCAATATCCTCCGGTGTGGTGATTTTTAGGTTATCATAGCTGCCTTCTGTCAGCTGAACAGGTATACCCAGTGCTTCTGCCAGCGCCGCATCATCCGTAGCTAAAAGGCCTGATTCTTCCGCTTGCCTGTGCGCTTTGATCAATATGCTTTTCAAAAACGCCTGGGGGGTCTGCACCGCCCGAAGCAAAGTCCTGTTAGGTGTCTGTATCACACGGTTACCTGCGTCAACCAGCTTAATGGTATCCTTTACAGGCACAGCAGCAACCCCTGTACCATGCCTTAAGGCAGATGTAGCGGTTTGATCAATGATTTCCTTTGTCACAAGCGGCCGGGCGGCATCATGGATCAGCACGATGGATTCTTCTTGCGTGAGACATGCAACACCATTGCGTACAGAATCCTGCCGCTCCGCTCCGCCATAGGCATAGGCTGTCACGGCATTTTCCAGGCCATGAGCCTTTAGCAGGGATTTTACCCTTTGCTCCTCATCAGGCTTTATCACCAATACCAGCTCATCACAACAACCTGCAAAGGCCATAACGCTGCGGCATAGCGCCGGTATGCCCGCAATGGGAAGGAAAACCTTGTTTTCCTCTGCCAGCATTCGCCGACCACTTCCGGCCGCCAGCATAATTACTTCAGTCCGCATGATTGTCCCTTCCATCAGTTCCGCTCCCTGGCTACCGTCTCATCCTCCTGAACCACCTTATACATAAGGGATGCGCTTTCCTTGCGCACCGTATCCTGGATTGCCAGGATCTCATACCGTCCATACCTGTCGCCAAAGCGTATCTCCAGCATATCGCCAACCTTTACCTCAGCACCAGGCTTTGCTGTTTTGCCATTGAGTGATACACGACCGCCGGAACAGGCATCATTGGCTACCGTTCGCCGTTTAATGATACGGGATACCTTTAAATACTTGTCAAGTCGCATGGGATACCTCAACCTTCATAGTATATCATTCTATCGTAACAATACTGTACGATGCAGCTTGGCGTAATAAAACCAAAAAACGCCCATGCGCAAAGCACGGGCGTTTACGATCAGTTGCTGATGTCCGCTTGCCCCATGCTGGAGCAGCACAAACATTACTCGTTGACGATGTCCTTCAGCGCCTTGCCGGGCTTAAATACGGGGGCCTTGGACGCGTCAATCTTGATCTCCTCGCCGGTGCGGGGATTACGGGCGGTGCGGGCAGGACGCTCCTTCACTTCGAAAGAGCCAAAGCCAACGATCTGAACCTTCTCGCCAGCCTTGAGGGATTCGCTGATGACATCCACAACCGCGTTGATGACTTTTTCTGCATCCTTCTTGGTCAAGCCGGTTTTGGCTACGATTGCACTGGACAGTTCTGCTTTGTTCATGTAAGTACCTCCTCAAATTTTACCAAGATGCAAGATAGATTTATACTTCTGGGGAAACGCTTGAACTAATATTCGCTCCCATCCCGCGTTTTCCTGCTGACAACCGGTAACCAAGCGAATAATAAATGGAAATCAGGTCTTTTTTTCCAACAGCTTTCCCGCTTTCCAGTATACATCCATTTCAGATAAAGTCAATAGTTCCAACGCTTTTCCATCCTCTACAATCGCTTTTTCCATTCTTTCAAAGCGCCGGATGAACTTTTCCACAGCTGCCATCAGCAACAATTCAGGCTGCTTTTTACAAAGGCGCGACACATTAACAACTGCAAAGAGCAAATCCCCTAATTCTTCACCTGGATCAGTGCCCTTTTCCAATTCCTCCAGGACCTCCTGCGCCTCTTCTGTAACCTTTTGCAGCGCATCCTTGGGATCATCCCAGTCAAAACCCACCTGCTTCGCCTTTTGCTGCACCTTCACCGCCCGCATCAGCGCCGGGAGATGCTTAGGTACATCCTCCATAACGGCAGCCTGGGATGTAAGCCCCCGCTCCTGGCGTTTGAGCTTATCCCAGCTGACCAGAACCTCTTCTGCCGTATCGCACTTAACTTCTCCAAATATGTGTGCATGGCGGGAGATCATTTTGCGGCAGACGGCTGTGGTCACATCATGAATGTCAAACTCACCATGCTGGCTGCCAATTTGCGCATGGAAAACCACTTGCAAAAGCACATCACCCAGTTCATCTGCCACATGGTCCATATCACCGTCATTAATGGCAGAAACAGCTTCATAGGCCTCTTCCAGCAAATAAGGGCGCAATGACTCGTGCGTCTGTTCTTTATCCCAAGGGCATCCGTCAGGTGCACGCAACTTTTCCATAACCTTCACAAGATCAAAAAAGTCATGACGACTTCTGCCTAGCATGGCGGCTGCCGGTACATACACAGCGCAGGTGTGGTCAAACTTCTTCTGCCTGTCCAGATCTGCAAGGGGTATTTGTACAAATGCTCGCTTTACCTTCTCCGAAGGCGGATAGAAATAAATCATCGACTCCGGTTCATGCAATGTCATGAGCCAACCCTTCACCTCCCCTGCAAGAAGGCGGCTGTTCAGCTCTGTGATCAGCACTGGTTCAGTGGGGATCAGCACTGCTTTATCACATGCGGACGCAGGGAGGATGCGCACTGCCTCACCAGAAGGCATCTTCGGTATGGCACCAAAAAGCGGCGCGGATAGCGGCACTCCTGCAAGGACAGTTACTTGATTCTCCAGCCCTGCAGATTCCAAAAGCGCATGTACAGTATCATCCGTCATTGGGTCAGCTACGCCATATGCCACTGGACCTTTTGCTGCCGCTTCCCATAATGTTTGCACCACCCTGGCATTCAATGCGTCAAAATCATCACATTCCTCATATAGGGCATCCAACGAGGTGTATGCTATGCTCCTCTTATCTAGCTCAGCGCAAGTTCCATGTCTGCCTGTGCGCAATATCACGGTGCGAACGGATTCAAGAACATCCAATGCGCCCAAGGTCAAGTAATCCGGTGCACCAGGGCCTAGGGACACAACGGTAATTTTCTGCATGCTTATTCCTCTCCTTTGGGCGACAGCTTACGCTTGCCAAGATGAAGCGCTCTTAGGTCATCCGGTGTAATTGCTTTGATCAGTAATGCCGCTGCCGCATATACCACCACGCCCAATGCCACAAGCGCTATGGTCGTAAGCCTGCCTGCTGGCAAAAGTGCCTGCCCTATCATAATGGCAGCTGCCATGATAACGGCAGCCAGAAGGGGCTTGAACACAAAACCTACCCAGTCAAAGGACATACGACCGAATTTCATAACATAATACACATTGGGCACCATGCTGATGGTATAGCACACCAACGAGGATATGGGCGCACCATGGATATTGACAGATGGAATACCTACCAGGAAATAATTCAAGACTACCTTTACTGCAATGCCTGCCATCATGCTATACATCGGTATATACTGCTTACGCATCCCCTGCAATATACTGGTAGTTGATTGCACCACCATGAACACCACCACCGTCAGCCCGCTTACGCTCATGTATTTAGCCGCCAGGGCGATATTCTCCGCCGAAGTCTTCCCGCCGCTATAGAAAAACTGCAATATCGGATGGGCAAGTATGCTAAGGCCCAAGGCACAGGGAAAGCCAATCAGGAAAGAAAGGCGAAGTCCATGGCTGCTTTGCCTGGCCACGCCTGCATAATCACCCTTGGAAAAAAAACCGGATACGGCAGGAACCAGGCTCATACTAAGGGCAATGGAAAAGGCGGTGGGCACGTTAATCAGGTTGATCACCAAACCAGCATATAAACCATACAATTCGGTAGCACGGTCTTTGGTATAGCCAATATCCTGCAGCCTTCCTACCAGCATAGCTGAATCCACCCATATGGACAGCGGCACGATGCATGCCCCCAGGGTGATAGGCAGCGCGATTGCTGCCAGCCGTTTCATCAGCACCTTCATGGGGACAGGCGCATGCTTTGGGTTTTGCGTATAAGTGCTTACCCTTTGCCTTCGCCGCATAAAAGGAAACACGATGTAAATAAGGTTTACCACCTCAGTGATAGAAATCCCCAGCAATGCTCCCGCTGCCGCATGGCCAAGGCTAATGCGCATTCCTATAGCTGCCAGCGGCAGCGCCACAACCACCTTCCCCACCTGCTCAATCAACTGGGATATGGCGGTAGGCACCATATCCTGCTGCCCCTGCATAAAGCCACGGAAAGCGGAGATGATGCAAACCAGAAACAGCGACGGCGCAATGGCCATAAACCCAAGCCTTGTTTGAGGGTTTTTAACAATGCTTTCGCTTAAATAACCGCTCAGTGAAAACATTAGGACTGCTGCGACAAATCCCACGGCAGACAGCAGGTACAAAGCGCTTGTAAAGACACGCTTGGCATTGCTGGGATCTTCCTTGGCCAGGAATTGCGCAACCATACGGGATACCGCTGATGGCAACCCGGCGGAAGATATGGTCAATAGCAGCGTGAAGGTTGGATACACCAGCGCGTAAATGCCAACACCATCCTCACCAATGAGCCAGGCCAGCGGGATACGGTACAAAACACCGACAAGCTTGCAAATGATGCCGGTGATGCCAAGTATGGTCACGCCCCCCAGAATGGATTTTGTGGTACGAGTCATGGCTCACAACCTCAACAATTACCGTTTCATGGCAAAAAAATTCCGCAACATGCCTATTATAAGCAATCTGTTGCGGAAGCACAAGCCTGATGCCATATCCCATGCGCTGGTTATTGTTCCATTTGGCGACCAACAATGCCTGCAGCCGTTTCTGCCACCTTCAGCTCTGTATCCCCCATCTTCACGCCCTGCTCCTTGCTCATGAGCACAACGGCTCCAATGGCTTCGCCATCGGCAATAATGGGTGAAACGACCTGGGCAGTATACCCCGTCATATCCTCTTCATTGGTAACAGCCACAATCTTGCCGCCTACTGAGCGGTTGATAGCAACCGTCTGTCGGTTTGCGATAGCAGTTTCCAAATCATGGCTGATGGGCTTGTCGCATAGTTCTTTCTTAGATACGCCGCTGGCTGCCACCACCTGATCTCGATCCACGATGCAGGCGATATGACCAAGGCTGCGGAAAAGAGATTCCGTATAATCTTTAGCAAAACCGGACATTTCTCCTATCGGCGAATATTTTTTTAAAATGACTTCGCCGTCCCGGTCGGTATAAATTTCCAACGGATCTCCTTCACGGATTCGTAATGTGCGCCTGATTTCTTTAGGAATAACGACGCGGCCTAACTCATCAATTCTTCGAACGATTCCCGTTGCCCTCAAAGATAAGCCCTCCTTGTGTAAGCGGGGCTTCACCGCCTCGCCGTAATGCTATTGTTTCCCCGCAATGCCCTTTTATTCCGCAAGAACCCATGGAAACGAATATCTCTTGCTGTCAAAACATGGGGAAGGCTCCAATGCAATGGCAATAGAATCTTTGTTTCAAACCACAAAAAGAAGGATATTAACTATTTACAGCGAATGATGGATATAAGGTCAAACCAATGTCCATCCTATACGAAAGGGCGTGGTTCCAATGACCCAAACGCACGACGGAAGGCCTTGAAAGAGGAAGCATTCAGGCGTGCTTTTTTCATCCCCCGGGGATGAACCATTTCACATAAAGGAGCTGTGACTATGAAGACGACGATCACCGGTAAAAACATGACTGTGACCCCCGGCATCACCGAGCGGATCATGAAAAAGACCAACCGCATGGAACGGTATTTGAAACAGGATACCGAAATGTTTGTCCGGCTCTCCAAAGAAAAATCCAACCGCCGCATTTCCGAAATCACCGTTCCCTTTGAAGGCGTAATTCTTCGTGCAGAAGCTTCCGCTGATGATAACCTGTTCCTGGCCATTGACCAGGCTTTGGCAAAGCTGGAAAAGCAAATACATCGTCATAGGACCAAGTTGGAAAAACGGCTTCGGGATGACGCTTTCAAAAATACTGAGTTGGAATTTATTGAGGATACAACACCTGCTGATGCAGAAGACCAGCGCAGGGTGGTGCGTACCAAGCAGTTCACGATGCGTCCCATGTCGGTGGAGGATGCCGCCATGCAGATGGAGCTTTTGGGTCACGCATTCTTTGTATTTATCAATGTGGAGACCGAGGAGACCAATGTGTTGTACCTTCGCAAAGACGGGAATCTGGGCCTGCTGGAGCCCGAGAATTAAGTCCCTTACATATATCCATGTTTATTGGGGCCGCCGGGTAACCGGCGGCCTTAGACTGTCAAAGAACCTTTTGTTGGAGGGCTAATGCCCTCCAACTACAGATCGAAAACTAGCGACATGTGCGGTAGCTTTCGCAGAAATTTCGGAGAAATTCCAACCTTGCCCAAGCGAACGACCGCACAAAGGCGCTGCCAAAGTGCAGTGCAGCGAGGGAAAAACTCGAAAAAGTGGCATTGACACTTTTTCGACATACTGGGACCGCCAGATAACCGGCGGCCTTTTGCTTGTTAAGGCCAAGCAGCTATGCTACAATAGAAAAAAAGCTGGAGGGCCTCGCAATGGAAGTTCGTGTTTTGGGCTATAACGGGCCATATCCTTCCGCGGGAGGGGCCTGCTCGGGCTACCTTTTGTCTCACGAAAACGACAGAGTGTTAATAGACTGCGGCCCAGGTGTGCTGGCACGGCTGATGGCTAAAATGGACCCTGCACGGCTAAACGCTGTGCTTTTATCTCACAGCCATGGAGATCATTGTTCCGATCTTCTGGCCATGCGCTATTATCTGGATATCCGCCGCCAGCAGGATGTCATTGCTCCCCTTGACATTTTTGCGCCGGAGGATCCGTCTTCTCCTGTGCAAACATTCCTTTTGGAATCAGAATCCTTCCGTCTGCACTTTATCAAAGCGGGAGATATGCTTCCAATCGGGAGCATGGAAATCATCTGTACACCGGCTCGCCACCCTGTACCCGCCGTGGGCTTTAAAACAGGCACCTTTGGCTATACAGGGGACACCACCAAAATGGATGGCCTGGCAGAGCACTATCGGGGCATGAGCGTTTTGCTGGCAGACGGCTGCTTCTTAAAATCCCAATGGAAGGAAAGCCACCCCCATATGGCGGCATATCAAGCCGCTGAGCTGGCACGAGATGCCGGCGTTCAAAAGCTGGTGGTCACTCACCTGCGGCCTGATGTGGATGAAGCCACCCTTTTAAAAGAAGCTGCTGCAATATTCTCAGAAACTAAGCTTGTCAGGCATGATATGCTGATTAAGATTGACAGCGGAAGGTGACCCGATATGACCGAAACCTCTCCGGTTCTTGCGCCAAGGCCGCTTTCCTTCATCGCTGCAAGACCGCTGACCGTATTCGCCTTGTGCTACGGAGCAGGAATTGTTTTGGGTGCTGCTCGGCCTTTTCATTGGTTGTGGGCAGTGGGCTTGCTAGCTGCCATTTTCATGGCCATTGTTTGGTATAAACTCCTGGGTGGAAAAACTGCCCTTGCCGCTGTCCCTTCCTTCTTTTTTCTGGGTCTTGTGCTGGCGTCCCTCAGCGCATATCCAGCAAGGCCTGCGGAAGGCATTTATCAAATCACAGGGACCGTCATAGGCCAGGTCCGCAACCAAGAGAATGGCCAAACCGCCTGCACCTTAGGTAACGTAAGCATTGATGGAAAGCCAGTACTCTCAAAGGCCTACTGGACGTTTTACAGGAGCGACGGCCAGCCCGCTGTAAAACTTATCAACGGCAGCCGTGTATCCTTTTCTGGCAAACTGTACCACCCCGCCCCTATGCAAAACCCTCACGGCTTTGATTTTGATCTGTATCTAAAGCAGCGTGGGATTCACTTTGGTGTCTTTGGCAGAGATAATATGTCTGTAACAGCACCATCATCCTTTGGACTTGGCAGCATAGCCTATGATATTAGAGCACAACTTACAAAAGCGCTGTTTACTGCCATGGGTGACAATGCGGCCCTGGCCTCTGTGATGCTGCTTGGTGCAAACGATCAGCTACCGGAAGAAGCACGGGAGGATTTTCGAATTACCGGAACAGCACACATCCTGTCCATCTCCGGGCTTCATGTGGCGTACCTGGCAGCTATAGCCCTGTGGCTCTTAAAATGGCTGCACTTATCGCCAAAGGCTCGCTTTTTTGTGCTGGCGGCACTTCTGGCTGCTTACAGCTGGCTGGTGGGAGGAAGCCCTCCAGTAATCCGTTCCTCCCTGATGCTTCTTTTCTATCTGGGTGCAAAACTGACAGGCCGCGCCCATGATCCGCTGACCTCCATATCGGCTGCATTCCTTCTTCTGCTGATTATCAAACCGCTGGATCTTTTGTCCCCCGGATTCCAGCTTTCCTTTGGTGCAGTGACCGGCATGCTGATCTTGGGAGATCCCCTTATAAAGTGGCAAAACCGGCTATTCCCTGGCAAAAAGCCAAAAGGCCATGGCCGTATCCGGCAGTATCTTCATCAGCAGTGGGATAGCTTCAAAACCATGTTTGCTTTGGGTTTGGCTGCACAAGTAGGGGTTATGTTTCCGCTGGCCGTATGGTACAATGAAGTGTCTGTGTTGGGTATTTTTGTGAACCTGCTGGTGATCCCTTACACAGCTTTGCTGATGCTTTCGTATCTTCTTGCCCTGTTATTCAGCCCACTTGGTATATTGGGCAGCATTGTCGGATCGGCAGCATCGCTCTTGACCAATCTTCTTTTGTGGAGCGTATCTCTGGCAGCCAAAATTCCGGGCATGGCGGTACAGGTTGCCTCGCCAAGCTGGCCAATTATCACAGGCGGTATCATTTTTTTGTTTCTGCTATCGCCTTATGTGCTTTGCAAAGGCAGGCGGAAAGCCATTTTGCTGGCGATGACACTGGTTTTTATTCTTGGCGGCAGCTACCTGATAGAAAACAAGGCTGTCCGCTATACCCAGCTTAGCGTTGGAGATGCCGACGCAGCCATACTGGAGGACGGGTCTTTCACCGCCGTAATCGATACAGGTGAAACCGGAAGCGAGGTTGCAGACTATCTCCGGGGAGAGGGCAGAAGCATTGATGCACTGATTCTAACCCATCTGCACATGGATCACGCAGGCGGGATTCAAACGCTGGTGGACAGCGGAATCAAGATCCGCTGTGTCTATATCCCAGATGGTGCTGAATCCGTGATGGCAGACAGTGAAGGCTTACAGCATCTTTCCCTGCTTCGTGATGCAGGCATCCCTGTGTTATCATTGCACAAGGGTGAAGCCATCAAAAGTCCCCGAATGCAGCTGACTGTTCTTTGGCCCAGGGAAGATTCTGTGCGACCAAGCCAAGATGCTAACCAGACATCTCTAGTAGCCCATATTCTGATGGATGGTGTAAGCTTGCTTTCTACAGGTGATATCACCGATGAGTATGAGGATTACGCAGCAGTGACGGCCGATGTTTTAAAGGTTGCCCACCATGGAAGTGCCGGCAGCACCAGCAGCGATTTTCTGAATTCTGTACAACCTCAGCTGGCGCTGATCAGCTGCTCCGGCACCTATAAGCATCCATCACCCCTTACCATTGAGCGAATTACCCAACAGCAAATTCCCATATACCGCACAGATATTTCCGGCGCCATACAATTGACCGTAAGCGGCAGCAGGCTAACCGTAACGCCGTTTATCAAGGAGCAGTGATATGAACCATACAGAATTCTTCAAAACTGTCAAGACAGGCAATATCGGCACCCTGTATCTGATGGAGGGCACCGAGGAGTATATCAAGCAAACAGCTCTGGAGCAGCTGCGCAAGGCGCTGCTTCCTGCCGGGCTGGAAGCACTGAATGAAACAGTACTGGAGAATCCGCAGTTGCAGGTTTTACAATCTGCGGCAGAAACATTGCCCTTTATGGCGGACAAGCGCCTAGTGCTGGTTCGGGACTTTTCCTTGCTAAAACCTTCCCGCAAAAACGAAGAAAGCGGGGATGCAGCGGCAGATGATGATCAAACCAGCGCCTTTTGTGAGTACCTTGCTAACCTTCCGCCTACCACATGCCTTGTTTTTTATGAAAAGGGCAAGGCAGATGCACGCCGCAAGGCATACACAGCCATTAAAAAAAATGGCGCCATAGCGCTGTTTGATCCTTTAGAAAATGAAGAATTGTATAGATGGATCATACAGTCCATGAAGGCGCTTGGCAAGGAGATTTCCCTAAGTACGGCATCCAACCTGGCTTTTACCGTTGGTAAGGATGCAGCGCTTTTAAAGGGTGAAATGGAGAAGTTGGCTGCCCATACTGGGGAGCGTAACCAGGTAACGGAGGATGATATTCAACTGTTAGCCACCCGCTCACTGGAAGCCTCCGTATTTGATATGGTAGATGCGCTGGTGGAGATGAAAACAGCCAAAGCCTTTGGACTGTTTGAAAACATGCTGCGCACCGGCGGCAGCCGTTTTGCCATACTGGCTATGATCCTTCGGCAGTACCGAATTTTATTTCATTACAAGACCCTTCGGGAAAGCAATGCTTCTGCAGCAGATATGAAAAGCCGCTTGGGGATCCCCCCTTTTGCAGTAGACCGGGCGGCCCGTCAGGCATCCGCTTATACCAAAAAGCAGCTAGAGTCCGCCATGGCGCTGTGTGTGGA
>JAEYQQ010000167.1 GCA_023409955.1 Bacillota bacterium | reverse complement strand
GGATAACAAGAAGCATTTTGTCAGGGAATAAATGACACATCCTAGGGCGACGAGCATATACAGGAGAAGAATGTATGGGCATACAAAAGCTTTTCAAATCCAAAGGAGCAAAACAGGAGCGAGAGGCCAAGCGGGTCGTCATCGGCGCTATACCTGTTGGCGGAGCAGAGAAAATGCAATCATCCATGGAGGATGAATCCTACAGCGATGAAATGCAACAGCCGGCTCGCCGCAAAAGCTATCATTTTCATGGGGCTGCGGATGCCTTTGAAACCCATGGCGGATACATGGCGGCCATTAAAAAGATTGCACCCTGGGTCTTGGCGGCCCTGGCGGTCTTTGCCATTATGGCCATTGCGCTTAACTACCGTGATCCCGGGGATATCACCTTAGACCCAAATAAAGGGGATGATACCCCTGTCATGAATTACAGCAGCGGCGTATCGGGATATACTGCCCCATCCGATGAACCCTCCCATGCGCCTGTCATAACTCCCAGTCCCAGCCCCACGCCGTATGTCACCCCCACACCTACCCCAACACCTGTACCAAGCTATACGCTTTTAAAGCAGGGCATGAACGGCAATGAAGTGAAAAGCATGCAGGGAATGCTCATAGACCTGGGCTACTTGGCCCTGGGCAAGGATGACGGCGATTTCGGCAATGGCACCAAGGAGGCTGTACGGGCCTTCCAAAAGGTGAACAGCCTGGATGCCGATGGCGTTGCAGGGGAAAAAACGCTGACCCTTTTGTACAGCGGAACAGCCAAAGAAGACACCGACCCCTTTGTTTGGGTGGTGGACAATGGCACGGTATATCATAACGACCCCAACTGCAGCGACATGGTAAAGCCTAAGCAAATCAAAAAATCTGAAGCGGGAAATAGAAAACTAACGGCGTGTGAATTATGCTATTAAGAGCTTGTTTGGCGGCTATATGTTTTCCATCTGAAATTGGAGGGCTTCCGCCCTCCAATACCTCCCGAGAGGTTTTTTGATAGCCTGCAGCGTTCGTTTCCCATTATGGGAAGCGGACGCTGTTTTGCTGGGGAATGAATGCATCGGTATGGGGATTAACCATGCTAATGAAGACGTACATTGAAAAGTATAACATCAATCAAAACTTGATAGTGATCCGGGAAATGTGATCTGTACATAACCCATGATTTAATGGGAATGGCCTTGACAATCCAAGGTTTTTCACATACCCTTAACTCACCTCCAAGTTCCGTTTTTTGAGGTGAATGTGATGAGCCAGGCCGATGAAATCTTCCTATCCAACTGCCGGGATATACTTATCAACGGCACCTATGACACCCATGAAACTGTTCGCACCCGCTGGCCGGATGGAACCCCCGCCCATACCATCAAGCGGTTTGGCATTGTCAATCGGTACGACCTTACCAAGGAATTTCCGGCGCTGACATTGCGCAAAACCAATCTGCGTGCCTGTGTAGATGAAATACTCTGGATCTGGCAAAAGAAATCCAATCGGTTGGCAGACTTAAACAGCCACATCTGGGATGCCTGGGCCGATGAAAAGGGTACCATCGGCAAAGCCTACGGGTATCAACTGGGCATCCGGCACAAATACAAAGAGGGCTGGTTTGACCAGGTGGACAGGGTGCTGTATGACTTAAAGCACAATCCTTCCTCCCGGCGAATGATTACCAACATCTATAACCATCAGGATTTGTCTGAAATGCAGCTGTACCCCTGCGCTTACAGCATGACGTTTAATGTTCAAAACGGACGAATCAATGCCATTTTGAATCAGCGCTCTCAAGACATGCTGGTGGCAAACAATTGGAATGTGTGCCAGTACGCTGTGCTGTTGCATATGTTTGCCCAGGTCAGCGGCTTGCAAGCGGGGGAGCTTGTACATGTCATCGCCGATGCCCATATCTACGACCGGCACATCCCGCTTGTTAAGGAGTTGCTGGAAAAGCAGCCTTATCCTGCCCCTGCCTTTGTAATGAATCCAGCGGTAAAGGATTTTTACGCGTTTACCGTGGAGGATTTTCAGCTTACGGGATATCAGGCTCACAAGCTGGGCAGGCAGATCCCTGTTGCCCTGTAAAGGAGTAATGCATATGAACTTGATTGTAGCAATTGATGAGAAAAACGGAATTGGACTCAAAGGTAACTTGCTGTACAAGCTCCCTGATGACTTGAAATATTTCAAACAGATGACCTTGGGCAAGGTGGTGATCATGGGCCATAGCACGCTCAAAGCCTTGCCCGGTGCAAAGCCCCTGCCGGGCCGCACCAACATTGTACTGACCAGAAATCAGGACATAGATGCGGAGGGTGTCATCGTCTGCCATACCCTGGCAGCCTTGTTTCAAACCATTGCACCATACAGCAGTGATGATGTTTTTGTCATCGGCGGCGCAGCGGTATATGCCCAACTACTTGAGTATTGCCATAAAGCCTACATTACCAAAGTACAATGTGCTGTGCCTGCAGACAAGTTCTTTCCTGATATAGATAACGATGATAATTGGGTGTTGTTATCTGAATCTGATGTGAAGGAGAATCATGGCATACGCTTTACTTACTGTGTGTATGAAAATAACGCTGTCGTGAAGTGGCCGGAGGCTTCTTCCGCTCCTGAAGCTTCTTTAAATCAAGGCAGTTGATTCTTCAAATACATTAGTATTGCCGGCTTGTCGATGTCAGAAAATGAACCTGCATCACGGGCCAGTTCAGTTCGCTAAGGCTCACAAAATGACGCTGCGGTATCATCGCCGGTCGCCTTGGGTTCACCTTCTGCAGTGCAAAGAAAGATAAGGCCAAATGAATCCACCGGGCCTTTTGGGGTTGATAGGCTGTATAAGGATTAATGCATTCCATGGGCTTTTGCTATGCTTCTGTAAGCCTTTGCTTCAGCTTTTTTGTTATCCAAAGACAGTATTCGTGCAGTTCCTTAAGGCTTCCCGGCAGGCTGTTAAGCAGCAGCCGGGCTGTTTCATAGGCCATATCAAATTGAGCTTTGGTAATCACACCTTGCTGCAAGGCTTCCAGAAGCTCATCCTCATCCAAGAGAAACAGGCGTCCGTTCGGTAAAAGCACCACATCCAGATACAAGTCGTAAAAGTATGAATCGCCGCTGCTTTCCAGCACATTGTGATCAGTAATGTCGAAATAGTAGGATACGATGTTCTCGGCATCGTCGATCTGCACCGTCAGCCAATAGGTTTTGTCCTTGGGGGCAAGCTGCAGCCAGCAATAGCCCCGGTCCACAATGGTCACGGGGATGCCGTCATAAGTTTTGCTTAGGGGCGCTGTAATATCTTCAATCAATATTAGCGATGCCTGACCATTTAACTGCTCATCACATATGTCCATACGAGCATATTTTCTTTTGGTGACCCTTTCCCAATTGGTGCGGGACAAGGTTTTTACGCGCATACTCACAGCGTTTCCCCCTATGCTGCTGAATAAACAGCCATCTTCTTTACGCGGTTGCATTATTACATTCAAGTCATGTAATGTCAATTTCGGCAGTGGGCGGATTAATTCCTCTATCTGCTTGTCATTGGCTTGGTTTGGCACGCTGCTAGGCAGTGTAATGATACAAAAAGAAACCAATGGTCAGCAGGGAAAGTGTCAATGCGAATGGAAATAATATGAAACCAAATTGAAGGAGGCAGCGTATGAAAACCGCGGTCGTATACTTTACCTTTGGCGGAACAACTAAAAAGGAAGCGGAGCGCTTGGCAAAGGATCTTGGGGCAGTGGTCTGCCGGGTTGAGGAAGAAGGCAGCCGTAGTTCCTTTGGCGTATATGTTCGTGGCAGCTACCAAGCCATGCGCCGTATGGCATCCGCCATTAAGCCCATCAAGATCAACCTTACGGAATACGATAAGATCATTATCTGCTGTCCGGTGTGGGCAGGGTATCCGGCGCCGGCCTTCAATGCCATTGTCCGGCAATTGCCCAGCGGCAAGGATGTGGAAATCATCCTTTGCTCAGCCAGCGGTGGAACGCCCAAAAGCCGGGAAGGTACCATTGAGCTGGTGAAGAAAACAGGCTGCCGGGTGACAGAATGCAAAGATGTCTTGACAAACGTTGTATCAAAAAAAATAAAGGTTTGAATCCTGGGCCATTGCCTATTTAATAAAAGGAGCTTTACAAATGATCGAATACCGTACGTTGAAGGATACTCCGCTTGATAGGATTCATCAAGCATTTGTAGATGCCTTTTCCGATTATCAGGTGAAAATGGATCTACCCTTCTGGCGCTTTGAGCAAATGCTAATACGCAGGGGCTTTTGCCCGGATGCCTCCATGGGCGCCTTTGATGGTGCTGAACTGGTGGGATTTGTACTAAACGGGCTGCGGGAATGGAAGGGTAAGCCAACTGCCTATGATCTTGGCACAGGTGTGGTGCCATCATACAGAAGGCAGGGAATTACAAGCAGCATACTTAAGAAAATCAAGGCATTGCTCTTTGATATGCACATAGCGCAATATTTGCTGGAAGTGCTCACCGTCAACGAATCGGCATTCTCGCTGTACCAAAAGCAGGGGTTTGCGGTGCAGCGGGAGTTTGCCTGCTTTCGTTGCAATAAGGAGCAACTGGCCGCAGGGTCTGTTGGTTGCGTAGTACGTATAGATGATCTTGACCTTGATCCGCTGAAAAGCTTCTGGGACTTTGACCCCTCCTGGCAAAACGCTATGGCATCTGTCCACGCCCTGCGTGACGCCTTTGCCTGCGTTGCTGCCAAGGCAGGGGATGAGATTATCGGCTACGGCCTGATTGACAAAAAGTCGGGGGACATTCCGCAACTGGCGGTTAGCAGGGCCCACAGGCGCAGCGGGATTGGCAGGAGCATCCTATGGTGGCTTGCCAAGGCCACGGAGTCTGGCACCATCGGGGTACTAAATATCGAAGCAGGGGAAAAGCATATCATCGATTTCCTGCTGGCATCGGGCTTTACTGCCCATGTCAGCCAGTATGAAATGCTGCTGCCCCTTGTACCTTCACAAGAAAAAGGTGAGTGATTCTCTTGGATACATTGATTGTACTTGATATCTCCTACCAGTTTGGCGGAGTAAGCGATGCCATCCATCCTGTGTTGCTGGTGGATGACAAAAGTATGGTGCTGGTGGACTGTGGCTTTTCGGGGTTTTTGCCCGCCGTTGAGCAGGCGGCGTTGGGCCATGGGCTGGATCTGCAAAACCTCACCCATGTAATCATCACCCATCATGACCATGACCATATGGGCGCCCTTCATGCGCTGAAAAGCAAGTATCCAAAGGTGCGAGTGCTATCCAGCCGGGAGGAGGAGCCTTACATCTGCGGCAGGGAAAAGTCTTTGCGCCTTGCGCAGGCTGAAAAACGGCAGGCGGAATTGCCTGATGATCACAAGGCCTTTGGCGAGGCCTTTATCAAGCTCCTCCGGGGCGTGCAGCCCCAAGCAGTTGATGATACCGTGCAGGATGGTGATGTGCTGCCCTTTTGCGGCGGCGTTCACGTCATTGCAACGCCGGGGCATACGCCAGGCCATATCTCCTTGTACCTTCCCATACAGAAGGTGCTGATTGCCGGGGATGCGGCGGTGCTGGAAAATGAGAGGGCGGCCATTGCCAATCCTGCCTTTACGCTGGATATGGAGGCTGCCCAAAGATCGTTGGAGAAACTTCTGGAATCTGATGCTGAGACGATTGTGTTTTATCACGGCGGCAGTATCGCGCCATCCAAGCTGCTTTATAACAATACAAAGGAATGAATGGGCGAGCTCTCTGGAGGTGCCAACATTGAACCATAACATGCACAGACTGATAGAAGACCATATGCTATCTATGATAAAGGACAGCGCCCATGATAAGGAGCATATTTATCGCGTATTGTTTGTAGCCCTGGACATTGCAAAGACACAGAAAACAGCAAACTTGGATGTATTGATTGCAGCCTGCCTTCTGCATGATGTCGCAAGGGGTTTGCAGGCTGAAAACCCAGAGCTTTGTCATGCCAAAGCCGGCAGTGCCATGGCCTATGACTTCCTGGTGAACATCGGCTGGGATGAACAACAGGCTGCCCATGTGCGGGATTGCATACTGACACACCGCTACAGAGACGATCACCCGCCTGTGAGCCTGGAGGCCAAAATTTTGTTTGACGCTGACAAAATCGATGCCGCTGGTGCATTGGGCATTGCTCGAACACTGATCTATCAGGGGCAGGAGATGGAGCCCATGTACACGGTAGATGACAGCGGTAAAGTGATGGACGGTGCGCAGAATGAGCCGCCATCCTTTTTTCACGAGTACAGGTTCAAGCTGGAAAAGGTATACGGCGCATTGTATACGGTGCGTGCAAAAGAGATTGCGCAAAAGCGCCAGGCAGCAGCTGCGGCGTTTTACAACAGCCTGCTTGCCGAAGTCAGGGAGTGCTATGAACAGGGAAGTCATATGCTAGCGGATGCATTGGATGGGTAAGGAAGAAGTCCCATCCAAAAACCATAAGGGGATACCAAGGTGCCTGCATCTGATAATGTGGTTAGCAATGAAGACAAATTCTATGCTAAAACCTTCGACCCTTGCCTATTTCGCCGCCTTGCATCCCGGCTCCATAGCTATACTAGGGAGTAAGTTACAATAAAAAACGCATAAGTGCTTGACAAAATATGTAGAAACGTATACTATTGCGATATGTAATATTTTAACAACATTTCCATTGTATGATATCGCATGGGTTTATGTGTAAAGCAAATTTAATATGATCTTGATGCTTTCTTAATAAATTCGGCAGTGTTGATCGGTCAGCAATAGAGCTTGTCAACGGTCACGATGAAATACATACTGCCGGATTTTGCATCTGCAGATATAGGCATTCAAGCCAGGCATTTGTGATGATTTGTTAAGGCTGATGATGCTTTTTTGTAAATGAAAAAACATAAGAACGTCGGCTTAAGGCGATGGAGGACAGCGGTATGGAACAGGGCTTGATGGAGAGCCGCATCATGTCAAATATGCCACATGGTTATTTTTCGTTGGATTTGCAGTGGCGCTTTACATACATCAATTATCAAGCGGCCGCATATTTGGGCAGGCCTCCGCATGCGCTGATGGGAAAGGTTTTTTGGGATGTCATGCCGGGTATTATTGGTACACCTGTTGAACGTGCATACCGAAAGGCCATGGACTTCCATACCACACAGTATATTCCTATGCCAGCCCAAGCGATGGACTGGCCTGCAGGCAGCCTGGTCATACCATCTTCTAATGGCATTTATGTCTACTTGTACCATTCGGGTAAAGCTATTAGGGTAGGGGACGTGTTCAGCTATTTACTGGACAGGAAGTCATTTCTGCTAAGTCTTTGTGATACCATTCGGAGCATGACCGATCCATTGGACATACAGGAGGCAGCCGCTCAATCCCTGGGCATGCAGCTTGGGGTGAGCTGGGTGGTTTGCTGCGATATTATGGAGATGGATGGCGTGGCTTACTTTTCGCTGCAAGGTGCATTTCGCTCAATGGATGATGTGGCGCCCACCGGCTTGGTGCCAATCCAGTCTCTGGGCAAGAATGCTGTAGAGTGCCTAAAAGGGCATTTATGCGTGGTGTACGATGCGGTAACCGATACGCGCTTTGAGGTGTATGAGCGGGATATGGCAGCCAGGTTTAAGGTAGTCTCATGCATTGTTGTTCCACTGATGAAAAATGGAAAGCTGGTATCCTTTTTAGGTGTTTTCCACTCTACGCCCAGGTGGTGGACGCCAGAGGAAATTTCGCTGGCTGAGGAAACGGCAGAGCGTGCCTTTGCCGCGGTTGAAAGGGCCAATGCCGAACTGGCACTTCGGGAGAGTCGTGAAAAGGCGCTGTGCCTTGTGAAGGAATTGGAAGAAGCAGACCGTAACAAAAATCACTTTTTGGGTACGATTTCCCATGAGTTGAGAAACCCACTGTCTGCTTTATCGGTAGGGATGCAGTTGATAGAATCTGCATCGGACCTTGGGGAAGCATCCTCTGCAATTGACATCATGAAGCGCCAATTAAGCCAGTTATGCCGCCTGGTGGATGATTTGCTGGACCTGACAAGGATCAACAACAACAAGATACGCTTAAAGCAAGAGCTTGTGGAGTTAAATGCCCTGGTACGCCTGGTCATGGAGGACTTTAAGCCGGTATTTGATCAAAAGTCCATTCGTTTGCATTTCTCTCCCTGCAGCCAGCCGGTATACATACAGGGAGATCCGATTCGCCTTCGGCAAATTATTGGCAACCTGCTGCACAATGCACAGAAGTTTACCAATGAAAACGGAATGACAACCATTTCGGTGGTGCTAGAGGGCAATGCGGCGGTTATCTCCGTTGAGGATGATGGCATAGGCATTCATGAGGCAATTTTGCCGAAACTGTTTGCTCCTTTTGTGCAGGCGGAGGACGCCGTGGACAGGAGCAACTGCGGACTGGGCCTGGGGCTCTCCATTGTAAAAAGCATTGCCCGGCTTCATGGCGGGGATGCATGCGCCTCAAGTAATGGCCTTGGAAAAGGAGCTCGCTTTTGCATACACCTCCCCCTTGCAGATGCTTTTATGCCGCAGGATGAAGAAGCGAAGCATCCTAAGGCATGTCAGGCACTGAAGATACTGCTGATTGAAGACAGCCGGAATTATGCAAAGCTTCTGGGCAGGCTGCTGACAAGGGATGGGCATATTTGTGTATATGCATCCAATGGGCTTAAGGGTGCTGACTTGGCAAAGACATTTATGCCTGATGTTATATTTTGCAACATCTCCATGCCCAGCATGGATGGATATCAGTTGACCCAGAAGCTGGCACTAGAGCCCAGCCTCAAACCTATATGCTTCATCGCGCTAGTAGGCTATGCCAGTTCAGTTGATATTTTCCGGGCGAAGGAGGCTGGATTTCACATGCATTTGACCAAGCCACTTGATATGACAGCAATCAGGAAAGTTTTGTCAGAAATAATTTCTTCGGATAATGAAATCAAGGAACAAGGGGATGGGTGTTTTAATGAGGCCGTGGATTAAGTTACTGGGTAGTTTGGATCAATTGGTGTATGATGAAATTTCTAAGTTGGCACAAATATGCACAACCCAGGATGGCACCAGCCTAAAACTGGAGCTGGATTATAAGCTGAGCGCAGCCAGCGGTCAGGGCTTAACAGGCGCGGTGAAGGAAATCAATGAATTTCTATACTACGATGGAGAGCAGCTGATTGGTTATATAGGCATTGGCTCCTTTGGCGGGGCTGGATCGCCCCCTGAGGTAATGGGCATGGTGCATCCTTCCTACCGTAGGCAAGGCATATTTACCATGCTCAATAGCCTAGCCCTAGCGGAGCTTACCCGCAGGGGTTGTCACAGTGCGCTGCTTCTGTGCGATGCAGCGTCTGAAGCCGGGCGCAGGCTTGTTCAATCCATAGGGGCAGTAAAACATCATACAGAATTTGAGATGTATCTCAAGGGGAATAGCAGCTCTGATAAGGGCTGGATTGAGACCGGTCTTGTACTAAAAAAAGCATCCAACAGTGATGCATATGAGGTGGCTCGGCAAAACGCCATCTACTTTGGAGATGAGTTCAGCGCCCACGCAGGGGAAACGCAATCAGCAGAGGATGAATCTCAAAATGGGCTGCTATTACCCGAAGAAGAAGAGAAGCGGGGCATGACCATCTACCTGGCATGTATCGATGACCAGATCATCGGCAAGGTGCATCTGCAATTGATCAATGGCCTGGGCGGTATATATGGCCTAGGTGTTTTGCCTGAGCATCGCGGAAAGGGCCTGGGCCGTGCCCTTTTGCTGGCCGGTGTAGAGAAGCTGAAGGGAAGCTGTGCAAAGGAGGTGATGCTGCAGGTGGTGACAGAAAACGCCAATGCCCTGCATTTGTACCAATCTAGCGGATTTGAGATCACTTCTGCAATGGAATACTTTAGCGTCACTCCCTCAGGCGTATTTATAAGAGATCAGATTTGATTAACCCATCAGCAAAGGAGATAAATCATGGACCAGCTTCAAACCTTGATGGATATACTGGAAAAACGCCGCAGCATCAGGCTGTATGATGAAAAGCCTGTGGAGCGGGAAAAGATCATCACCATGCTTCAGGCAGCCATGGCGGCGCCTTCTGCCTGCAACCTGCAACCTTGGGAGTTTATCATCATTCAAGAGCCTGATCGCCTGTCACAGATGAAAGCATGCATCGGCAAAAACAACGGCAGGTACTACAACGCCACTGCTGCTTTTGTGGTATGCGCCAATACCAGCTATATCCCCTGGGAGAGCGACGGTGCCATGGACACCAGCGCCGCCATTGAAAATATGCTGCTGGCTGCTTGTGCCATGGGGCTTGGAACGGTATGGATTGGCGATATCGATCGGGAGGCATTAAAGGCGTTGCTAGCTATCCCGGATCATGTATCGGTCAACAGTGTGGTGCTGTTTGGCTACCCCAAAGAAGAAAAACGCCCTCGCACCCAATATAATGAGGAGGCAGTATATTGGGGTGGGTATGATCCCAACAGGGAACATCCAGAAAGGACCATTGCACTTCGCTTTGAGCCCTGATCATCCCTTGCTGCAAGGGGAAATCAGGCGCTAAGACCCAATATGATAAGGGAGGGCATTCTTTGATTCCAACCACTGTTTCCAAGCAGGTCATGGCTTTGTTTTCCTACACGCCGCTTTCGTACATGCTTCGGGCAATGGTCTATGGCAGCGCACCGGCATCCGTTTATGCTGACAATGAGGCGGAACCAAATGTCTGCTTGATATGGGAAGGCCATAGCCTGTTTGTGGGCGGGGATGCATCCCATCCCGCGGCAGACCGGGCCGTGTGTTTTTTCATGGATGTTCTATTGACACCGGAACGTAAAAAGCAGCTGGGAGTTCTGAAAATCATATACCCCAATAATGCATGGCGGGATAAGCTATCCCACGCATTTGGGGGAAACCGTGTCAATGAATACATGCGCAGTGTATACAGCCATCCTGATCCCGGCCTTGCTGCAAAGCTAGCTGATACGGATGTACAGCTCATCACTGCAAAAATGCGGGAGAGGAACAACTTTTCCATGATCCAGGAAGAAGTGGAAAGCACCCTTGGCAGTGTGGAAAAGTTTTTCACCATGGGCTTTGGTTATGCCCTTGTGCTTGATAATCAGGTGTGCGGATTTTGTACAGCAGAATATATCAGTGAAACCGAATGTGCCATTGGCATTGCTGTAGATACGGCGTATAGGCGGCAGGGGCATGCTGCCCATATGACCGCCTGCTTTTTGGGTGAATGCCGGCGGCGTGGCCTGACACCCTATTGGGAGTGCTGGAAAAACAATATTCCCTCCGCAAAAACGGCGGAAGGGGCAGGGTTTAAAAAGCTTGCGGATTACCCCGTGCTGCTGGTGGAGTTCATGACTTGATGGGGGGTAGACCATGGCATTTAAGGCGGTTTTCTTTGACCGTGATGGAACATTAGCCTATAATGACCCAATGGTGATTGCGCAGTTAAACAGTTTGGTTATTAGCTGGGGAGGCAAGCCGTTTCCCATTGGATATGACAAGATGCTGGAGCTGTTCCATGCTGCCAGCCAAGGTGCAAAGCCTTGGTATAAAAATGTGGAGGATGAGCGCGCGTTTTTTCATCGGTATTATCAGTTGATGCTAAAGGAGTTTGGGCTATGGGAGCATTTGGATGAGCGCGCCACCCAAATACTGAAGCTAACCTGGCTGAGATGCCTGTCTGTGTATCCTGATGTCATTGGCGTGCTTACATACTTTCAATCCCAAGGATATAAAATGGGGGTTATCAGCAATACATCCCCTTCCCTGGAACTTACACTTGCGGCAGTAGGCCTTGACTCATATTTTACATCCTATACTGCCAGCTCCCTTGCAGGCGCCAGCAAGCCCAGCCCCAACATCTTCAATGCCGCCCTTGCAGCCCATGGTGTCACTCCAGGGCAGAGCCTGTTTGTGGATGATGATGCCGTAAACACCGATGCTGCACGGGAGCAGGGCTTTACTGCATTCCTCATCGACCGTGAAAGCAAGCATCAGGGCGAATGGGTAATTCGCAGCCTGATGGAAATGGTGGACTTTGTACAGTGCCAAAGGGGATGAAGGATACTCTGTTTTGCTTGTCAAAACACCTGTATCAGGCTGCTTTCCAGGTCCCGGCCATCCAAGTGTTCGCTTAGGGTTTTGTTAACCGTTTCAACATCTCCGCCCCACAAGCCATGAAGCGCTGGCGAAGGTGTAAGGCCGATGGCCTGCAAAGACCGCTGGCCGTGCATGCTGACGGCATCAGCCCAAACATGGCGGATGCCCGGGTGGGTTTGAAGCCACTGCTTCAAGCCAAGCAGAAGGTACTTTCGGTAGCCTTTGCCAATATAGGCAGGCTTTACAATAATGTTCTGTATATAGGCATCGCATGGCGGGGTGATTTCTGCCATCAGGTGCCTTTTTTCTTCTGTGTAGAAGATGGGTTGTTGCTTCTCAATGGCTAATTGGACAAGATCAGGCGAAATGCCGTAGATAGACAATTGGCCGATCAGCTGACCTTCATCCCACAGTAGTATCAAACTATCTTTGATCAGTCCATATATCATATCAGCCTTTTCCCAGGTCATTTGATCCTCCGGGGGATAGGCTTCATGGTCCATTTCCACGATTTGCTGAAGCAGCTCCGGGGTTATTTCTTTGGTGATGGTAAGTGTAAGCGGCATGGCTCCTCCATTTTGAGATATTTTGCAGCCAATTGGCAGGCTGCAATACCACCTAACCATCATAATACCCTTGGCCTGTAATGTCAAAGAGGCATATCAAAGCCATACCAGATGAAAGTCGTGTTCGGCAGCAATGCCTCCCTCTGGAGGGAGGTGGCGCGGCGAAGCCGTGCCGGAAGGAGGGCGAGATTCCCAAGCCTCCCCCTTACGGGGAGGTGGCGCGGCAGAGCCGTGCCGGAAGGAGGTCGTGATACCCAAGCCTCCTATCTATCCGCACAGCCCCTTTTGTGCTATACTGTGCGGAACTATTCCATTCGTAATCTGATCTCAAGGGAGGACCAATAC
>JAEYQQ010000133.1 GCA_023409955.1 Bacillota bacterium | reverse complement strand
TTTCATCATGGGTAACACTCCTTTATATCGGTAATCCTGGAGTTAGTAAGGGAGGCGCATCATTGCCTGTGAATGGGGTTAGGTTTTTATAATACATCGGTTTGGCTAATCATTTAGACTTTTAGCTTAGAATTTGGCATACGCAGTATTTTTTTGTGTGCTGATTTCACTGGCTCCTGTTTCTTATAATCAAAATAAACAGCGGACAGCGGGGGTACGCAAACCTCTGCGGAGTAGTCATGACCGTTCCATTTTTCCTCCTGGGCCTGAATCAAAAAGGCGTTGTATTGGTTGGAGCCGCCGAACTCTTCCCGGTCGGTATTAAATATCTCGGTTAGGGTCCCAGGCTGCGGCAGGCCGATGCGGTATATGGGATGGAACACCGGCGTGAAGTTCACCACGCAGCAAATGGACCTGCCCTGACTGTCGGTACGTGCAAAGGCAACCACGCTGTTGTCGCTGTCGTTCACCGACAGCCACTGAAAACCCTGCCAGCCATCCTCCACCTCATAAAGGGCCGGGGTATTCAAATAGAGCTTGTTCAATGCCTTTACACAGGCTTGCACTTGAGGGTGCCGGTCATAAAGCAACAAAAACCAGTCCAGCTGATCATCAAACTTCCACTCTATAAAATGGGCGAACTCGCAGCCCATAAACAGCAGCTTTTTACCGGGGTGTGCCATGGTAAAGCCGAATAATGCCCGAAGACCGGCGAACTTTTGCCACAGGTCACCAGGGTTTTTATCCAGCAGCGAGTGCTTGCCATGCACCACCTCATCATGGGAAAAGGGCAGGATAAAGCTTTCGTTAAAAGCGTAAAAAAGAGAAAACGTAATCTTGTTGTGATGCCACTTGCGGTAAACAGGGTTAAGGGTAATATAGGACAGGATATCGTTCATCCAACCCATGTTCCACTTAAAGCCAAAGCCCAGCCCCCCCAAATAGGTGGGCTTGGTGACCATGGGATAAGCGGAGGACTCCTCCGCAATCATCATCACGCCTGGATATTTTCTGCACACCGTTTCGTTCAACTGCCGCAAAAAATGGATGGCGTCTAAATTCTCCCGGCCGCCATAAGCGTTGGGCAGCCACTGGTTTGGCTCCCTAC
Organism: Bacillota bacterium; assembly: GCA_023409955.1. Taxonomy (GTDB): domain Bacteria; phylum Bacillota; class Clostridia; order Christensenellales; family Aristaeellaceae; genus JAEWAH01. The sequence goes on along the minus strand of JAEYQQ010000133.1, from coordinate 3,213 downwards.
AAAAATCATAGTAAAGCATGCTGCTGACCGCATCTACACGAAGGCCGTCGGCATGAAAGGTTTCCAGCCAAAAGCAGGCGTTGCTCAACAGAAAGCTGCATACCTCTCCCCTGGCAAAATCAAACATATGGGTTCCCCACTGAGGCATCTCTCCCCGGCGCTTGTCCGGGTGCTCATACAGCGCCGTGCCGTCAAAGCGCCGAAGGCCGGCCTCATCCCGGGGGAAATGGGCGGGAACCCAATCCAATATCACGCCGATACCGTTTTGATGGCACCGGTCTATTAACGACATCAATTCCTTAGGCTGGCCAAAGCGTGCCGTAGCGGAATAATAACCTGTGACCTGGTAGCCCCAGGACATATCCAAGGGATGCTCCATCACCGGTAAAAGCTCAATATGGGTATAATGCATTTCCTTAAGGTAGGGAATCAGTTGGTCAGCAATCTCGCCATAGCTTAAAAAGCGCCCATCTTCCCCCCGTCTCCAGGAGCCTAAATGCATTTCATATATATTAACAGGGCTGCGGTTGGCATCCCATGCTGTACGCTTTTGCATCCAGCCGCTATCATTCCATGGATAGCCTTCCAGATCATACACACGGCTGGCGGTGTTGGGCCGAAGCTCCGAGAAAAAAGCGTAGGGGTCGGCCTTTAGATGCCAATGGTTGTCAGCACCCAGTATGGCATATTTATATGTATCGCGTTCTTCAAACATTTCCCTGGGCAGACGTATTTCCCATGTGCCGTCATACTGTTTGGCCATGGGGTGCTTTTCTTTATCCCATCCGCAAAACTCCCCCGTCAGACACACCTTTTTCGCATTGGGTGCCCATAAGGCAAAATGCCAGAGTCGGGTTTCCCCTTCTAAAACAGGATGTGCCCCCAGCATAAAGTGAGCCCTGGCATTGCGGCCCTTATGAAATTCTTCCCGGTCCAAATTAGTCGGCGGAACGTAGCGCATGCTATCGCCTGCTTTCCTTTGTGTTACCGGCCTTCGCTGACGTGGGACAGGGCGACATGCAAAAGCTCGCTCACATGGTCATCATCCAACGCATAATAGACCACCTTGCCGCTGCGGCGAGATTTGACGCAGTGCACCTCCCGAAGGGTGCGCAATTGATGGCTCACCGCGCTTTGGGACATACCAAGAACAGCGCTTAAATCGAAAACGCACAGTTCCTGCTCCCGAAGCGCCAGCAGTATTTGAAGCCTGGTGGCATCAGCCATGGCGGATAAAATCTCAAGCATCGCCCGGCGGGACTCTTCCCCGGGCATTTTGTCCAGCGCCTTTTTAACATCCTCCGGGTGGATGATATTGGCGCCGCTGATCTCCATATCTTTTGGGAACATACTGCGTCAACACACCTTTCCCATACTGCCTTTAGCTTTTTTCAAGGACAGTGCTTTTTTGCGCCGTATTTGGACCGCATTCTTGTAACTATAACACATATATTGTACCCATCCATTGCCAGATGCGTCAAGAAAAAAGCAGTTTTTTTTAGTGATTTTGATAATTTTCAAAAAGAGCCTGCCGAGCCTCATCTTCCTTCATGCCAGATAACAGGTATGGGCTGTACAGCAGGTTTAGCATCTCATAGTCCATTGCTGAAAGGGCCTGGGTACGGGTATAGGGCTGGTAGATGATGCTGTCGGGGGCAAAGCCAAGGTCATTGGTCAAGCCCAGCATGTTCACAAACTCTTCCATGATCAGATGATTGCGGTCCTCCTGCTCTGTCACATCCGTCGCGATGGCGATGAGGCCGTAGCGTATGCCTGTATCCTCTGAAAAGCAGTTCATCAGCCCCCAGTTGCCCGGTTCATAGGTAGTCAAACTTAGAGCCATTTCTACAAGGGGTACAAAGGAAATGACAACGTTGGCCTCGTTTTCTGATGATGCAAATGCAATGGCAGGCAGGCCAGGCACGCTGTTGGAAAGCTCATTCAAAAATTCCGTCAGCGTAGTCATATCCTGCGTCGTATACGCTCCTCGAACGTAGATGGATAGCGGCTCCTCCCAGCGAATGAGTGTATTTCGATCTGTATCACCGTATTCTGATGTGAAGGCTGCGGCAAAAAAGCCATCCAGCGCTGCTTGTGATGGCGGGTTATGGATTGCCAATACTGCACTTTGGTTTGATGAAGAAATTCCGCTGTCCCCCAGGGCGTACGATAGCATCATCAACAAGCAAAGCATAAGGACAAAAATACATTTGAAAGGAGAGACCATTGCTGTCAGCTCCTATAAAATCAATATCCTCCCACATGATCACTCTTGCAGGTCAACTGTTGTATTCGACATCAATGTGTGAAACCCTTTCCTTTATACTGTCATGTAAACCAAAGGGTGATTGACGAAGGCTGTGTTATTGGTTACAGTTGAGATAGTAATCAAGATAGATATGGAGAGCGCCATGGTCAATGTAACATCGGTCAGGCAAAAGGACCCATTGTGGCAAGCTTTGATGGAGTACGCAAGAGACTGCACCTGGAGGGCAGGCCCATTGCTCGCCCAGCAGATGGAAAAGAACCTTTTTCAGGACTTTGAAAGAGTCTTTGCTGCCACATATGAAGGAGAAATCGCGGGGTACTGCACCTTCCAAAAAACAGATTGCATACCCAATGTACCATACACACCATATATCAGCTTTGTATTCGTAGGCGAAGCATACCGGGGGCAGCGAATCAGCCAGCTTATGATCTGCCATGTGCTTGCCTATGCCAAAACCGCAGGCTTTGACAAGGTATACCTAGTCAGCGGTGAGCAAGGTCTATATGAAAAGTATGGATTTGTGAAGCTGGAAGAAAAGATGGATCATTGGGGCCGAGTTGAGCAAATCTTCTGCATTGATACATAAGCATTGCAATATAAGGCTGCATGTTATGGACAAACAAGTCAAAGCTTGCAAACTGTCCATCTTTTTTGCCACATGCAGGAAAATGTATTGTATAATAAGCTAGAGAATCCAACGATACCGAATTTTAAGCAGGCTTTATGATAATTGCCAAAGGAGAATCGCACATGAAGGAACGCATTGCGGCCGTCCGGTCACTGCTTGATAAAAAGCCAAAGGCAGCCCTTGGTTTTTTCCCCACACCCCTTTATAAGCTTGAGCGGCTGTCGAAGCTGCTCAACGTTGAGCTGTATATCAAACGGGACGATTTTACAGGCATGAGCCTGTTTGGGGGCAACAAGGTCCGAAAGCTGGAATACCT
>JAEYQQ010000128.1 GCA_023409955.1 Bacillota bacterium | reverse complement strand
TTTGTAGTTTATGCTTTTATTGAATTTGCATATGTGTTTGCTGCTGCAGCTTTGCTTATAAGTCAGGAAACATATATGCATTTGAATATCCTACAAATTATTGATCTGATAGTATGCAATATTGTTGCAAGTCTTTTCATACGTCACTATATGCAAAAAAAGGGAGATATTCATTTTGGCATTATTAAATGCATTGTGACGGCAGTTTTATTGACGATTCCATATTATGCAATTCTATCTGGTGTGGACACCTACGTAAATAATGTATTAGTGTTAATTACAGAGGATCCGAACACACGTACGCTTATACTCCTGTTATTTAGAGCTTTGCTTCCTATTCTATTAATGATACCACTTGTTATAGCAACTTGGAAAACCGTATCAAAGCAGTGGAAAGATGCTTTAATTATGACAAAGTCTTCATATGCAGCTTTGGCATGCGTTACGATTCTTTTCACAGCTATTGTCATTATCACATTTTCTTCAGCTGATACCACTAAAGGCTTACAGGGTTACTTGGATGGATGGATAATTATGGCTGCTAAGGGGATAGGTTTGGGAATAGGCATATATTTGGTCATAAATAGCATCCTGACCCATGAAAAAATCAAAATAGAACAATCTGAGCCAATTAATAAGGTACTGTCCAATCAGTTAAACGTAAAGCAAACGGTAAAACATATATCAGGACTTTTCGTGGCTTCTTTGATGATTGAATGTATATTAACCTTCCTGTATGTGCAGCTGTCACTTATATTCACAGATGTGATGGTGTTTACGAATCAATATCTGCCGCTACCTTTTGTTCTGACAGCATGCATCCTATTGCTGAATTTTTTGTATCTACGCAGTATGGGTATGCGGTCACTTGCTGACAGTCCATGGAAAGGATGGGCTATCGCTTCACTTGCAATCCTTGTAATAAGCTATCTCCATCATCTACATATCATGTTTCCTCTGGCTTTATTGCTTCCAATTTTAAATATGAATATTTATATGGAAGCAATCTTGCTCTCTTATGAATACTTTGCATTGCTATACTTGGGTACGGTGTTACTGTTTCAGGTCATTATCCGTAAAGGGGACAATGGTGGCAGAGGAAAGCTCATACCAATCCATTTGCTTATGCTGCTAGGGGCGGTTATACTGCAAACGGTTACGACACAATACAGCATTATAGACTACAATTTATCTGAGTTTAATATGTCCTTGATGGGACTTGTAGATATGTCCAGCATGACTGGCAGCATCGTTATCCTTATACCAGAAGTTTTGCTGCTCAGTTTTTCCGTTTATCTTGCATCACGCTATACTTTATATTCAAGCAGAAAGCGTAAATCTGCCATTCCTCTTACGGATAATGAAACGCAGATAGAAAGAGAATCTTTTGAACTTATATCATACGCTGGTGATGCTTATGTGGCCTTTGTCCAGCAGGAAGCTGTTAAGATGGGAAAATACTTTATCTTCGAAAGCGGTCAGGGCAGGGCCGGAGAAGTGGAGAGGGACGGATTACAGCCTAAGGATTTAAGCGGCTGGCTGATTGATCTTCATGAATATAATCCAAATGAAACATCATATGAAAATTGCAATATAAAGGCATACAAAACTAAGAAGTATGTGTTGGCTCAATGGTCCAAAACAGAGGATGACAGCCTGAATATCACTTTTGATAGCTTTTGATTTTTAGATTGATATATCATTTGCACAGGGCTATGATTCTCAAGAATTTAATGAACGATGAGGTATAATTATATGGAACGGTTTGCTAGAAGACTGGTTGGTTTTTTTCTGTGTGCTTTATTGCTGCCTGTAAGTGTTTTAGCTGGCAGTGAAAACACAGGTGATTCTGCCATAGCATTGCCTGCCACCATTGCTTTTGATATGAGGCAAGATGATAAAACAATAGATCAAACAGCGTTACAGCCAGATGTCGCCTTTGTTTTGCTGGGGGATGATCGATCTGTTACTGGTAGAGGCGCCATTTCTTCAAGCCTGAATGACTATCTGTCAGCTTCACAAGTGATGCTTCCCGGTCTGTTTATACAATCGGATGCAGCAGCTGATGCGCTTGCTGAGTATTTGAAAACCAGCAGCCAGGATGTGATTGTGGCAGCAGAAGCCAAGCATGCGCATTTGGTGAGTAAGGTGAAAAAGAAGCTGCCAGCCGTTCGCGGGCTGATCGACTTTTCTGCGACAACGCATGAAATGACAAAAGAAGAACTGGGCAATGTTGTATCTACCACAAACGCTGCTGGGGCAAAGATTGCGCTTATTTCAAGTGTAACAGCAACCCGTGAAGCAGTCAGATATCTGCAAAGCAGATTGATTTCTGTTTGGGTCTATACAAGCAGCGATGAAAAGGAGATCCTTACCCATTTGACAAACGGCGTCAATGGGCTTGTGACACAGGATTATGTGTCTGCCTATAACGCTTTGGGGCATTTTCAGGCGGATGTGCCCATTATGCTTCGCACACCCATCATCATTGGCCACCGCGGCCTGCCAAGTGAATACATCGAAAACACCTTACGCTCTGTGAAAGCAGCGGCAGATGCAGGTGCCGACCTATTGGAGTATGATATTTATCTCAGTGCTGACGGGGAAATATTTGCTTTACATGACAGCAGCATGAAACGGCTGTTTAACCGGGCGGATATTGAAAACGTTGAATCGATGACGCTGGCGCAGCTTCAGTCCATCTCTTTTGACAGCAATTCTGCCAATGGCGTTCAAAATAAGAACAATACACCGGCAAAAGATTCTATAAAGGGTACCATTGAAGTATCGGCGGATGACCGCATCCCATCTTTACGAGAACTATTTCAGGAGTTTAAGAATACTGATATCGTGCATTTGGTAGAAATCAAATCACAGAATACGGATATTGTTGATAAGCTGAAAAGCTTGGCCAAGGAGTGCGGCGTAACGGATCAAATGGCAGTTATCTCCTTTAATGTACCCATTCTCAAGGAAATGGCCGAAAGCTGGCCTGAGATGTCTCTGGGCTGCTTGGGTTATGACGATGCCAAGGGCAGAAATCAAAAGAAGGGAAAGCAGCTGGACCCTTCGAAAGAAATGCCTTATGAAAATCATATGAAGCTTATAGAAGACGCCGGCGGTAACCCTTCTGCTGCAGTGCTAGCATTAAGCAGTGCAACTGGCTTATACAATGGCACATATAACCCATCCAATGCCAATTTATCCTATCCAACCATAGCGGCAGGTCGTCACCGCGGTATAACAGCTTGGCCTTGGACCTATAACTCGCCAGACTTGTTTGCAAAGGATTATTTGTTTGGCATGTTTGGCTTGACCACAAACTTTACAACCTGGATTTCTGATCTGCCTGAATCCTTCACGGCGTCTGATGCTGATTTGGCTGTAGGCAGTAAAGCGAATGCTTCGTTGCTGTTTGCTCCCGTCATCAAAACGTATGCTGGTGCTATGTACACAGCAGAGGTTATCGAGCCAATCATCATTACAGGCAAAGAGCTTGTAAAGCTGGACTTAGGAAGTATTATTCCGCTAAGCCAAGGGGCATGTGTTGTTATGTTAAGAGCCCGCATTACCTTAGAGATCGCAGGTAAGCATTATGGTAACTTTTATATTTATTCAAATCCGGTAACGCTGACTGTCAAACCATAATTGATATATATTTAACATATAACCTTGGGATATTGTATACAATGTGAATATGTATTGCGTTTCTTGCGGCGATGCTGTATAATTCATCCACATTGGTGTGGCGACATTTTGATGTCGCAAAATGTTTACAGTTGCAGCAATATGCAAGGATGCAAATACTGCAAAGGTTTGCTTGCGCCCATGACCTTGTTTCGGAAAGTTTTTCCATGAAACACTGCATCAGCAGGTGTGTTGACATGCAGGTAGATGCATGTTTACATAATCTATTATTCATTGGAAAGGGGAACCATTCATGAAGAAGTTCCTGGCGCTCATCCTGACCGGTATTATGGCTCTGTCTATGGCGGCTCCTGCCTTGGCACAAAGCTATGATGTAACCGAACCTATTACCATTCAGTGGTGGCATGCTCATGAGGATCAGTATAACGAGAATATCAAGTATATGATCGACAAGTTCCATGAAGCAAATCCAATGATCACCGTTGAGCCCATTTACATTGGCTCCTACGGCGAGATCAACACACAGCTCATTGCTGCTGTTGCATCCGGCGAAGTGCCCGCCCTGGCCACCTGCAATACTTCTTATCCGGCTTCCTATGGTGCAGCCGGCATCTGCGAAGTGCTTGATCCCTACATCCAAGCTACCGGCTATGACATTGCTGATTTCGGCGAAGGTCTGATTGCTTCTACCAGCTACGAAGGCCAGCAGATTGCTCTGCCGTACTTGATCTCTACCCAGGTTATGTACTACAACAAGACCGCTGCTGAAGCTGAAGGCATTGAAATGCCCAAGACCTTTGACGAAATGGAAGCTTTCCTGGAGAAAGCTACCGTTTTCAACGCTGATGGAACCACCAAGCGTTACGGCACCGTGTTCGGCGGCTGGGACTATTGGTACTATGAAACCCTTTACAAAAACAACGGCGTAAAAGTGATCAACGAAGATGGCCTGACCACAGACCTGAACAGCGAAGCTGCTGTTTATGTTACCAACAAAATCAACGAGTGGATTAAGAAGGGCTATGCTTACTATGCCTATGGCACTGATGCTTCCGCCAACATGCGGCAGCTGTTCTGGGATGGCGGCGCTTTCAGCGTATTCCATACCTCTTCTTTGTATGATACCTACGTGAAATCCTCTGATTTTGAAGTGGGTATGTCATGGCTGCCTGGCGGCAATGATGGCGAGTCCTTCATGAGCGAAGTTGGCGGCGCTGCTATCCTGATTCCCGCAAAGGCTCCCCAGGCTCAGAAGAATGCTGCATGGCAGTTCCTGACCTTTATGACCAGCCCTGAAATGAACCTCTACTGGGCAGATGCCACCGGCTATTTCCCCACCCGTCAGAGCGTTCTTAAAACCGATGCCGTAAAGGAATACCTGGAGCGCAAGCCCGCTATGGAATCCGTTATGAGCATGTCCGCTTGGATCAATCCCCGCGATCAGCACCCAGTGTATGACACCATCGCTAACCTGTGGCGTCATGCTTTGGCCAAGATTTTCGTGGAAGGCGCTCCCGTGCAGGAAACATTGGATCAGCTGGCCTTGGAAGTGACCGAGAATCTGGAAGATCAATAATCATCCAGGTATTTACTGATCCATATACAAGTTTCTGTTTTATTGCCTGCGTGGGGGAGGGAAACCTCCCCCCCGTTTGGTATTTTGAGGTGAAAGCATGCAAAACCAAATGACTGCAGCTTCAAGCATACTATTGCGCAGAACAAAGCGCACCAGCACTGCTTCTGTCGTACTGCTGGTCCTGGGAATACTGATAACGCTAACTGGAATATTTGGCTATATGGCGGGTGACCTTCAGGTTGATTTTTTGCAACCCCTTGCAAACAAGGTTTATGAAGCACGTGCCATGGCACAGAATGCCGGAACAGCTGTGGCAGGTACAGCTTATCTGTTTGGCGAAGGGGCCCGCCTGTTATTTTGGGATGGCGCCATATCCTTGAATTTAATGAGCACCATTATGAACATTGCCATTATCATGGTATTGTTTGGCGCAATGCTGATTTATAATGGCATTATGCTTAGATTGCAATCTTGGGAAAGAATGAAGGACCTGTTCTTTGTGGAACCGGCGATTTTCTTCTTCCTTCTATTTGTTTATTATCCTGTTATCGATCTAATTCGCATCAGCTTCACCGATATGCGCATGCTCAGCGATGCCACTTTCACGTTTGAAGGCATCAAAAACTATAAATGGCTGTTCCAAGGCACAGGTTGGAAGTACTTTTTGGAATCGCTCACGATTACAGCCACCTACACCTTCTGGGAGCTTGTAATCACCCTTGTGGGCGGTATGCTTCTGGCGCTGCTTTTCAACCGCATGACCAAAAGCTTCAATGCATTCCGGGCTATTGTATTCATGCCCAAGTACATTGCCGTATCCACCAGTGCTGTCGTTTTCATCTGGATTTTGAATGGACGCTTCGGTATTCTGAACAGTTTTCTTGCCAGCATGGGAATCCAAGGTCCAGACTGGTTAAATCAAGCAAATACTGCACTTGCAGGTATTTTATTTCTCACTGCCTGGCGTGTTGTAGGCTATGCCATGATGATCTATCTCTCTGCCATGAAGGGTATTCCAAACGAATACTATGAGGCGGCTTCCATTGACGGTGCCGATTCAGTGCACCGCTTCCGCTTTATCACCTTGCCTTTATTGGCACCCACAACACTGTTTTTGTTCGTGACCACTTTTATTGCCAGCATGAAGGTTTTCCAGTCGGTGGAGGTTATGACCAACGGCGGGCCAGGCAAGTCCACCAACGTTCTGGTGCAGTGGATTTACGCCCTATCCTTTGAGGAGTTTAGGGTGGCTAGGGCTTCAGCTGTATCATTGGTGTTTTTTGTGATTCTGTTGGTCTGCACAGCTGCTACCATGCGCTACAGCAACCGCAGCGTCAACTACGATTCGTAAGGAGGGGAGCACTATGAAAACCGGACATTTGAAAAAAATGCGGGAATCGGGCTGGTTTGATATTCTGGTTCTCTTCCTTGGCATAGGTATCGTCTTTGGTGTTTTAAGCGTTGCGGGTCTTGTTCGCCATAATACCATAACAGCAACCTTGCCGCAAAATGCCAGTGCCTATGAAATATCGACTGCTTACGGCTTTTTGTCAGCCAATTACAAGGTTTTTTCGGCCCTTTCAGCCTTCTTTGGTCTATTCAGCTTGATTGGGCTTGTAGGCATGCGGTTTTTAAGTCCTTTGATTCGCGCAAATGTTAAAACTGCCAAGGCTGTAGCCAAAGGCCGTGTTGTATTGCAGTATGTCGGAGCGATTATCTTTACGCTGATTATGATCTTTCCCATGTACTGGATGGTAGTATCATCCTTAAAGTCCAGTGAAGAGCTACTATTGGCTGTTCCTACCCTTTGGCCGGAAACCTTACGCTTTGATAACTACGTTAACGTTATAAACCGCGCGCCTTTTATGCTGTACTTTTTTAACACCCTGGTATCTACCTTCCTGATGATGGTGGGGGAACTGGTGCTGGGTGTATCAGCAGCTTACGGCTTTTCCAAAGGTCAGTTCAAGGGAAAAAATGTGCTGTTCATGCTGGTGTTGGGTGCGTTGATGGTGCCCATCCAAGTTACCTTTGTTCCCATCTATGTCATGGTCGCCCGTTTGGGTTGGTTGAACACCTTTGCAGGTATTGTGGTGCCGAACCTGGTCTCCGCATACTTCATATTCATGCTCAGACAGACCTTTATGACTGTGGATGACAGCTATCTTGAAGCAGGTCGTGTGGATGGCATGGGCAGAATTCGTTCCGTTTTCCATGTACTTATGCCCATGTGTGCACCGACTCTTATCACCATTAGTATCATCACCTTCATCAACGGCTGGAACAACTATTTCTGGCCAAGAATGGTAGCGCCTTTGGAAGCGCGCCGCACCTTGGCAGTAGGTATTGTATTCCTGCGGCGTACATTCGCTGGCATCGTTACAGCCAACTATAACGAAATTATGGCCGGCGCAGTACTTGCGATTCTTCCTATTGTGGTATTGTTTTTGATCATGCAAAAATATATTATGACAGGCATGAGCAAGGCGGCGATGAAATGAGGCGCTTGTTATCAGCGATTCTAGTTGCTTTCATGTGTTTGCTGACAGTAAGTGTCGGCATTGCAGAAACTAGGTATGACGAGGTATTTGACACCTCGCAAGATGCGGGTATGCTCACAGCCAGGTTTCTGTCATTGCTTTCTCCGGATGGGGAGAAATCGGGGGATGCTACCATTTTGATATCCCCCGATGGTAAGGTTATGGTGCTGGATGCCGGTGAACCTGAGTGCGCCGGACAAGTAGTGGATGCATTGAAAGCGCTGGGTATCAATCGTATTGATTATCTGGTAGCATCCCATCCACATGTGGACCATATCGGGAGCTTTGCCAGGCTCATGCAGGAATTTACGGTGGAAGCGGTATACACAAGTCACGTAGCGTACCCCACTTCCCATGTGGCAGCGTATGAAGCAGAAATTCAAAAGCAGGGTATTCCACATTTCTTTCTTGCGGAAGGAGATACCTTTTCTTTTGGGGAACATGTAACGGCAGAGGTGTTTCATCCTACCGATGAGATCACCTATTATGAAGGTTATCCCGAAAACAGCACCCAGTTTGTCAATGATCTGTCGCTTTTGATCCGTTTTGCCTATCAGGATTCCAGCATGCTCTTTGGCGGGGATTTATACACTACCATCGAAAGGTCGATTGTTGAAAAATACGGCCAACGCTTGAAAAGTGATGTGTTTAAAGTAGGGCATCATGGTGCGGCAACATCCTCTGCTAAACCCTATAGGGATGCCATCTCCCCGAAAATCGCAGTCATGATGAGCCATGGTCTGTCCGACCTTGGAATTTATCAGAAATACAGAAAAGCTGGTACGGAGACATATATCACCTATTTTGATGGAAGCATAAGCGTTTCCACACCTGGTGATGGAACCTACAAGGTGGTAACAGAAAAGGATAGGGCAACTGATTTCTTGAATTGACCTTATCAAATTAAAGAGGCTTGAATACATCCGACTCGGTATGCATTGGAGAACCCAATGGGCCATCGGAGATTCAAGTCTCTTTTTGATGTCCATCATATTTGCAAAGAGGTGAAAAAAATGGACATCTTATCTGATTATCTGGCAAGTATCAAGGATCCGCTGCAACGCAAAAGACTAGATGAGCTGTTTGACTGGATCCTTCGCCGGTTTCCGAACTTGGTTCCCAAGATTGCCTGGAATCAACCCATGTTTACTGATCATGAAACGTTTATCATTGCCTTTAGTGTTGCCAAGAATCATATGTCTGTGGCACCTGAAAGAGCAGGAATGATGCACTTTTCTGATGATATCATCAAGGCGGGTTATGACCAGACCAAGGAGCTGATACGCATCCGTTGGAATCAACCCATTGATTTTTCTCTTCTTGAAAAAATCATTGAGTTTAACATAATGGATAAAGCATTCTGCAATACATTTTGGCGAAAGTAGCATAAGAATACAGCTTACACATATGATCATGCCAAATTAATAGACAGATGGTTTTCTTGCGACAGCTAGCAGGTGTGTACTTAAGCCCATAATGGGTTCTTCTTTTTCCAACATTCTCACAATATTAAGTATGTGCTCCCGCCTTTTTGCATCCTTCCATTGCTCTGTCAGGTTGGGTATTAACCAGGCCGGGCCTATTACGCCGCGAACATCAACATTTGCAAAGCCTGCTTCCATGATCTCTTTATTCAGCTCATTGGGCAGGTGAAAAAAAGACCTGCCCATGCCGGTATAGGCTGTATCAGGCTTTTTGATGTGCTGTCCGTCTGTCAGTTCACGTACTATCATCTCAAGAAAATCTGCATCTCCCAGCAGATCATTTTTCTCGCCATACGTAGTTACAGCCCACAGGGTTGTGGCATACCGGGTGATCGCGGCAGAAAAAAGAAGGCCGCCGGGCTTTAGTAGTCGCATACATTCTGAAAGTGCTAGCTGTCTCTGCTTATGATTGATGATGTGATAGAGAGGGCCAAACAGCAAGATGGCATCTGCACTAGCATCTTCCTGCGGAATATGCCTGGCGTCTGCCACTGCTGCAAGCTGTTTGGACATCTCGATATTCTTCTCTGACAGATCATAAAGATGAACGGTATACCCCTTGCTTGCCAGCCACCACGCATATTCTCCATAGCCTCCACCGATGTCGTAGATCACTGCAGGCTGGGGCGGAAGCATTTCAAGAAGGATTTCACATGTTCGAGCAAACTCTATCAAGCCCAGGTCAGTGTGCAGACGGTTTTTTTCTGCGCCGGAATTATAGTATGCCAAAACACCCGGATCGATTGTATAAGCTCCATTGCTGCTCATAGGCCAGTGCTCCTTTTCGCTTATTGCATTGATGGCTGCTTAGCATCTTTTATGGTTTGACTGTTTTGCATAAGCATAAGGATCACCTCCTGATACATTAGATGACCAGAATATGGATGGGGTTTGAGGTATCATAGCAAAAAACGAATCCAAATACAACCATTTTGGATTCGTTTCAAATGTTTACTGCTTTGATGCTTACCAATTTATGAATGATTTTTATTATTGTCTCCAACAAAAAATGAGAGCCATATCAAACCGCCAAACAATACGCCACCGCCAATAAGGTTGCCAAGAGTTACCGGAAATAAATGGTGCGTTAAAAAGCCCATAAAAGTAAGACCATCTACTGAACCGGCTGTAAAAGCAGCAGTAAAATAATACATGTTCGTGATGCTGTGCTCTGTGCCGGTAAGGACAAAAAGCACGATGGGGAAGTATAAGCCAAGGATTTTTCCTGGGATATCTTTTGCTCCGTAGCTCATCCACACAGCTGTGCACACCAAGAAATTGCAAAGAATACCTCTGAAAAGGGCACTTGACCAAGGTATTGTATATTTTAACTCAGCTGTATGCAACGTTGCCTGAATAAAAGATGCATCCGTGTTTCGTGCTGCCACCGTAAGGAATGCAATGATTGCCGCACCCAGATAGTTGCCCAGAAAGATGACGAACCAGCAACGAAGTACAGCTCGGAATGAAACACCATCCTTCCCCAGTGACAGCAGCATAAGGGTAGAACTGGTGAACAGCTCACCGCCGCATAGCAAGATCATGGCCAAGCCGGCCGGGAACAGCAATGCAGCAATCAACTTTGCTGCGCTTTGATTTTCTATGAGTGCATATACGCTGTTGGCGCCATAGGCAGCCAGTGCGATCATCGCACCGGCCAACACAGCCCGAAAAAGCAGAATTTTTATGGGCATTTCTGCTTTGTGGTGTGCAATGCCTTGGTAATTACTAGCGATTTCCTGGGGTGTGTAATGCAACTTGCATCCTCTTTTCTATATAGATCACGTGATTTATAGCTACCATACATCAAAAAACGATTTGACCCGGTTTGTAGCCGTCAGGCAGTTCTTCCTCACTCAAAAAAGTAAAACTGTTATCGCGGAGTATCGGCAAAAAAGCTTCGTAAGGTATTCTGGAAAACTCACATGCGTAATCATTGGAGCCAAACCACTTGCCCTCTTTGCTGCGCAGGTTCAAGCCTCTGGCGAATTTGGTATGGTTTGAGCAATCGTGAACAACAAGGTCCCAGTTTTCAGCAGCGGCAGTACGCATTAATTTCAGCGTCAGTTCCCTGCTCCAGATCGGAGAAATATATCCAAGCCTGGATATGTACAAGTTTTCTCCTTCGTAGTTGCCGATATTGTTTTCATTTAAGTGCAGCTCTGCGCAATTGATAAAATCAAGCTTTGTATCCAGGATTACTTCCTTTTTCTTGAAAAATGCGCGAAAGAACTCAGGGGTCATTGGTGTTTCAATGCCCACATGTTCAATATACTTTTTGGCTATTTTGATGTTGCTGATCACTTTATCCGAACAATTGGATGCACCCAGGTTGAAGCGCAACTCGTTCAGTCCTGCTTCACCTAAAGCCTTTAATGTATCTTCAGTAGCCAACGTACCGTTGGTGTATAAATGCTGATGTATATTTGCTCTATGGAATTTTTTGATCAATGAATAATACTTTTCGATTTCCATAAAGGGTTCCAAATAGACATAGGAAATACCGGTAGGTTTTTGCTGTATGGAAAGCAGCAAATCAATATCCTTCTCGTAGTATTTTGTACCGCCGATTTCCCAAAGGCCTTCTCCGACGGGAGGAATGCAATCCAGCTCACCATAATTGTAGCAGAACTTGCATTCCAGGTTGCATTTGTTTGTTTTCCTGACTGCACTCAGGCCGGTTCCCAGCAAGCAAGAACGGCAGCCGTTTGGAAATCTGCTATCATTTCCAACATAATACGTTCTATTCTCCAAGGTTTTCAACTGATTTATTTCAGCCATCAACGCATCATTTCGATAATCGATTGCTGCTTCAATTTGCGCAAAGGTTGCATAAATAATTTCTTGCTGACGGGTCATGATCTCCTCATCCTCTGGTAAGGATGAAAAGAATTCAAACCATGTCAGCGCGTCCTTTTTAGAAATTTTCACGATGTTTCCTCCTGGTAATTGCGAACATATAAAGTATAAATCATGTATGAAAATCGTATGATTCGACATTTTACACAATCCCACCCAAAATTATAGCATGAAATCTACACATCAGCAATCACAATAAAAATGCTTACCTCAGCATTACTATGGATTTGAGAGGCGGCTTTATTGATGCAGTAATGGCATATTAGTAAGATGGAAATATATCGCAAGCTTTGTTAACTGCTGAATAGAGTCTGGCCATCCTTATAGCAAAGCAGGCGTATCAACAGCAGCGGTTCAATACGCAATGCGCCTGAGGTTCTCGCCTCATGCTGTAATCTCTATGATATTGCCTTCAGCGTCCAGAATACAGCTTTCATAATATCCATCACCTGTGGTTCTTGGCTCGCTGGTCACGATATAACCGTCTGTACGCAGGCGCTCGGTGAGCTCATTTACTTTTTCTCTGCTTCCAACGTTAAATGCAATATGGCTATAGCCAGTGCGGTATGTGGCTTTGGGATCATCCACCATACCAGGTCGGTTCATTATTTCTATGCAAATATGCCCGTCAAAAGATAGAAAGTAGGACTTGAAATCTGTTTTCTGATTATGATAGCCATTATTGGAAATTGCCCCAAAGTAAGTTTCGAAGAAGGTTTTTGCCGCCTCCAAGTTAGAAACGTACATGGCGATGTGTGCTATATGCATTTTGAATACCTCCGCTATCGAGTGATTTCATTATACTAAGATAATATCGCACAGACTGCGCAATGCTTCTATCTATAACCATCTAATCATGTCAGGTAAATGTCGGATGATTTTTATGTTATGCACAAAATAAAAGCACATCGCCGAAATTCTTTTTCCAACGTTGCGCTTTCCTTCGATTATATACTTTAGAATCTTCTGGACGTCGGGTGACGGGGTTAAATCCGTTCCATGTTTCACGTTTTTGTAAGTTGAGTTCGCGTTGCGTCTTCTTGGACAGCTTTTCATAGGGAATAAACTTGGCCATGGGATTACCGCCTTTCTTTGGGAAGTGGGGGATTGTTACTAGCACATGATCTACAGACCCAGTGATCGCAGGGTAACTGTAGATTGGTAGCATGGAAAGTGGACACATTCGTCGCTGGCATGCTCCTGCATTTACGTTTTTTTCCTCCGCAATTTGTCTGTTAATTAAACCATTCCTATTGCAGCATAAAGCAGAATTAGAGCATGAGCGGCCATCATCAGGGGAAGACCTGCCATAAAATATTCAGTCTGAACCTTGTGTTTGCAAAGATCCATAGCTAACCATCCACCTAATGCGCCGCCGATCAGGGACAATCCCAGCAGAAGAGCCTCACGTATTCTCCATTGTCCCATAATTGCTTTGGCTTTATCAATGGCAAAGATTAAAAATGTAGCCATATTGATAACAAGCCAGTAGATGCAAAGTACCTTATGATTATTATAAAAGCGAACACACCACTGTTGAATTTCCTTGCTGCGTGGCCCAAATAGTGCAAGACAAACGATGACTTGAACAATTAACCAAAATAACGTATAGATACGCGTCATAACATTTTTCTTGTTGAGATTTCTATCCCAAAGGAGGTGTGCGATAAGCGTTCCTGGTGCCCCACCAAATATTGTTACAATACTCATTATGACCTTAGGCTTTACCCCAACACCACCATGCTTATAGATCTGAAAATCTATGGTATAGAGAATAAATGCCACAACATTTACTGCCAAGAGATACCATTGGAAGCTAGACATGGATATCATCCTTAAAATTAAAAACTCGAACCTTACGATTTGAGTTTATATGGTAGTCTATATGGAACTTAAACAATGACACCATCATTCAACCGTAAAAGGCCACGCTTAGTATACCATGGTCATGAAATCGCCGTCAAATTAAATCCTTTTTCCAGCTTTGTGCTTTCCTTAATTATATACTTTGGAATCTTCTGAACGTCTGTTGACGGGGTTGAATCCGTTCCATGTTTCAAGTTGAGTTAAGTGCTATGGAAAAAGAGAGACCCCATACAGAACCAGTGACTCTTTTGGTGGGAACGAAGTGCGTTGCCCTTGAAATTCTTGTTGTGGTTCATCGGGAATGTATCCGCCGACACAGGTAAAATCAAAACGTGCGAAAAAATTAAATGGTGGTTGGGAAAAATGAAAGTTGTCCCTCTCATATGCCTTTTCGCTCCATGCCAGCCATGCTTTATATTGCTTTTGAGCTCATGGTTCGTATAGAGTATACCACCATGGGAGAGTCAATAGGGAAAAAGACGGTATTCCGACTGCTAAACGGAATACCGTTCAATTCTGCTTTGCGTTCTTTTATCCTTTTACAGCCCCTACAATCAAGCTCTTCTGCACCTGCTTGCTAAGACAACAATAAAGTAGTACCGAAGGCAGGGTGGCAATTACAAGAGCGGCACACATTCCGCCGTAATCTGTCTGATACTGTCCGCTCATCTGCTTGATGCCCATGGTAAGCGTAAGCAGGTCACCGGACGCAAACACGGAGGCCAGCAGCAATTCATTCCACACTTGCAAAAAAACAAAGATTGCGGAAGTAGCAATAGCCGGTACCATGATCGGTAGAATAATGGTAAAGGCTGAGCGGTAAATACCAGCTCCATCAATGCAAGCAGCTTCCTCCAGTTCATATGGGATGCTGGTAATAAACCCACTCAAAATCAGTACCGTAATTGGTATATTGAAAGCGGCATAAGGAATGATCAGCGAAAGATGCGTTTTGCTCAGCGGCATAAGAGTAACGGTGAGCGGATACAGAGCTGCATGCATGGGAATCATCATACCGGTCAGAATATAAGTGAATACCACTTTCTGTCCTTTCCATCTCATGCGGAGAAGTCCGTATGCACTCATAAAGCCTAAAAGGCTTGTGATCACAAGTGTCGAAGTCGTATCAATCACACTGTTAAGTAGATAGAGGCTTATTCTATCCCCTTTACCCCAGGCGCTTGCATAATTCTTGAAAAGCCACTGTGTGGGGAGACCGATTCCGGTCAATATTTCCTTGTTGTCTTTCAGAGAGGAAACAAGCATCCAGTAAATCGGAAAGAGGCACAGTACTACCCATACTGCAAGGAAAATTTGACTCAAAACTTTGCTGACCGTATTCTTTCGTTTCATAATTAGGCCAGCTCCTTTCTGAGTAGACTGAATTTTCTTTCCTTGTCACGGAATAGAATATTCAACAGAACTGTAAATAACAGACATTCTACAACAATAAACATTGCCTGAGCACTGGCATAGCTGTATTTGTGATTCTGGAACATTTCAATGTACATAGAAAGCGCAGGAAGAGATTGGTTGGACCTTTCAAGAAGGATCCATGGCGTATCAAACAGCTTAAAGGAACCAATCAACGAGAAGGACAGACATACCTTCAGCATCGGCATGATCGTCGGGATCTGAATGCGGAACGCAAGTCGCGCTCCGGTAGCTCCATCAACGTTGGCCGCCTCGATAATATCTGTCGATATTGAACGCAACGCACCGTACATAAGCAGCATGTGATATCCTACATACTGCCAGAGAACAGGAATAAATACCGCCCACA
>JAEYQQ010000013.1 GCA_023409955.1 Bacillota bacterium | reverse complement strand
TATTTCGGGAAATGCATTTTTCTGATTTGGTGTAAGTGGTGCTGTCGAAGAGGATTTGAACTCATATATTACAACATTCCCATTAGCGTCTAATCCGATTGCATCTACACGGGTTTTGATGCCGCTTTATAGTTGTAATTTGTTCTTGCGCATTTTTGTATCGTCGACTGAATTCGATATAGCATTGTCTCTCATACTCTTGTGCACGATTATGGGCAAGACTCTCTCTTTTGCTTTCCGAATGATTTGTTGTCTGTGTGCTATTGTTATTGGCTTACTAATCCATACTCGTCTATGCCAGTCCTTTCCATTATACCAATTCGGCTGTCAAATACAAGGGGCTCTGGGGCTATGTGGGGAATTCTTGTGCCGTGGGTATCAAGAGTGCCATCGGGACCGATAACTCCATATGTACCATTGGTACGACTCGCACCATCCCAGGTGGTCATGCCCAGCTGGGCAAGGGCATCGGCAGCGATGGAGGGGTCTGGCACTTCCAGCTGGTACGGCGGCAGGCCTTGGGCGATGTTCATCTGGTTGATGGCATCGATTCCATCGCTACCGGTGTAGGGGTAGAGTTGACCATCTGGCCCCAGGTAGTAGCCGTAGTCTGATGGGGGCATGCTATTCGTATTGCCCTGTTCATAGGCATCGTAAGCGATTATACTGCCTTGGGTTGTGTCGGGGTCCATCCCACTATTTTGCCATGGGCCATTTTGGCTGGTATCGCTGTCGTATGCCGTGGACACATCCTGCGTACTAGAGGGATTCGCTATATTGCTGTAAATTCCTGCGCCATCTCCCTGGGTTCCGGCCGGGGTTGTTCCTGGCGATGGTGTGGCTTGGTCTGCCGTATGAATGTTTTGTTGGGTGTTTGTGCTGTCGTTGAAGGAAGGTATCGAGTTCCCATCAGGCTCTAGGGTCATGGCGGTATGTGCTGTGGTTCCCGCATGGGTTTCGGAGATTTGGGTTGCGGATTGTATGCTTGGAGCCCTTGTATCAACAGCTCCGTTTTCATACAGCCTGTCCGCCCTTGTAGCGCCTTCTGCATTTGCTGTTTTTGGCAATGCCCAGGCGTACATATCTCGTAGCCATGAGCTGCTTCCGCCTGATTTGGTGTTATTCCCTACTTCTGTGGTGGCAATGTACTTGGCAGCTGATGCATCCATATCCGGTGAGCTACTCTGTAATTCCTTTGTCCGTCCTTTAACCTTGGCTGAACCAGCCATGTAGGCAACAGAAGAACCAATCCCGCCGGAGAAGGAGGATGACAACATTTGCATAAGCAAACCTGCAGCGGCATCCTGCGCGGCCATGGCTTCGGCTTCCTCCAAAGATATGCCCTGATCAAAATACGCACGTACCGAAAGGTTATAGTTGCTTTGAACGCCCATAACCAATTCGTCTGTCAATGTATCGGTAATCCAACCGGGCAGCTCTTCTAACCCATCGGCTACAAAGCCTTTAACAAAGGCGCCCCAGGCGGATCCGATTTTTTCAGGGTTCATGAAGATGCTGGACAGGCGCTCTCCTGTGCCCAGTTTACCGGTTATATAGGATACCGCTGTTATCGCAATGCCTCTTGTAAAGGCGTCGCGTATATCGCCCCCTCTTTCCAATGTTTCGTATACGGTAGAACCGCCGGCTCCGGCTGCCATAATCACCGTCATACCCTGTACACCACCGCCAAGAACCAGTGCAGCAGCCATATCTGTCAAACTCAAGCCAGCATCCAATAGACTGTTGATGATTTGTGCTTGCTCCGGCGTACAATCTTTTGTAATGGCTTCCCGAAAGTTATCACGATATTGCTCAAAGCGCCGCAGGTTACCAAAGCGGGGGTCATCCTCCGTAATGTCATCACCTGTAAGAACACCAATGCCGGCAACCAAAAGGGCTTCCATTCTGGCGATAGGCATACCAGGAATACTCTCAATCAGCCCCCAGGTGGGGTTCTTTTTCTCATCCTCCGCCTTTTGAAAGGCAGCCGCACGGTGTTCCACAGAATCCCGGATGCCCTCAAAGTATTTCTCAGCTGCATCCTTGCCCTCTTTGGCTAGATAATAGCTGTAAACATCTTTCTCATGCTCGGTCATGGCATGGGCTAGGGAGTAAATGGATTTTGGATCCGGATTGTTATAAGACACTTTAAGTGCTCTAGTAAATTTGTTGGGTACAACTAAGTTAAAGGGGTTCTCTCGACCGGAAAGAACATTGCTTTCAAAGTCTGGATGAAAGGAAAGAAGTGCGGCATTGGCAACTGCAAGCCTGTAATTTGTCATGTTGTTGCGGAACTTCCATTCATCTTTCTGGCTGTCTGTGCCAAATCGGTGTACATCATTATAATCCGACTGCAATGTGTCATGTGCTGTTTGCCAGCGGTCAACCTCGCTTTGCAAGGTGCTGATAACAGAACTTTGTCGAGCCTTAATGGCAGCCTGAAGGGATACTGGAAGGGAGGAGATGTCAGTTACGCCATATTGCGCATAAATGGAATCAATCCATTTTTGATGATCCGACCGGATCGTCTCTGACGTAGGCGTATCGTGGCCGTATTGCATTGCTTTGCGCTGGGCAAGCAGGTCCTGCTTGCTGAAGGTGTACATCCAGTTAATTGCTTCATCCTGGCTGACCATATCCTTGATCCACTGGGGCCAATCCTCCTCATCAACATTTTCACGATGGTGCCAAGCCGTGAACAGCATGTTATACGCAAAGTCCATTGATTCACTGGCTTCCTGGTAGTTTTTATACTCCGGAAACTCCTCGGCCTTGCTGGAAAAGTAATCATCATACATGCCGGTTTGGATCAGGTATTGTATCCCTTTCTCCGACCAGATAAGTTCTATATCACCAGTGAGTGCATTGTCCATGGTAGTTAAGGGGTTTTCATATTTGGCGGATGTTGCATTGGCGATGGCATTGGCCTTTTCCTCTGCCTCTAAGACCAACTCAGCCAGCCACCGGGGAGACAGGGGCAGCGTACCTTCCAAGGAATCTGGTATTTCCATCCCATCATATGGGTCGATGTTGTAGGTCAGCATGAAAGCTATGTTTTCTAGCTCCTTGGATGTTGTGGCATTGGCTATTTGCTCTCTTAGCTCACGTTTGCGCTCATCTACCTGCAAATGAAGCAAGGCCATATCATCATATATGGTATAGCTGTTACTGTTGTCATTTGCCGTTATCTGGCCATTTGTATACCCCACATCCGTAGCTGCTGTCCCTGAAGCCAGAGCACGCCCACCCATTTGATCAAGCTTTGCAAACATGGACCCGGAGCCTTGGCCGGTGGTGTTTATGCTTGATGCCTGATTTGGAAGGCGGGAGGTCTGCCCGCCGTCGGTGCTGCTCATAGGCACGGCATGTCTTGCGGCATCGGTTTGCGTATCAGGCTGGCTGCTGTTTGTTGGGGTAAATTGGCTGTCGGGGCTGAGTAACTGGCGACGTGGCTCATAGGGCATGAATTGAAATTTCTTGCCATCCGCTCCGAGGCCGGGGAGATAGGGCAGGGTTTTCATGCCTGAATACATGTCGGGAATGCGGATGGTGCTATGGGCTATAGCGTTACCAGTGTTTGACCAGGCAGATGGGTCGATGTAATTCAGCGGATCGTTTCTGGAACTGCCATAGGGCGGATTCATATAAAAGCTGGAAGCGAGGCCGGTGCTTATGCCTGCATTGGCATTTTGTGCGGCAACCTTGCGGCGGCGTTCCTGCTCCAGTTCCATCAGTGCCTGCTTGCTGTCCTCCAGCTGCTGAAGCAGCGCATACGATTCCTCACTGCTTGCAGGCGTAAAGGCAGCAGGCCTTGCATTTGCCTTTGCTGCTCCGCCTGCATAACCTGCCTCGTAGGCATAGGGCGTTTGGGAGCGCCATACATCTTGCTGATGGCGAGAAGTGTTCAAAAAATCCCGCTGCCAATCTTCATAGGTACCCTTTGTTATCGCCATTGTATTCCTCCAAACTTTGCTGCTGGCTGCCATAGCCTGCATTGTATGTATCTCCCATTTATTATACAAAATAAGAACGTGCGTTCGCTCCCCTTTTTGAGCATGTTAAAAAGAAAACAGACAAAAATCTGTGTGCAATTGTTATGGATCAGCAAAAAAAGGTGCACATACCTAAAGAAATGAACAAACAAAAAATGCCAAACAATTCTTGTTGTGACAGGATTGGTGTGCTATACTTGGCGTATAAATCTGCGTAACATGACATGAATAGACGAAGATTTTTGGAGGACTATGATGCAAAAGAGAAGAGTATTGCTTTTGGTGATGGCAGCTGTGTTTGCTGCCGTCCTGCTGATCTGGCCTGTAAACGTGGCCAAGGCTTTGGGGCCTGCACTAAGGGTCTCCGGGGGAACGCCTGGCGCATTGAATCAAAACTATAATGATACCGGTACCACTTATAATGGCAAGGCCTATTACCTGTCTGCAGACGGCGGATCCAACATTTATTATGAAGGCGGCATGTGGAACATGAAGAATCAGTACAACGTGTACTACACTTCTTCAGACACCAACAGCAGCAATGCCTCCATACCGCCGTACACAGGCTGGAGCGGCGTAACTGTCAGCTATGGCCCCACCATTGGCTTTGCATCTGATAAAGTGACAGTCAATGAGGAAAATGGAGCTGTTACGCTGAAGGTGAACATCTCCAATTTTGATTATTCCACAACCATTCATTACGCCACCAGCGATGGCACAGCTGTCAGCGGAACAGATTATAACGGTATAACTTCCGGTTCAATATTTGTCAACGGCAACCAAACGACTGCATATATTTCCATCGGGATAATTGATGATTCCGATTATGAGCCCAACAAGACCTTTACCGTTACACTTTCCAGCCCCATCGATGCACCGATCTCCATCGCCACCTGCACCGTGACCATCATCAGTGATGACCCACAAGCCATCGTTGGCTTTGATTCTTCTGATGTTAAAGTCAATGAGGAGAACGACATGGCCGTGGTCCCGGTAACGCTGTCAAGGGCGATATCGGAGGATGTGACGGTGCAGTATGCTACAGCCAATGGGACGGCCGTATCCGGAAGTGATTACGTTGCTGCGTCCGGAACGCTGACCATACCCGCCGGCAGCAAAAGCGCCAATATACAAGTGCCCCTCCTTGATGATGACATATACGAAGGCAGTGAAGCCTTCACCATAACATTGTCATCCCCCACGGTGGCGGCGCTGGGTACAGCCAGCGCAGCAATAACGATTGCTGACAATGAGGCCAAGCCCATCATCGGAATAAGCGGGGCAACCGTTTTGGAAAGCGCAGGCAGCGCCGTCCTTTCCGTCAGTCTATCCGGCAAAAGTCAAAGCACGGTTACTGTCCAGTACGTCACCTCAAACGGTACAGCCGTAGCCGGGGCCGATTATACAGCGGCTTCTGGAACGCTTAGCATACCGGCAGGGAGCACCCAGGGGCAGATTACCATCCCCCTTTCAGATGATAGTGTGTATGAAGGGGAAGAAAAATTTGCCGTTACCTTATCCTCGCCTACGGTAGCTGACCTTGGCACGGCAGCGGCTTATGTCACCCTGGAAGATGATGAGACCATGCCAGCCATCACGGCAAACACCGCCATTTCTGAAGCGGAGGATGCGGCAGGGGTTGTGCTGACTGTTTGCATTTCCGGGCTAAGCCAGAACCCGGTAACTGTGGATTATATGACCAGCGACATCACCGCCAGAGCAGGCAGCGACTATACCGCCACCTCCGGCACCATCACCATATATGGGGGCAGCACCACCGGCAGCGTTACCATCCCGCTGCTGGGAGACAGCGTGTACGAAGGGGATGAGCGCTTTGCCGTTACCCTATCCAATGCAAACGGTGCAAGCATGGTCACCAGTAACA
>JAEYQQ010000108.1 GCA_023409955.1 Bacillota bacterium | reverse complement strand
TTGACAAAGTGAAAACTCATTCTCAGAATCAACTGTCGATTGTTTCGCTTCTTTTCTTTGTCTTTCGACTCTGTATCGTTTTCAAGGTCCGGCGCTCGTTTGAAGGAGCTTGACTATAATATCACGGTAGCTATACTTTGTCAACACCTAAAATCAAAAATTTATGCAACTTTTTAAAAACTATTCGTTTCCCGAACAATTCATTCATTTTCTGCATTTTCGTTCATTATTCCATCGTGTTTCGACGCATCACAACAACAATCACACGTAATTTTACCGGATATTTGCGGACATAATTCCACTATCCAATACTTTATCAATAATTGCACCGCCCAAACAATTTTCACCCTGATATAACACAACGCTTTGTCCCGGCGTTATGGCCCGCTGTGGCTCATGTGCAATAATCATCAATGCTCCATCATTTGCAATAGCCGTAACATCTTGGTCCGGCTGCCTGTAGCGGAACTTTGCTGTACATTTAAAAGGTATACCCTCTGCCGCAGGAGCAAACCCGCTGATCCATGTGGGTTGTACAGCCACCGCCTTAGTTGCATACAGCATCGGATGGTCCTCTCCCTGGGCCACAAGAAGAATATTCTGCATCAAATCCTTGCCTATAACAAACCAACTGCGCCCATCGCCTCGTCCGCCAATCCCAAGACCACGACGTTGTCCAAGAGTATAATACATCAGCCCGTCGTGCTGCCCTACTATTTCACCAGACAGTGTACACATTGCTCCAGGTTTAGCAGGGAGGAAAGTTTGCAAGAATGCCTTAAAATCACGCTCACCAATAAAGCAGATACCTGTAGAATCTTTCTTTCCAAAGACAGGAAGATTAGCATCCTTTGCTATCTGTCTTACCTGCTGTTTGGTCAGACCTCCTACTGGAAAAACCGCCTTGGTCAGCTGACACTGCCCTAACATGTAGAGAAAATAACTCTGATCCTTATTGCTGTCTACCCCGCGTAAGAGTTGACATCCTCCATCTGTATTTCTACTGTTCACAAAATGCCCTGTAGCAATCTTATCAGCACCCAGTTGTAGCGCAAAATCCAAAAATGCTTTAAACTTTATTTCCTTATTGCAAAGCACGTCTGGATTTGGCGTTCGTCCGGCACGATATTCATCAAGAAAATATGAGAATACACGATCCTTGTATTCTGCTGCAAAGTTCACGGAGTAATAAGGTATACCAATTTGAGTGCAAACCTCCTGCACATCACGCCAATCTTCTTCTGCAGTACAGACACCGTTCTCGTCCTGCTCTTCCCAATTTTTCATGAACACACCGACTACGTCATACCCCTGCTGCTTTAAAAGTAGGGCTGATACGGAAGAGTCAACCCCTCCCGACATACCCACAACAATACGAGTCATTCCATATCCTCCATAGCATATAAGCGGCCGAGAACAGCCTCAAACGCCGCCGCACTGATTTCCTCAGGAGACAGCGAGGCGTCAACGGATACAAACCGATCATTATTCTCTTTCATAAGTCTCTTATAAGCAACTGAAACCCTTTCATGAAAAGCAGATTCTTCAATTTCAATGCGGTCAAGCTGTGAAGCATCACCTCTGCGTTTTAAAGCTGTCAGATGATCCACATCCAAATAAACGGTACAGTCAGGTAAAAAGCCATCAACAGCAGGTGCATTGATTTGGGACACCAGTTCCACCCCTAATTGTCGTCCAGCCCCCTGGTAAACAATACTAGAGTCTACGAAGCGATCGCACAAAACCAGTTTACCATGCCTGACAGATGGACGGATAATTTCATATACATGCTGCGCACGGGCAGCTGCATACAATAGTGCTTCACAGGTAGCTGACATGCCAAGGTTGTCAATATCTAGAACAAGTTGGCGGATTTTTTCTGATATAGGACAACCGCCCGGCTCCCTGGTACGTTTCACATCAAATCCCCAGCGAAGCAAGTTCTTTTCCAAAATATCCACCTGAGTGGTTTTCCCACTACCATCCAGTCCCTCCACAGACAAGAAAAAACCTCGTGCTTCAGGCAAATCGACACATAGGAGATCACCAAGCTCATTCACGGTATCGACTACATAATCTGCACCAGCAGCCTGAAGCTCATCGCGACTGCCATAGCCATAGACAACGCCGATACTATGAATGCCCACAGCCTTTGCACCTTCCACATCGAACCGCCGGTCGCCTACCATCACAGCCCGTTCAAACTTCTTGGGCAACGCTTGACGAATCAGCTGCTCCTTGTCGGCATCGGTATCATTTTCTTTTGTTCCAGCCACGGCATCAAAAAACTTAGAAAGACCGAAGTGCTCTAAAATCCGCTCGGTGGGCCCTTGCGGCTTGCCGGTTGACACGCCAAGCCATACCCCGGCCTTTCTCAAGCGATTGAGAATAGAACGAATGCCTGGATAGACTGCATTTTCGTACAAGCCTTGAACAGCATATCGTTCGCGGTAATATGAAACTGCCTGCTGGCTCTGTGCATCGCTAAAGCCATAGTATTCACGAAAGGTAGCATATAAAGGTGGACCAATAAATCGGCGCAGATCTTCATCAGGGGGGATGGAGAGGCCCATTTTTTCCAATGCATACCTGGCGCAGCCGGTAATTCCCTCCTCGGAGCGGGTAAGGGTGCCGTCTAGATCAAATAAGACGGCGTCGTATACAGGTTTTTCCATATATTGAAGCCTCCGATGTTCCTTACTCTTTCACACATAGCAGGTTTCCATTATGAATGCCAAACCTGTTTTTCTCAGGTGCAGACAGGAGGATTGCTGCGATTTCGCCCGTCATTTCTTCCCCCGGAGCAGCCAATGGGACCCCTGGCGGGTATAGGCCTATACTGGATGCCAGGATACGGCCCGCAGATTTCTCAAGGGCAACCCATTGCGTATCCCCAAGCGCAGCCTGCCGCAAGGACAGCTTTTGCACCGGCAAAGACAGGGGGATTGCCGGTAAAAAGGTATCCACTGCAGGTAAATACGTTGCCGCTTTTAAGGCAGCTTCCAAACGGTCTAGCGTTTGCCGCCCATCCATGACCGCCATGATACAGACGATGCGCCTCTCATCCGCCATCTCCACATCCACCCCAAGTCTCATCAGTGCATCGGCAAGGGCATAACCGCCCTGTGGAGCCGAAAGCACAAGCCGAGTGGGATCAAAGGTCAGCGGCTGATTGGACCAAAGCGCATGGGCATCCTGATAACCAAGCTCCGTTATTAGGGAGCGGAAAGCATGAAGACACCCTTGCAGCTTTTCCAGTGCAGGCTTTCCATGGGTGTCCATCCAGGCTCGAGCGTCATCCAGGGATTTCATGAGGTAAAAAGCCGGGCTTGAGGTTTGCACCATACGAAGCATACGCCGGGCACGAAGAACATCCTCGTTTTTACCAAGATGCAAAAATGCGCCAGCTGTGAGTGCAGGCAATGTTTTATGGGCCGATTGCACCCACAGATCCGCCCCGGCAGAGGATGCTGTTTCTATATCCGTCATCCAATTTAAATGAGCACCATGAGCTTCATCTATCAAAAGGCGCATACCCAAGTCATGCGCAGCCTTCGTTATTTTTGCAAGCGGAACCATACCGCCATAATAATCCGGCCTGGTTACCAAAACCGCTGCGGCTTTTGGATGGTGCGCAATGACCTTCAAAAAGGCTTCCTCAGGTGCATAGGCATAGCCATCCTCAGTCATTTCAACAGGTACATAGGCCGGATGCAAATCAGCCAGCACACAGCCATTGATACAAGACTGATGGGCATTGCGCGGCAGTATCACCGTATCACCAGGCTTAGCGCTGTACAATAGCATGGTAAGAATGCCAGCAGTTGAGCCGCCGGTTAAAAATAGCGTATGACCCGCGCCAGCCGACAGGGCCATTTGCTCCTGCGCCAATTGAATTGCACCTGTGGGGGCATACAGATCGTCGGTTATGCCAAGCTCTGTTGTATCAAAAGTTTGCGCAGGCACATTATCAAACAGGTCCTTACCTTTATGGCCAGGTACATGCAAATGCAGCCTGTCCAAATTGCTGCTAAGCATTTCATGCATGGGACGATAAAGCCGCATATTTTCACCTTCTCAGCTATTGTACATAGGATACCTATCATTTGCAAGCAAATATCCCTCCATGCCTCCCAGGCCGAATAAAAAAACGCACCCTGGCAAGGATGCGTTCATTTATCTCTGACAATGCTCAGGACAAGCGTCGCAGTGTATGTAGCGTTGGGCTTTGCGGCTGTGCGGCGCGTATCCATTGTCCCAGCCTGCGCCTTCGCACAGTGTTCAACCGCTGGGCACCACCCGGCATCAGCAGTTTTTTCTCACATGGAAAGCATATCAGGCATCCCAGCACATGAAGGCCGGCTGGATATTCCTTTCCACAAAGGATACATTTTTGACCCGGCATTGTTTTTCCCCCTTCCACTGATTTTCCAGTTCAAGTATCACCCGAAAGCTGGAAAAATATACTGTGTGCCCTTTCTTTTTTCATATCTATGCGGGCAAAGGGAAAAGGTGCAAAACAAAATGTGCCGAATTTTCAGGGCTGCGTGGTTTTTGATGTAAGCCAATCCGGTGCCGGTTCCTGCATATGATAGATAAGGTAATCTACAAACTTTACAACATTCGCTTCATTTTCGTTGCGCACCATGATGCCAAGGACCATATTGCGGCAATCAATGTTGAAACGTGTCAAAAGGCCGTACAGATTGTCTGCAGGGATGCCCAGCAAAAGACGCTCACCGGTTTCGGTAATGGTTACATAGCCATTGGACAGATCAATTCCGCTTGGGTCAATCTCACCGGTTTCCAGATAGCTTTCCAATGGGACCATGGCACCCTGAGCGGCGAAGTTTCTGAAGCGTTCCTTATCCAGCAGGTAGATATCACCTTCCCCAGCCATGATGAAGGTAGAAAGCTGCATCTGGGCATAGGGATCTTCGCTGTCCGCCATCACGGTATACGCATCAATGAGTTCCATATCTGGAAATGCCTGAAGCCGTGATTCCTCCATCCAGGCTTGTAAAGCCTCGATGTTTACGGTATTGCTGGCCACATAAAGGTCGATGCGCTTCTCTTGCGGCGGACGGTATTCAGTGGTCTGATAAATCAGATTCCAACCGAAAACCGCCAGAATGATCAACAGAAGGTACTTCCAATAGCCATAGATAAAGTGATTTTTGATTTTCGCAGGGCTAAGAGGCGTTTTGATAGCCATGGCTGATCCTTTCTGGGATACGGGCAGATCAATCCCTGGGCTTCATGGTGGGGAACAATAAAACGTCACGAATAGAGGGGCTGTCGGTTAGCAGCATCACCAACCGGTCCAAGCCGATACCCAGGCCGCCGGTAGGCGGCAGACCATATTCCAGCGCATTGACAAAATCCTCATCCACTTGGGCCATGATCCCCTGTGTCCGACGCAGTGCCACCTGCTCCTCAAACCGTCGGCGCTGATCAATGGGATCGTTTAGCTCTGAAAAGGCATTGCCCATTTCGCGGCAGGTAATGAAGAACTCAAACCGCTCTGTCATGT
The DNA here is from genome assembly GCA_023409955.1 of Bacillota bacterium. GTDB lineage: Bacteria > Bacillota > Clostridia > Christensenellales > Aristaeellaceae > JAEWAH01. The sequence continues at coordinate 4,508 of JAEYQQ010000108.1, read as the reverse complement.
CCGGCTCGTCCTTCTTGCGCTTAGCCAAAGGAGAGATGGACACAGGATAGTCAATGATGAAGGTGGGCTGTATCAGCTTATCCTCCACAAACTCGTCAAACAGTGCAGCAAGACAGTCACCCTTCGTGGCTGTTTTTTCCACAAACACGTTTCGGTTTTTGCAAACGTCCCTGGCCGCAGTATCATCCGCCCAGGTGTAATAATCCTCGCCGCTGTGGATCTTCACCGCCTCGGCCATGGTGATCCTAGGCCAGGGGGCTTTTAAATCAATGATATTGCCCTGATAAGGCACCTGGGTGGTGCCGCAAGCCTTAAGTGCAACAAACTCGTACAGTTCTTCCACCAGAACCATGATTTCATGATAATCAGCGTAAGCCTGGTACATTTCCACAGAGGTGAACTCTGGGTTGTGGGTGGTATCCATTCCTTCGTTGCGGAAAATACGGCCCACTTCATATACCCTGTCAAAGCCGCCTACCACCAGGCGCTTTAAATAAAGCTCCGTCTCGATACGCAGGAACATATCAATATCCAGCGTGTTGTGGTGGGTCTTGAAGGTACGGGAAGCCGCGCCCATTTCCAGGGTATGAAGAACCGGGGTATCCACTTCCAGGAAGCCGCGGCCGTCCAGGAACTCGCGGATAGCACTCAAAATCTTGGAGCGGGTACGGAAAACATCCCGCACCTCACTGTTGACAATCATGTCTACATAACGTTGGCGATACCGAAGATCCGTATCCTTGAGTCCATGAAACTTTTCCGGCAGAACCTTCAGGCTTTTGTTCAAAAGAACAATTTCCTGAGCATGAACAGAGATTTCTCCCTTTTGGGTGCGGAAAGCAATGCCCTTTACGCCCAGAATATCACCAATGTCATAATTCTTAAATTCAGCATAAGCCTCTTCACCAAGATCGTCACGCTTGACGTAAATCTGGATCTCGCCCCAGGTATCCAGCAAATGTGCAAAAGAAGCCTTGCCCATAATACGCCGGCTGAGCATACGGCCTGCGATGGACACGGCTTGCGGAGACTCCATTTTTTCCCACGCTTCAAAATTTTCAAAGATCTCCTTGCTGGTGTGGGTAAAGTCAAAACGGGTTATATCATAAGGATTCTTGCCGGATGCCTGCATAGCCTGCAGCTTTTCCCGGCGGATCTGTTCCTGTTCGCTTAAGTCAAGGCCGCTGTCCTGGGCCGTTATCCTATCATCCGTCATGGGGGAATGCCCTCCTCTGGGGTGCTGAAATTACTGGCGGCGAATATCCATTACTTGAAAACGCATAGCACCCATAGGTGTCATGGCTGTGACTGTTTCACCCTTTTTGGCCTCAAGCAGTGCCTGACCTACAGGACTTTCACTGGAGATACGATTGGTATAAGGATCGCTTTCACGAGCGCCTACGATGGCATACTCATCCTCATCACCATTGTCCATATCCTTTACCTTGACGATGGTGCCAATGCCCACCCGGTCAGTAGATATCTCGTCATCTTCAATGATAATGGCGGTGCGCTTGATATTTTCCAGCTCACTGATCTGAGCTTCCAGCGCTGCCTGCTCTTTTTTCGCCTCATCGTATTCGGCATTTTCACTTAAATCACCAAAGCCACGGGCAACAGCAATCTGTTCAGCAATCTGGTTGCGCCGAACAGAGATCAAATAATCTAATTTTTTTTCTAATTCCTCATAACCTTTACGGGTAAATTCATTTTCCCTATGTTTTTTTTGTTCAGACATACTTTTACCCCTTTCCTGATCCGCCGTAATGGAGCATTAAACGGTGGAAGAAAATGAAGAAGCACCCATCCCGTTGCTTTCGCGTGGCGGTGCATTCTTTCTGCTTTCATATACAGTTTGCCTGCAGCAACTGATATGCCGAATGCATTATACTTTATCTGCCTGTAATTGTCAATGACCAGGGGTGAACCCCTCAAAGATTTGAAGTTCAAACAACTTTGCTGCCTCTTCCTGCTGCTGAGCGGAACGCACCGTCCATGCCACAAAGAGGGGTTTAAACAAGCGCTTCAGCACCACGATGCTGATGTTTTTGAGATTGCGGATGTCGTATGCGATGAAATCAGGCCTGGACAGTGCGTTCACCAGCAGATACTTTAGCGGCAGCAGCTGATATAGCGACGCATCCCTGCCAATCACTCCGGAAGCCAGCTGTCCACGGATGATGGCCGGTGCGTTTTTTTTGAACCAGCGTAATGCCAGCGGATGAAAGGATTCCACACAATAAGGACCGCTATACTGGGACAGCATATCATTTACTTTGCATGCCAGCTTTTCAACGCTACCATAATGCTTGATTTCAACAATCAATGGAACGCGGCCGCCAACCAAATCAAGCACCTGGGAAAAAAGTGGAATGGATTCTTTTGAATCCAGCAGGGTGTGTTCACTTAACTCTTTGGAGGACAAGCTGCCTAAGCATATGTCCTTACCACAAATGCGCTTTAAATCCTTATCATGAAACACTGCGACTTCCCCATCGGCAGTAAGCTGCACATCCAGTTCAATGCCATATCCCGCTTCCACTGCCTTTTGAAAAGCTGCAAGGGAATTTTCTGGTATGCCATGTTGATTATCAAACAAACCCCGGTGAGCATAATGGTGCCCAAGCAAGGAGGATATGTCCTTACCACGGCGGCCAGGAGCAATCAGGAATAGATACAATACAGCAAATGCAATGATGGTAAGGGCGATAATCATGGATTAATCCTCCCCTGCAAAGGCTTCCAGCTTGCTTTTGGGTTTTTCCGGCTTGTTATCACCATGCTTGGAAAGACTGATGGTGATAAAGGACAAAGCAACCATAACAGCTGCATATGGAAACAGTGTCCAATACCCCACATATTCCAGCAAAGCACCAGAAAGGATGGGAGTTATTATTTGAGCGGCCATGGAGAATGTGTAATAATAACCTGTGTATTTGCCAACATTCGATCCTCGGCTTATTTCCACCACCATGGGATAACTGTTTACATTGATGCATGCCCATGCACAGCCAACCAGTGCGAACATCACATACAAAGCAGGTGTAAAGGCAGTAAAGAGAGCACCAGATAAGAAGCAGGCGGCCAGTAAAGCAATGCCATACTGAATCATGCGCTTGCGGCCCAACCGGGAAGAAAGGATGCCTACAGGAAGATAAGAAGCAATGGCACCGATGGTTGCCACCATCAGACACATGGATACATCACCTGCTTCTTTTTGCCATACCTCCTGAGCATATTTGGAGAAGGCAGTGGTTACAGCATTATAGCCCATGAACCACAAAAATACTGACGAGAGGATAAGTATCAGGCTTTTCATCACCGGTGCAGGAAGCCGTTGCGAATCGGAAGCCGTTGCCGACGCTGCCTGATCTTCCTTGGGGTCTATGCCATAATTGATGGCTTCCATCTGCTTTACCAAATTACGCTCGTGAATAGTAAGAACAAGCACCACAACAGCAACCACCATGAAAGCAGCTACTGCAAGAAATACCGGTCCATAATTTACCCTTATGATTTCTCCCTCAGTGTTTTTAACCAGAAAACGAATGGCCAACAGGGTGAACACACCGCCCACAGCCCCGGCTAAATTGATCAAAGCATTGCCTTTGGAGCGAAGGGGATTGGGGGTTACATCAGGCATGAGCGCAACAGCGGGAGAGCGGTATGTTCCCATAGCAACAAGCAAAGCACCTAGACCTATGTAAAACAGTCTGCTGTTTCCTGATAACGCATAGCCTGGCAGTTGAATCATAATTACGGCAGCTGCTATCGTACCAAAGAGGATAAAAGGCATTCGGCGGCCCATTTTCATCCTGCTGCGATCTGAAAGCAAACCAAAAAAAGGCAACAGAAAAAGTGCCAGAAAATTATCCATTGCCATAACAATGCCTGCCACAGCATCATTTAGCGCAAAGTCATTTAGAAGGATCAATGGAATGATTGTATCATACAACTGCCAAAACGCAGAAATGGACATAAACGCCAGACCTACCAGCAGCGTTTGCTTGACATTTAGTTTCATAAGCAACCTCCCAGCATTGATGGTAAAAATTATACAGTATATATAGTGAGAGATGCAATGCAAAAGTGATGGCCTTGTGGCAAAGAGGGGTGGGTATGTTGGCAAGACGATATATGTACTTTTGATGTTTGGATGGTATAGCGGGGCGATGTGGGCATCGCCCCCTACGGTGGGGATGGTGTTGGTTGAGTTGTATGAGGATGGGCATGATTGTGGTGACACGATAAAATGCATCCTTGTGATGTATCCGTTAGATGACGGGGCGAAGAGGATGGTATAGCGGGGCGATGTGGGCATTAACCTGGCCCCAGAAAAGCGGACAGAAGGAAAGTGTGGTAGAATAAACACACAAAGGAGTTGTCCGCAATGGGAAGGCAAAGCAAGTTCACCCGGGAAGAGAAGATCGCAGCAGTGAAACTGGTAACAGAAGGCGGACGAACGACGCTGAGCGTAGCCAACGAGTACGGGATTCATGAGAATACCG
>JAEYQQ010000088.1 GCA_023409955.1 Bacillota bacterium | reverse complement strand
CTGTTGACCTGAATCGGATACGGTGGGTGTTTGGAGCATATCACTCAACTCCCTTTTCTCATAGTGAGTGGACATATAGAATCTTGTACCGCCGGGATATACCTTCACGTTTTCAAATCCGCTTTCCATAAGTACCCGCGCGGCGTTATAAGCGCGTACACCGATGGCGCAAAAAAGGATGATTTCTTTGCTCTTATCAAGCTCGTTCATCCTTGTGCGTATATGCCCAAGGGGAATATGGATAGAACCGGGAACTGTATAGACCATCCGCTCAGTTTCTTCCCGAACATCCAGTACAAGACGGTCTGAAGGTTTTTCGTGGTCCAATGCATCCCATTCAGATTGTTTCATTTTTCCAGTTAGCATGTTTTCAGCTGCAAACCCGGCCATATTCACTGGGTCCTTGGCGGAGGAATAAGGCGGTGCATAAGCCAGTTCCAGGTCTTTTAAAGCCAGTACGGAGGCATTTAGACGGATGGCTGTAGCAATCACATCAATTCGTTTGTCTACACCATCCCGACCTATGATCTGCGCTCCGAATATCTTCTTTCCATCCTTGGAAAACAGCAGCTTCAATGTCAGGGGCATGGCGCCGGGATAGTAACCGGCATGGGAGTTTTGGGTGATAATCAGGCTTTCATAATCTATGCCCTTTATAAGGCCTTGCTTTTGCAGTGTTTTTTCGTTCAGGCCTGTTGATGCGGCCGTAAGGTCAAAAACCTTGGCAATGGCCGTACCCTGGGTGCCGTTATAGGAGGAGCTGCCACCGGCTATATGATCCGCGGCAATGCGGCCTTGGCGGTTGGCAGGGCCTGCCAGCGGAATCATTGTACGTCCCTTGCCTATAAATTCCTCAACTTCTACGGCGTCGCCTACGGCATAAATATCAGGGTCGGAAGTGCGCATGTGTGCATCCACCACGATACCCCCGGCAGGGCTTAAGGTAAGCCCTGCCTCCTTGGCCAGGGCGCTGTTGGGCCGAACGCCGATGGCTAGGATGACCAGATCGGTTTGAAGCTCCCGGCCACTTTTCAATGTGACGATGACCCCCTTGCCGGTATCCGAAAAAGTGGATACGCCATCGCCTAAACATAACGTTATACTGTTTTCTGTCATGTTTTCGTGCAGCAGCTGTGCCATTTCATAATCTAACGGAGCCATTACCTGGTTCAGCATTTCAGCTATGGTGACATTTAAACCGGCGTAATAAAGGTTTTCTGCCATCTCCAAACCAATAAAGCCGCCGCCTACAACTACAGCGCTTTTTGCATTATTATCACGGATAAATGACTTGATTCGGTCGGTGTCCGGAACGGTCCACAGCGTCATGATCCTGGGGGAATCGATGCCCGGAATGGGCGGGCGAAGGGGAGATGAGCCAGGTGACAGCAAAAGCACATCATATGTCTCACGATAGGTTTCGCCGCTTTCCACTTTCTTAACAACTACTGCTTTGGCAGCACGATCAATTTCAACGACTTCCTGGCGGATGCGCACCTCCATGTTGAACTTGTCTTTCATGCCTTGAGGCGTTTGCAAAAGCAGTGCATCCCTTGATTTGATGACATCTCCCACATGGTAGGGCAGGCCGCAATTGGCATAGGAGATGTATTCTCCCCTTTCAAATAGAATGATCTGTGCTGTTTCATCCAGCCTGCGCAGCCTCGCCGCTGCACTTGCTCCGCCGGCCACACCGCCTACGATCAGTATCTTTTTATTCATAACCGCACCTTCTTGTTGCTGATTTTCAATTTGGCTCTGAAATAACCATGATAAGTATATGCAGAACGTATGCGCAACTTCTGTGACTTGGTCACAAGATGCAATCCCAAAATTAAAACAGATGGCATCAAGTTGATGCCATCCATATGCTATAGTTGGATTCTATAACCAAAGCGCTTCGCTCAGTACGCTTTGGCTCCTCATATCCTCTACGCAAACCATTTTCACCAGCAGCCATGCCCGCTGCTCATCGGTCATATCCTGCATTACTCCTACGGCCTTTGAAGCGGATAAGCGTTCTTTGATTTTATCAATGGATTCCATCTTGTTCTGGGCAGTGGCTATGGCATCTTCCCACATGATATGCTTTTTCGCAAGAGCCGCCATAAAGCTTTCGCTTCCAAAGCCCCCAGCCATCACCTTTTTGATTTCCTTTAAGGTAAAGCCAAGGGTCTTAAGCTCCAGCAGAGCGTTTAGCGTCTGCACCTGCTGTGCGTTATAGTAGCGGTAGCCAGTTTCCGGGTCGACCTTGGCTGGAACTAATATGCCTGCCTTTTCATAAATGCGGATTGCCTTTTGCGAAACGTTGAAGAACGCGGCGATTTCTCCAATCTTCATCAGCTGCTCTTCCACTTGCTTCATCCTCTCCGGGTATCATCATTGTATCCTTTACACGATTTACACCTGCCAGGGCAGATTTGATGTTAACGGTGCAGCTCATTACCATCATCACACCTGCCATCAACCCGCCCCGGTACTGGAATACAGCTGTCAATGCGCCAAAGGTTATGGTTCCATTGGCAATCATATTCCCGCCTGCCAGTATCAATATGAGATAGCCACCCATGCCCATCAGCGGCAATAACCCGCTGGCTAAAGCGCTGC
>JAEYQQ010000079.1 GCA_023409955.1 Bacillota bacterium | reverse complement strand
ATATTACTTTTACCGTTGTAACATGGTGCAAAATATGTACTTTACATACGTTATCCATTATACTGAATGGAATAATGTGGATGATATGGATGCAGAAAGCTTTGGGGGGTGAAGTGTTTGAAAATGCGTATAACCATTGGTGTGATGCTGATTTCTTTGTGTATAGCACATCTGGCGTCGGCTGAAAGCAGTGCAGCAGATTATTCCATGACAACACTGGTTATGAATAACAGCAATACTGAAAGCATGGCGGCATACTTTATGTACTTGATTCAGATGGTCTGAATATGCTGCCTCCTAGCCAAAACCAAAAAGTTTTGATTGATTCATCCTTGGGTTCAAACAGAGGTGAAGTGTCTTCTGTTCAATTCAACAGGTTGTTGGCAGGCGAAATTGGTTTGTTTGGCCTTGATACAGAAGGACTGGTTTTGTATCAGTTAACCTTCACGGGTGATGGGGTAGAGAAAACAAAGGTTTTTGATGCTCCGGAGGTAAGCTTCTCCTATATTCGGTATGCTTTTTTTAGCTTTGGTCAGCTGGTTTGCTTGACGGATGATTCCATCTACCAGTTTGACATAGACGTAGGCGGCATTTTGAGGCTTGATGCAAAAAATATCACGGCTGTTACTGGCTACAAGGATGGCTTAATCATAGCCGTTGAAACCAAGAGAACCCAATTAAGTCCTGCCAGCAATCTGGTGACATTGAACCCTACTACCGGCGAAAGAAAAGTGCTTTGCGAGCTGGGGGAAGGAATGCAGATTTCATCAATAGCCTATGATCCTTCCCGGCAGCTGGGATGCATTGCGGATAGGAGCACGCTCTATACCTGGCAGGAGGGTCAGAGAGCCAAGGCTGCCGCATCTTTTGTACAAGGTGACACAGGGCAGCTGGTGCTGATAACGAGCGACTATGCAGCCATGGCTATTGACGGGCACATCATAGCGATTCGGGAGATTGAGCCAGATTCAAATTATCATCAAAAGCGCCTGGTGATACAGTGACCAGAATTTACTGACCACCATCAGAGAAAAGGGATATGCCCATGACCTTCGGGAGAGCGAAGTCATCAGCCAGATGGTACTGGATATGTATAAGCCTTTTCAGCTGGCGTTTTCGGATAACGGGCGCATATTGGCGCTTCCCAAGAAGATCTTTCTACCCATGCTATCCTATAACAAGGAAGCTTTTGACCGGCTTGGTCTTGTGCCACCCACCACATATGAGGAATTTTTTGATTTTTGCCTTTTATGGATGGAAAACTATGCTCTGCAGTATCCTGAGTATTCCATTGATTCTATTGGGAATGTACTGGATATGAACGGCCTCTTCAAACGGTATGCAAATGAGATGCAGTTCAATGGCAAGCCATTGATATATCAAAGCGAACCTCTTAAACGTGTCTTGGTAAAGTACTTGGCGGTAATGGAGGCAATGAAAAAAGACAGGGAAGCAGGCACTGTAAGCCTTTTTTATGTGATGGATATACCGTATAAAGGCAGCTATGAGTATATGCCGCTTACCTTTGAACGTGAGAACTCTTTTGTGATGGATGTGTCTGCTGATGATTTTTCATATTTTGTAGTTAACCCGAATTCTGAAAACAAAGAAGCAGCCATTGATTTTTTGGAAGCATATATTATCAATATGGAAGATATATATCGTGTGATTTTGTTTGACACCATCAATGAAGCAATTCCCTTGGATGGATATGAGCAGGAGCTTGCGCGCAGGGAAGAAGAGTTGGCTGCTTTGCTTACACTCCTGGAAACTGTTGAACCATCTGAAATAAAGCATATTGAAGATAGGATCAACCAACAGAAATCCAGTATCGATTATTATCAAAAGAACGAGCGATGGGCAGTATCCCAGGAGGATATTGATGTATACAAAATGTTTGCAGACAGTGTTTACTTTAAACCCTTTAACCCAATTCATGTTTTGGAAAGCGAGTACCCTGAGCTGTTTGATATACATGGTATGAGCACAACATCTGGAATGAATCAGTACCTTATAGAAATTGACACCAAAGTAAGATTATTGATGGCTGAATTTGAAATGAGCAGATAGATACGCCAATTATATGTGAAGGGGAAAGCTTTTGATGCAGGGTCATTCTATAATAATTTTAACTTAATGTATAATTTTTCTGATGTCATTTTTCTCTTACTGCATACGCGTGATACAGGTTTGATCATATGCGCAAAGGCTTGTTCATTTTAAGTTCATAATCACATGCAATAATGATATATTATGAACGCTTAATGGGAGGGCATATCATGTTTGGTTTGTTTGGAGATAACATGGAAAAGGTAAAGAAGTTGATCGAAAAGAAAAAGGATGCCGAGCTTGCAAAGCTGGCAGAAAACAAAGATCAAAAAGTACAGCTGGCTGCCATCGCCGGGCTGGGCAAGGTGCGGGGTGAAGCCAGTTATAACGCTTTGGTGTCATTGCTCAGAAGTCCGGACCCCACCATTCGCGCTGCAGTGGCAGGCGCCATGGCAGAATATAATGATCCCAAGCTTCGGGCTCACATTGAGCATCTGCTTAAAAGTGAAACAGATGGTAAGGTGACAGCGGCGCTACATGCTGCACTTGCTAATATCAAAGGAAAAAACTAAGATACTGAAAAAAAAGCCTGCCCGTTTATCGGTTGAATCGATAAAGGGCAGGTTTATTTTGGTTTTCAAGAAGTTGTGTCCTTGACTTGGTGTCAGTCAAACCCATTTATAGCAGCCCGGCAGCTGCCTTGTCCAGCAGAATGATGACATTCCGGTGGGTGCGAAGTATGGAGGCTTGAACCTGGGGGTGTACGTCCTCTCGAATCGCCCGACGGATAGCCTGGGCCTTATCAGCACCGGTTGCGATTAATACCACCTGGCGGGCATTCATGATGCTGCCAATACCAAGGCTTATGGCTTGGCTGGGCACTTCCTCACCGGTGTCAAAGAAACGGCGGTTGGCTTCCATGGTGCTCTGGGTTAGCTGCACCACATGGCAGCCGTACACAAACTGTTCATGAGGCTCGTTAAAGCCGATGTGCCCATTGCGGCCGATACCTAACAGCTGAATATCAATACCCCCAGCCATGGATATGGCGGTATCGTAATCGCTGCATTCCCGCTGCAGGTTGGAGGCACTGCCGTTGGGAATGTGAATGTTGCCTTTAGGGACATTGATGTGGGAGAACAGCTCTGCATCCATAAAGGTATGATAGCTGGCAGGATGATTCTTTGGGATGCCTACATATTCGTCCAGATTAAAGGTGACGGCTTCCGAAAAGTCCACAACGCCTTCCTTATGCCAGTTGATGAGATGGCGGTAGGTCGGAATGGGGGAGGAGCCGGTGGCCAGCCCCAGGACACTGTTGGGTTTTTGAATAAGCTGTGCTGCAACCAGCATGGCGGCAGCATGTCCTACCTGGGTAGCGGTATCGAATAAATGGATCTGCATAGTTGTACCTCACAATACATGTATTATTTGTGTTGTTTTAAAAATCGTTGTAAAACAAGGAATATTCGGATGATTCGGTGTTGGTTGTACTAATACAGTATAACGCTGTAATAAGGTGCATGTCAATGATGAATGTGGTTTGTGTTACGGGACTACGATTATGATGCAGGCATAAAGGTTTCCTCAGGTAGAGGCTGCCGCCGTAAGCGGTAGCATAAAGGCTATTATCCGCCATTCTTGAAACAAGCCATTGGGTTTGCTATACTGGTTCAAATAAAAAAGGAGATGAATGGAATGAAGATTGCATTTATAGGCTTGGGCGTTATGGGCCGGCCTATGGCAGGTCATCTAATGGCTGCTGGGCACAGCCTTTGTGTATACACCAGAACAAAAGAATCTGCGGCTAATCTTGTGAAGGCTGGTGCTGCGTGGTCAGATACAGTGGCGGGCTGTGTGAAGGGCTGCGATGTCGTCATCACCATGGTAGGCTTTCCCAAGGATGTGGAGCAGGTGTATTTTGCACCGGATGGCATTTTGGATAACGCAAAAGAAGGGGCGCTTCTGATTGATACCACCACCACCAGCCCAGCGTTGTCGGCCCGGATTTATGAGGCGGCCAGGGAAAAAGGGCTCCGCTCGCTGGATGCACCTGTTTCCGGCGGGGACATCGGTGCACAAAAGGCTACACTTACCATCATGGTGGGGGGCGATAAGGAGGCATATGAAGCTGCGCTGCCAGTATTAAGTCTCCTTGGCAAGTGCATCACCTATGCAGGCAAGGCTGGCAGCGGACAGCATATGAAGATGGCCAATCAAATCGCCATTGCAGGCGCTGTAGCCGGGGTGGCGGAGGCTGTGGCCTATGGAAAGAGCATGGGTCTTGACCTTTACACCATGTTGGATTGCATCTCTCAGGGTGCTGCTGGCAGCTGGCAGATGAACAACAACGGCTACAAAATGGTTAGGGGGGATATGGCCCCCGGCTTTTTCATCAAGCATTACATCAAAGATATGCGCATCGCTGGTGAGGAGAGCGACGGTCAGCATTTGGATTTGCCTGTGCTCAAACAGGTACTATCCCAATATGAGGCTTTGTCGGAAAAGGGGTTTGATAACCTTGGCACCCAGGCGATGATTGGATATTACGATGAAGATATGCTACCATAGCATGAGCAAACCTCCAGCGAGGTCTTGGAGGGCCGATGCCCTCCAATTACAGATCGAAAACTAGCGACATGTGCGGTAGTTTTCGCAGGGATTTCGAAGAAATCCCTTCCTTACCCGAGCAAACGGCCGCACAAAGGCGTAGCCGCAGTGCAGTGCGGCGAGGGAAAAACTCAAAAAAGTGGCAGAGCCACTTTTTTGATACACGGGCAGAGAGGGTGATTTTCTACAAAATCGCCCTCTCTTTTATTGTTACCATCCATACCCTATACCTCTGCAAAACGGTATCCTACGCCGATTTCGGTTAAAATGAACCGGGGATTCAGCGTATCCTTTTCTATCTTGCGGCGGAGGTTGGCCATAAAGACACGCACGGCTTTGGGATCGCCAGTCTCACCGTAGCCCCATATCTCCTTAATGATGTAGTTATGGGTCAGCACTTTGCCCTTGTTGGAAATTAGCAGCTGTAAGAGCCGATATTCCATGGGTGTCAAGTGGATCTCCTTGTCATCCACTGTGACCCGGCGCTTTTGCGGATCTACGGACAGCCATTGGCAGGTGAATACGCTATCCTGGTTAACAGGGTGGACTTTTCGGCGAACTGCCCGGATTCTCGCCATCAGCTCACCCATATGAAAGGGCTTGACGATGTAATCATCCGCACCGCTGTCCAGGGCATCAATCTTCTCCTGCTCCTGGCCCCTGGCAGAAACCACTAAAAGGGGTACTTGGGAAAAGGAGCGGATGGTCTTGATAACCTCTAAACCATCCATGTCTGGCAGGCCCAGATCCAGGAGGATGAGATCTGGATGGTTGGCGTAACATAGGGACAGCCCTTCCTGGGCAGTGGAAGCATTCATGGTCTGGTATTGCTCCTTTTTCAGGGACAAAGCCAGGAAATTGGCGATGTAGCGGTCATCCTCGATGATAAGGACGGTAAGCTCAAGGTCCATAGCGGTTCCTTTCTGTATGGGGCTGTGATAACACATGTTCGTTTTTCTAAGAACATGGAAACCTACCCTTCTCCCCGGGGTAATCTAAACACGAATTTTGCACCGCCTTCAGGATTGTTGCTGGCGGTAATGGTCCCGCCGTGGGCGCTGACCACTGCCTGGCAGATGGCAAGACCCAGACCAAGACCCCGACGGCTATCGGATACTCTAGCGCTTTTTTGTACAAAGCCTTCAAACAGCGTGTTTAAAATGGCAGGATCAATACCGGGGCCGTTATCGGCAATCTCAAAGATCACCTCTTGAGCGGCAGTTGTGACGGTAAGAGCGATGGTGCTGCCCATGGGCGTATGGCGAACTGCATTATCCAACAGGTTGATAATCACCTGGGCAATCAGCTTGATATCCATGGGGACGGTGACGATGTCATCAGGCAATGATACGGTGAGCGTTCTGTCATTTAAAAGGGGGGTGATGTGTTTTACGGCCTCATGTACCACATCATCAACCACCTCTTCTTCTTTGCGCAAAAAAAGGCGGCTTTCCTGAATCTGGGTCATGCTGAGTATGTTTTCTACCAGGTCATTCAACCAGATCACTTCTTCATTGATATCCTTGGCCAGCTTGGTTTTCTCAGCCTCAGTCAGCCTTTGGGTAGGGTCGCTTAATAAACCACTGGCACCGGCCAGTACGGTCAGCGGGCTGCGCAGGTCATGTGCCACAGCTCGCAGCAGCGTGCTGCGAAGCCTTTCCCGTTCCATGGCCAGGCGGATTTTCTCCTCCTGGGCATATAAGGCGTCGCGCTCTAAGGCGATGGCCATCTGGGCGGCCACGGCTTTCAAAAGTAGATCCTGTTGAAAGGTAATGGGTTTATGGCTGAATGCTGTCAACGTTCCCAGGGCCTTTGCTGCACCTGTAATGGGCACAGCCAAAGGTTGACGATGCTCTTCAGATGGTTCAGCCTGATACGAAGCTCCACCGGTTAGCGTAACGTTGCAGTCAATCCCGGCCTGTTCCTTAAGATAACGCGCGCCCTGTCGGATGATGGCTTTTTCCCCGGTAACCTGCAAAAAGCCTTCCGTTGCTTGCTGTATCAGCTTTGCTGTGCGGGCGTTATCCTGGGAGATGTGCCGCTGTTTGTTTAAGCGGGAGGTGATGGTGCCGCAAACAATAGAAGCGATAAAAAAGGCAATCAACAGCATCAGGTCGCTTGTTCGACTGATAAAAAAAGTGTGAATCGGCTGGGTGAACAAATAGTTAAACAAAAACACATGGACCAGTGAAGCGGCAAGTCCGTATGCATAGCCTGTTGTGACTGCATTCACCATTAGCGTACCAATGAGAAAGATCAGCAGGATACTTTCTCGGTTAAGGCCCATTTGATCAGCCAATACGGATAAAAGTAATGTGGCCAGTAAAATGGCCATGCTCTTTAAGATAAAGACTGCCCACTGTGGCAGCAATCCATAGCGTTGCATTCACTTGCCTCCCTTTTGCATGAATATACCATAAAAAGGATGGTTTGTTAAGCGGCAACAAATAGATGGATTACGAGTTGTGAACCAATTATTCCCTGTAAGAACGGCTTTGTGTAATGCTGCGAATACTAATGGTGTGGCTATAGGTGAACAGCAAAACAAATGTGGTGCGAAGTAGGCGCAGGTGGGGGCGATGATCACAGAAATGGATAATGTAAGAAGCTTATTGCGACATAAGTTGCGCAAAGGGGTTTATAATGGCGAATCATGGAGATGGCTTGCAAAATCTCACCATGTTGCAGCAGGAAGAGCATATGTGCTTGGAAGAACAATGTTGATTGAACAAAAATCAGAAAAACGGCCCATTCATACTCTAGCATTAGTAGCAGCGTTCTTTATGCGTTCTTTATATCTATTTCGAGGTATTACGCCTGAAATGCCGGAATACCAGAATTTTTGATTCTTATAGGCTGTGATATAATATGTTGGGTATTTATTGGCACTACAGAAATGGAGGCAGTCCCCTATGCGGATCATGGTGGTAGGCGATGGCAAGGTAGGCCATACCCTAGCGGAGAACCTGGCCAGGGAAGAACATGATGTGACCATCGTCGACCGGAGCGATAATGTGCTTCAAAAGAGCATGGATACGCTGGATGTTATGTGCGTGAAAGGCAACGGCGCCAATATATGCACGCTGATGGAGGCGGAGGTTGGCAAGGCGGATATCGTGATTGCAGCCACTGCCACAGATGAGATCAATATGCTCTGTTGCTTAGCATCCAAGCAACTGGGCGCAAAATATGCCATTGCACGTATACGGGATCCGGAATATAACGAAAGCCTGACGCTAATGCAAAAGGTGCTGGGCATTGACATGTCCATCAACCCGGAGCGAGCCACAGCGCTGGAAATCAGCCGTCTATTACGCTATCCTTTTGCGGATAACATAGAAAGCTTTGCCAGGGGTCGTGTGGAGATGGTGCAGTTCCGTGCTCATGAAGGGGATGCGGTAATTGGCTGTCCTTTAAAGGAGCTAGCCCAAAAGCATAGAAACCTGCCCCAGGTGCTATATTGCGCTGTAGAGCGTGATGGTGATGTTTTAATTCCCAACGGCGATTTTGTGATCAGACCCGAGGATGAGGTATATGTAGCCTCCGATATGGTAAACATCACTGCCTTTTTTAAGTTCCTTGGTAAAAATACGCTGTCTGTTCGCAATGTCATGCTGCTGGGCGGCGGCCGCATCAGCTACTATCTTGCAAAAATGATAGTACCCATGGGCATTAAGGTAACCATTATCGAAATCAAACCGGATAAAGCAAGGCTATTAAGCGAGCAACTGCCAGAGGTGAACATCGTCTGCGGTGACGGTACCGACCATGACCTTTTGAATCAAGAAGGGTTATTCAATATGGACGCCTTTGTAGCCCTATGTGACCGTGATGAAGAGAACATGATGGCCGGTCTGTATGCTATGACCCATGGTGTGAAAAAGGTGATCGTGAAAAATAACCGGGTAATCTATACCGACATTATCAAAACCATGGGTCTTGGCTCCATCGTCAGCCCCAAGCTGATTACCTGTAATAGCATATTGCGCTATGTCAGGGCCAGAGCCAGTGGCCAGGGTGTGGCTGCGGAGAAAATCTACCGCATTATGGATGGCAAAGCAGAGGCACTGGAATTTATCGCCGAGCCCGGCGCACCCTATGTAAACGTACCCTTAAAAAGCCTTACTGTTAGAAAAAATGCACTGGTTGCTGTGATCTTCCGTGAAGGCAAGGTTATTGTACCCTTTGGTAACGACCACATTGAGGCTGGTGACAGCGTGGTAATCGTATCCCGTGAAAACGGCATCGGCAGCCTGGATGAAGTGCTGACCATGCGGGAGGGAAGGGCATGAACAAGCGCCTGATCCTCAATGCTCTTGGAAAAATACTCATGATTGCTGCCGGGGCCATGATGCTTTGCCTTACCGTATCCCTCTATTACGGCGATGGAGATGCTATGGCTTTTGTGAAGACCATTGCGCTGACGTTGCTTTTTGCCCTACCCATGTGGCTTTTGTCTAAACCAAAAGATATGAACATGCGGCCCAGGGAGGCTGTTGTAGCAGTAGCCGGTACCTGGGTGCTTATTAGTATATTTGGATGCCTGCCCTTTATGTTTTCTGGTCTGATTCAAGATTTCCCTTCCGCGTTTTTTGAGTGCGTCAGCGGCTTTACAACAACTGGTGCGACAGTACTGACCGGTTTTCCTGAACGTGACTTTCGGGGCGTTTTCTTTTGGCGTAGTTTTACTCACTGGATTGGCGGCATGGGCATACTGGTGCTGACCTTGGCCATACTTCCCACCATGTCGGGTCGTACTTCCCACCTTGTGCAGGCGGAGAGCCCAGGGCCCAGCCTATCCAAGCTGGTACCTAAAATGGGGGATACAGCTAAGCTTTTATATTTGATCTACACGGTGCTCACTGCGGCATTGATAGTGCTGCTGGTCATAGCTGGCATGGACTGGTACGATGCCTTGATCCATGCCTTTGGTACGGCAGGCACAGGCGGATTCAGCAACCATGCAACCAGTATCGGGCATTTCCAAAGCCCGCTGATCGACGGTATCATCACGGTATTTATGCTGGTATTCGGAGCCAATTTTGCAGTGTACTACAAGATCGTAGCCTCTTCTTGGAAGGAAGCTGTGCGTAGTGAAGAACTGAAGATTTACCTGATCATAGCGGGTGTATCGACTTTGCTGATGGCCTTTAACATACTGCCTATGTTCGGAAACTTCTTTCAGGCTATACGCTACAGCGGTTTTCAGATGGCTAGCATTATGAGTACTACCGGGTATGCCACTACAGATTTTAACCTGTGGCCCCAGTTCAGCCGAACGATGATTGTACTTTTGATGTTCATAGGTGCCTGCGCAGGATCAACAGCTGGTGGTTTAAAAGTGGTTCGAGCCATTTTGCTGGGGAAGATGAGCATGCGGCTGGTGGGCCAGACCTTCAGACCCCGAAAGGTCCAGGTGGTGCGTTTTGAAGGAAAGGCAATGGATGAGGATATGCTCTCCCAGGTGGCGGTGTTGTTCTTTGCTTACATCGCACTGCTGCTTGTAGGCACATTACTGATATCTTTGGATAACCTGTATAATTTTGAAACCAACTTTACCGCTGCCCTCACCTGCATTTCCAACGTAGGACCGGGCCTTGGCGAAGTCGGACCAACAGGCAGCTTTTCGGGCTACAGTTCATTTTCTAAGATCGTGCTGTCGGTTATTATGCTGGCAGGAAGGCTGGAGCTGTTCCCGATACTGGTTTTGTTCCACCCCGCAGTGTGGAAGAGGC
>JAEYQQ010000067.1 GCA_023409955.1 Bacillota bacterium | reverse complement strand
AACATGATGGCCGGGGCGAACATACACTTTATCTACCACGATGTTGCTCTTGGCGGCATCGGTGATGATATGATCCGTTGTTTCCGGAAAGTACACTTGCCCGTTTAGCTTGAGCTTTTGCTCCAGCCTGCCCCGGCTGGGCTGAATGATTTGAATCTTTGGGGTTGTAATGGTCATAACTGTCCTTGCAAAGAACATGCACAATGCCACCGTTACCGCCAGAATAATTAGACCTTTCAGAGCGATTCGTTTCAGCTTCATAACCCGTATGCTCCTCTCCCGCTATTTCAGCTCGCTGAGCGCTACGCCCAGCAGAATATCTTCCTGGAAGTAAAAATAGATGAACAATGCCGGTAAAATGTACAGCGCCGCACCGGCAAAGGCCACATCCGCCCGTTCGGTGCTGATGGTATTGAACATGACCGACAAGGGTTGATCTCCCGTACGGTTGGAGAGGTAGACCAGGGGCTGCTCCACCATGTTCCAGCAATCCGCAAAGGAAAGGGCGGCGGCTGCACCCAGGATGGGCCGGCATACGGGGATGATTACATGGGCGTAGCACCTAAAGGTCCCGGCGCCATCCATCATCCCTGCTTCCAAAAGCTCACCGGGCAGGCTCACCATGAACTGACGCAAGAGAAAGATGTAAAAGGGTGAGAACCACATGGGCAATATTACCGCCCAAGGGGTTTCCATGATCCCCATAAACCGAAGGGTGATAACGCTGGGGGCCATGGTTACCTGAAAGGGCAGCACCATGAGCATCAATATGCCAAAGAACAAGGTATCCCGCCCTTTGAACTCAAAGCGGCTCAGGGCATAGGCCATCATGGGCACAATGGCTGCTTGACCCAGCAAGATGGCGGCGGTATATTTGGCGGAATTGACAAACAGGTTCAAATACTGAGGTTCTTCAATAAGGATTTTATAATACTGGCGGATGGAAGCCATGGCTGGGGACACCAGTACATCCAGCCATTTGGTTTCATCATAATTGCCCCGCAGCTTCAGGTAAGCTTCCATTTCCCCTTTGGGGAAGAATGAGTACAGAAATGTAAAAACAATGGGAATCAGTATCAACACCGCAATGGCAGACAAGATCAGTATAGATAATGTCCTGCCTGGGCGAAAGCGCCTGCGGCGGTGATGGATACGTTTTTCCGCCTTGACTTTGGCGGCGGCAGCTGGCTGCATGGCTTGCTTTCCCTCCCTTATACTTGATTGGGTGAGCGGACGGCTTTGGTGGCGTACATCATGCCAAAGAGGATAAACACAATGACTGCAAAGCTGTAGGCCGCCGTCGTTACGTCTTGATAATCAAGACGTGCAAACTTGTTGTTCATAAAATGCTGCAAGGTGTATACCGTTTCATCGGGATATGCCCCGCCGATAAAATACACTTCCTTAAAAATTTTAAAGGCGTTGACCCAAGCCAGCATAAATACCAGAAAAGCTGTTGGGATCAGCAGCGGCAAGGTGATCTTTGTTTCCCGCTGGAAGTAATTGGCCCCTTCCAGGCTGGCGTACTCATAGTAGGCTTCCGGTACAGTCTGCAGGGCTGCCGCAAAAATAACAACGGAAAAGCCAAGGTTTTTCCAAATATACAGCAGCACCACCGGTACACGAAGTGCCCCGCCTTCCAGCCACAACACACGTCCAAAGCCAATGGCTGTCACAATGCGGTTCATCACCCCGCCAAAGTCAAACATCAAAAGCCAAATCAGCAGCAGCGCAGAGGATGGCATAAGGTATGGCAGCAGCAGCGCATTGCGAAAGAAGGCCCCCCGCTGGTTAAGTGTACGAAGCATGGTGGCCAACAAAAAGGCCATGACCCAGATGACCGGTGCACACAAAAGGGATAGCTCCATGGTGTTTTTAAGACCCACCCGGAACATTTCATTCTGCCAGATTTCCTTGTAATTTTGGAACCATACGAAATTGTTTGCAAAGGTGCCATCAGTAAGGCTGAAATAGATACCGCCGATAAAAGGAGCCAGATAAAATGCTGTCAGGCCGATGAGGCCAGGCAGCAGAAACAACCAAACACTTTTTTTACGCCGGAACAAACCTTTGTTCCTCCCTTCCCTGCATGGGCCAGGCCGGCCAGGTATACACCCCGGCCGGCTCCCGTGCCATGGTTATTGGCGTTCCAAGAGAATCATTCGGATTTTTTTATCCGCTTCCACAACAAACTGATCCAGGGACATTTGCTTTTGCCGATACCGATCGATAAGGGTTCCGATTTCAGAAGTACCGTCCTTGGTGCGATAGTTGAGCAGATTGGGCGTTGCTGCGTAGCAAAGCGTGGCTAACTCACGATACTTGGCGATGGAGTCGGGAGAGATGTTCCAGTAAAACTCATCCTTCCGAGCAATGATGTCTTGATAGTTTTGGATTAAGGACTCGATATCCTTTTTCTCCTCAGGCTTGGCTGTTTCAAGACGCTTCTTTGCTTTATCAAGCTCTTCTTCCCAACTCTGAATCATTTTCTCATAATTCTCGGTAGGTACAGGCTCGTTATCATCGGGGAACATCATTACATGCTGGCTCTGCTCCATGTTCTCCAAGGCGTTTTCGACATACTTCAAGGCCATCTCCATGTTCTTGGTGTTGGGGTTGATAAACATTGCCTGAACATAGGTGGGAATATGCCTGGGGCCGCCATCCTCTATGGATAGGATCAACGGAGTGGAATAATCGTACTGCCTGCTGTAAACGCCCAGCCAATCGCCATAATTCATGAACAGGTAATTATCTTCCGATGCGCTATACATGGTATAGTTTTCGCCGTCCATGCTGCTGGGTAGCGTATCATTCAGGGCTTTGATATCCAGTTCCTCCAGCGCCTGCATCATGTTGCGTAACATGGGCGTGTTGAAGGATAAATCTTGACCCGTGGCCTGGCAGTAGTATACATACTGGCTGATGGCCATTTGGAACAGCGTTTCGCCATAATCCATGACGTCCTGCATCAGCTCGATATTGGGATGCTGGGTCATGCCATCCTCAATCCACCAATCAAAAAAGTCGATGAAGCCCATAAACGAGGTGGGCAGCCTATCGGTTAAGCCCTCTGCCTCCCAAGCTTTGGTGGAGTAGCTCAAGCCATAACTGTACATGCTGACGGGCAAGGCAAAAAACTTCCCATCCATTTGAACGGCATTATGTAAAAAGGGATACAGCTTTTCCATCTCCGCCGTAAGTATTGGTGAAGCGCCCAGGTCAGTGGTGTACCCCTTCTCCATCAGCCCTTGAAAATCTTGATAGCTGATGTCGATATTGTAAATATCAAAGGCGCTATCGCCGGATACCATGGCCTGGGCCAGTGATTCCACGCTGTCAAAGTACACGTTTTGGTTAAAGACAACAGGCACCTGGGGATACTTGACGGAGAATGTCATTGCCGCCTTGTCCATATACCCGCCATAGACGGACAGGGTGCTGGTGGGGATGTACTGAGGGTCGGTATTGCGGACAAATAAGCCATTCCAGGTATTGATGGCATACAAGCCGCCAGGCAGGATAACCGCTGTACAGTCATCGGCATAGTCCACAGGGATATAGGCCACCTGGGAGGCTGAGCCTAGGGCTTTCATGCCCATGAGCTTGCTGTTGGTAGTGTAAAACAGCGTATCGCTTTCCGGCTGATATACAATGCCGAAAACGTTGGCATCACCAAAGATACCGGCCTGGGTTACGCTGCCGTCAGCCGGATTGTAAATGGCCATCGTAGGTTTTGCAGGTTCTGCTCCGCCGTCTGCATAAGCATTTTCCATATCATAAACCTTCACCAGAAGCTTTCCGTCTTTATACGGTGTAATATCCTGGCCAAAGGGAATATTCAACACCTGCTTCGCGCCGGTTGACAGGTCAAAACTTGCGATTTCGGGCTTGTAGTAGTCCTCGTCATTGCGAATCAGAGCATACAGCTTATTGTCGTATATGCTCATGCGGTATGCCTCTTTGACGTAGGTGTAACTGTCCATGGCCACTTCCATACTGGTCCAATCCAACGAAATGGGACTGCCAAACACCACTTTCCCCTGATCAAAGGTCAGTGGGAACAGCTTGCCGGTAAGGCGGTTTAGGCCATACACGGTATCATTGCTGCCAACCAAACTGGAAATGAGTGTATCTGCCTTATCACCCAGCTGGGCCTTGGCATCTTCATAAGTAGAATAAAAGCTGGCTTCCAGGTTTGAAGAAACTTTTACGGGAGTTTCCTGCCCCAGCTGCCAGGCATAGATTTCCGTACCCCACAGGGTATACACCGTATCCCCAACAACGGCAATGCTGGGGGTGTAGTACATTTCAATGCCTAATTCCTTGCGCTGATCCTCGGTGAACAAAACCGCGTCTCCCGGCGCTGCCATGGCAGAAGGCAGCAAGGAAGCAAGGATCATCAGCAGCAAGATAAACGAAGTCACCTTCTTCATAAGCGTTATCCTCCATATCGTATTTAGCCTTTTACGCATTTTTTACCGCGTTTGGTAACGTCTACCATGGAAGAAAACGCTTTTCATGCATGGATTCATCCCATACATGTATAAAAAATTCACATAGTCCTATTAAGGTGTGGTTTGATCTGCTATAACCGCATGGAAACTGACTGAGGGAACTGCCTGATCTTGTATGGGATACATAAGGGCGGTATCTACAAGAACACCTTCATCAAGGAAGAGAGGTATTGAAGGCAAAGCCAGTTGTTTTGAATAAGATATGCCGGTTATCGTTATTCGGCTAGGATACTCCGTGGCTGATTCACCCGTATGAACGGTGATGGTATAAGGCGAATAAAAGGTGCTGATGGCAATGATATGCTGTGCTTGCGGTGACGTAAAAAGCGGCACAGCCATGATGGCAAAGACCATGACAGCCGATATGATGCCGGGCATCGCTGCCCTTTTTGCTGACATGATGGAGCGGATACGTTCCTCCATGGGACTTGCGCTGAAATGATTATATGCTATGCCTGAAAACGGCTTATTTGATTCCAGCTGCAAAAGTGTACGGGCATAGGAAACGCGGGTGTCATTCCCCAGCATATCAAGAACCCGGCGGTCACAGGCCAGCTCCATATCCCTTCTTACAGCGGCCGCCATGAGCCATACCAAGGGGTTGAACCAATGTAGGCAAAGTGCCAGCATAAGAAGAAGCCTTTTGAACGCATCACCGTGCTTGATATGGCAGCACTCATGGGCAACAACATACCGTAGTGTTTCTCCCTCAAGCGCCATATGGCTTGGAAGTATGATGCGGGGCTTTACAATGCCGGCAGCCATTGGCGTGGAAATTCTATCGGAGGTATAGATACCAACCGGTCTAGCAAGTTTATGATCTGCAATCATGCTAAAAAGCTCAGGGGTGATTACAACCGGGAGTGCAGCATCCAGCACACGCCTTTGCTTGATATAAGTGAAGGCAAATGCGGCGGCACAGAGCATGGTGCCAAGGATAGCAACATCCTGCAGGGATAAAGCAGGCTGGCTTACAACAGGCTGCCAGCTGACCGCCTGGGTTTTTGATGTGCCTAAGAATACGCCTTGAATGCTAAGGGGCGAGGAGATGGAAAAGGGCACAAGCAAGCGAGAAAGGACGGCTGCCCACATAAAGCCAGTGACCCAAGCGGGCAGGCTGCTCCTATACAAGGCTTTGATCAAAAGGGTGCATACAATCATGCCGCTGCCCATAAAGCTCATTTCCACTATGCCGATGCTCATTTTTCCAGCTCCTCAATCAGCTGCCTCAGTCGCTCAATCTCCTGGGGAGGAAGCTTTTTTCCGCCCACCATGGCAGCGAACATTTGGGTGGCGGAGCCGTCAAACATTCTGTTTTTCAGTTCCTCCGCTTCCCATTGCTGCACCTTGTCCCGGCCGATCAATGCATGGCACATAAAATTCGGCTCGGTTCGCTGGATGGCACCTTTGTCAATGCACTTTTTAATGACGGTATAGGTGGTGTTGCGGTTCCAGCCGGTTTCTTTAAAAAGGACCTTGGCAATCTGCCCTGCCGGCTGGTCACCCATCTGCCATAACACTTCCATAACCTTAAGTTCGGATTCAAAGAGCTTGATTTCCATACATGCCGCCTTCTTTTCGATTGTGAGGTTAAGGGGATACTATCACAATCGTCATGGGCTGTCAACGTAGTTACATGCCGCCCTCTTTGTACAGCATTTGCAGCTTTTGCTCCAACGCCTCAAGCAGCTGGGCATACGTAAGCTGCCCCGCAGCATAACGGCCAAGCAGCGCCTGCATGCTTTGATCCTGGGCCAGGAGGGTTATTGGGTTGATGCTGCTAACCGCCATGTAGCCCACCCGCTGACGGTATGCGGCGATTTGGTCGCTACCTAGCTGCCACCGGATGCTTTCAAGGTAGGATAGATCTGCTTCCGCCTGCTTCAACGCTTCGTTTAGGTCTTTCTTTTGATCCTCTGATGCGGTATCCAGTTGGGCCTTGATGCTTGCTATTTCCGTTTCACGATTATCTTTGCCAGTCTCGTACCGGGCGCTTTGTACAGGCTCGTTGTATTGATCCGATAGAGCGGTACGGCTGACGACGGAGCGTTGGGCGGCAAAATGCTCAAGGTAAGCGATGGCCAGGTCTTGGTTAACTGAATAAGGATTGATGATATACACCGTCATGGAAACCGGTATGACAGGCTCCATCCCATCGGCCAGTGCTATGGGGAGAGGTTCGAATTCGTTATCCAAAAACCCATACTCGCTGAGCACCGCATCATGATACATAGTGAAAAGCGCTGTGGCCTGCTGAGTATCAGCGCCAAATACCGAATAAGT
Source organism: Bacillota bacterium (assembly GCA_023409955.1). Classification (GTDB taxonomy): domain Bacteria; phylum Bacillota; class Clostridia; order Christensenellales; family Aristaeellaceae; genus JAEWAH01. Next base: position 2,310 of record JAEYQQ010000067.1, on the reverse strand, counting down.
AACAGTGCCGCCGCTTTGACTTATGGCTTGTTGCACATCATTGGTTTCAAGGGCCGAAAAGTCCACCGCATCCAGCGCTAAGAGCAAGCTTTCCATAAGAGGCGTATCAAAGGTCAGGTTCGCACCCTGTTTTTGATAGTAAGCGCTGTAGCTTTCCAGCATCCAGCCAAAGAACATTTCTTTGGGATCGCCGTACATTTCCCCTTCAAAGAGCTTAATGGAGGGATGGTCAATGCCATAATTCTCATCCCAATGGGTTATAAACTCCATCCACGCTTCAAACGTTTGGGGCAGATCCTCTTTCTTGATGCCAAGCTCTTCCATGGCCATTTTGCTCACGCCCGGCATGCGGCCGGAAAGGCTTACGGGGAAGGCTGCCAAGCTGCCATCCCGCATGAGGACCTTTTGCAAAAAGGGGTACATTTGCGCAACATGTTCTTTTAGAAGCTCACTTTGATTCAGGGAAGCGGTATAGCCCTTGCTGAGTAAGGACGTATAATCCAATACGTCGATTTGCAGACTATACAAGTCGCTGCCGCCCCCTGCCATGTCCTGCATGAGGGTCTCTGCACTGTCAAAGGTTGTATCCAGTAAAACCACAGGGATATCCGGACGTTTGACTGCAAATTCCTTATAGGTTAGTTCCATGGCGTTTTGAATGCGCAGTGCCCTTGGTAAACCATTACCTTGTGCCACATTGCGGATGGACATATGATCACCGGCCAGCACGTACAGATTGCTGCCCAGCATTTGCGCCCTTGCGCTGATAAAGCCCTGATTGGTTCCTGGTGCATACCCAGCCAGACGGCAGGCCGCCATCTGATCCACCGCATAAACTTCCCCGCTGCTGAAAAACGCTGCGGTGTCGGTGATCATATCATAGGCCAGGCCCTGGGCCTTTGTTACAGGCAGTTCAAGGCCCTTTTGCACAGCGCCTGTATCAAGATCAAGAATGTTCAGCCACTGCTTGCCTGTGCGGGATTGTGCATCCTGCTGGGAGGTGTACATAAGTACCAGGGCTTTGTTTGCTTGATAGGGTGCAAGAGCAGTTATGAGCGCGGCATCATACTTGAAAACGCTCCCATCACTTAAGCTATACCGAAGCACTTCGTTGGCAGAAATATTAAAGTCATACTTGATGAGGTAAAGATAGCCATCGGCAATCATCGGGCTGGCGACCATTCCAGGAATGGTGATGCCGCCCTGGTTTTGCACCATAGACTCCCAGGCAAGGGATTGCGCAATGTCGCATGTCACCACGCCGTTTGCCGCCGTCAGGAGGTACAAAGTGCCATCGTCACTGTCAAGACCATAAAGCTTTTCCCCATCCGAAAGCAAGTGATCGATGAAGTAGCCGCCGATACGGATTACAGAACCGTCTGGGCTGCCGAAGGACACTACGGAGTTAACCTGCGTTTCCGCATCTTGCTTCCCGTTTGGCTTGCCAAGAAATACAGGCGCAGCATCGCCAGCTTTCCAGCTGTAAAGACCCGATTCAGCCATCAGGTACAAGGTATCCCCCATGGCTGCCATGGTGTAAAAGGTCTCCTGTCCAGTGGGGGAAACCAGTGTGGCATCCCCTGCTGTGGCATTTGCAGGCATCAGCATGGCTGCCCACAATGCAAGGCTTAGCAGAACTGTGAGAATTTTTTTCATAGTGTCCTCCTTGATTGACTATTGCAATAGTCTGTTTTCGAGATCATACTACTACGATAGTCATGCGGAGTCAACGCTTTACCTTAAGTGTTCACGAATTGTTCACCAAAGGGTTGTCCGTAACGATATAAAAAACCCGTGTGCCGGTATTCATAAAGCCGGTCGTACGGTTTCAAAATTCTTACTTAGATACAAGACCAAGTCATCATCACTAACACAGGGGGTATAAGGCTCATGGGGAGAATCCTTGTACCATCTCCCGGATCCGTCTGGCAGATAGCCTCGCTTCACATACATCCGCTGGGCGGAGCCGTAATCTGAGTGCAAGCCAACACCCACTGTCACAACGCTGCCAGTTTGACTGTGCGTATTGGTTGTATATAGCGGGCGAGATTGGTTTATGTGCTTTTGGGATGAAAAATTGGATCGGGCGATTGATAATCGCCCCTTGGCTGAGTATCTTACATTTTTCCATAAAATATTCCTAGACCGTTCAAGCGTTGAGGTGCGTTTTGGGGTGAGAATTTGGGGCAGGCGATTGATAATCGCCCCTACGGAGAGGTTATTACTTTTAGATTACATTGATCCCTAATGGAAACAGGACCGCAGCCATTGGAATTAGGTAGTGAGGGCAGAATGCAAAAAAGTGGCTTG
>JAEYQQ010000039.1 GCA_023409955.1 Bacillota bacterium | reverse complement strand
CTTTGCGTCCCAGGCTTTCACCTGGTTTGCCATTATCGCGTGAAAAAGCCTTTTGGCTTTGCCGCCGGATTACTGGATTGCGGCTGACAATCACACGGTTTCAAGCATCTATCCATCACGGCGCTTTTGGCCGTAGTATGGAACTTGGTTGTAAGTCACCTTTCTGACATATCTTGGTCAGACAGCGGCTTTCAGTTTGTCATTGGAACTTTTGGCACCTCAATCCTTTTGTGCCATCCAATTCCATCCCTATCATGTCCGCTTTTCGGGGCAAGTATACTACATTCTTTTTTGGTCGTAAACCCCATTTGATCCAATTCTTTCTTCCTTTTCCTTGTTCGACAAACGTTCTATTTTTGCGCATTATGATACTCCAAAATTCGATTCATTCAAAGCGAGTGCATGGTGTGGATTCCTTAAACATTCCTGAAATCAATGTGGTAGAATATGCATAAGCAGTGATCAAAGCGCTCTTTGCCAGTCGGCCTGAACTAAGGCCCACTCTTTCCCGATTATTTGACATTGATCAAGCCCTGTGCTACCATTACGATGTTTTTATACCCTTTGATTAATCACCAAGGAGGCGCCTTTATGCGTCAGCCGCTCCCCGTTTTGCCCAAATGGTCGGGACCCCTATCCCATCCATTTTATAGCCATGTCGTTAAGCGCGTTTTAGACTTTTTTCTTGCACTTATCATGCTCATTCCCGGCCTTTTGTTAATGATCCCCATCGCCATCGCCGTCAGGCTGGATTCCAAGGGTCCGGTGTTTTACCGCGCACCCCGTGGCGGCTATCACAACAAAACCTTTTATATCTTCAAATTCCGCACCATGGTGCAGGATGCCGACAAAACCGGCGGAACCACTGCACTAAACGATGCACGCGTCACCCGTGTGGGACGCATCCTTCGCAAAACAAAGCTGGATGAAATCCCTCAGCTTCTGAACATTTTAAAGGGCGAAATGAGCTTTATTGGCCCCCGGCCTGAGCTTTTGCTGTACACCATGCGCTACACCAAGGATCAGGAGTGCATTCTGTGGGTGCGCCCCGGAATCAGCGACGAAAGCTCTCTGGTATACATCAGTCAGGATGAGCTGGTGGGCACGGACAATCCCGTTGAAAATTACGAAAAATACATACTGGCCAACAAAAATGCCCTTCGTGTGGAGTATGCACTAAACCAAAGCTTTATCTTGGATATGAAATTGTTTATCCGCACCATTGCCGGCGTGTTTCATAAAGCCGGCCGGGTGGTGCGGGAGGAGGCGCAAAAGCCAGCCGTCTCTGGAAAGGAACAAGCATGACCGCATCCGCAAGCCAACACTTGGCCTACGCAATCAAGCGCCATGGCCTGGAAATGACGCATCTCTCCCACGGCTCCCATATCGGTGCCATATTGTCTGTTGCGGATATCATTGCAGTGTTGTATACCCATGTGCTGAAGGTAGACAGCCAAAGCCCCAAATGGGAACACCGTGACCGGATGATTTTGAGCAAAGGCCATGCCGGGGCTGCCGTATACGCCGCATTGGCCGAAAGCGGCTTTTTTGATGTGGAACTTTTGAAAACCCATTATCAAAACGGCAGTCTTTTATCCGGTCATGTTTCCCACAAGGGTATACCGGGCATCGAGTTTTCTACCGGCTCCCTAGGTCATGGCTTGCCTGTAGGTGTCGGTATGGCCCTTGCGGCACAGCGTGATGCAAAAGCATGGCGTACTTTTGTGGTGCTGGGCGATGGGGAATGCGATGAAGGCAGCGTGTGGGAAAGTGCGCTTATCGCCCATCACCTGAACCTGGACAACCTTATAGCGATCATCGATTACAACAAAATGCAAAGCTTGGATTTTTGCGAACGCACCATCCAACTGGAGCCCTTTACTGATAAATGGCGGGCCTTCGGCTGGCATGTCATAGAAGCAGACGGCCATGACCATGCATCCCTTATACATGCCTTCCGTGAAGCGGAAGATGCAAAAGGCAAGCCATCCGTCATCATCGCCCACACCATCAAAGGCAAGGGCATCTCCTTTATGGAAAACAACATCCTCTGGCACTACCGCACACCCCAGGGCGAGGAGTATGAAGCGGCAGTCCGTGAACTGGAGGAGCAAAAGCCATGAGAGATGCCTTTACCGCTGCCCTGCACAAACTGGCAGGAAATGATCCGAACCTCTTTTTGATCACAGGCGATCTGGGCTTTGGGGTGCTAAAGCCCTACTGGGAAACCTACCCCCATCAATTTATCAATGCCGGCATCTCCGAGCAGGCCATGACGGGCATGGCAGCTGGCATGGCGCTGTCTGGCAAAACTGTGTTCACCTATTCCATCGGCAATTTCCCCACCCTTCGCTGTCTGGAACAGATTCGCAACGACTGTGCTTATCACCGCGCCAATGTCAAAGTCGTATGCGTAGGCGGTGGGTTTGTATACGGTTCCCTGGGCATGAGCCACCACGCCACAGAAGATATGGCCATATTACGGGCCCTTCCGGATGTAACTGTGTTTACGCCGGGTGATCCCATGGAAGTGCATGCAATCATGCCTGCGCTGACCTATCATCCCGGCACCTGCTATCTGCGCTTGGGCCGGGGCGGAGAACCTACCCTGCACACAAAGCCTATTGAAAACTACCGTATTGGCCAGGGATTGTGCCTAAAGGAAGGCAGCGATACCGCCCTGTTATCGGCGGGAGGGATTCTTTCCCAAACCATGGCTGCAGCAGCCTTGCTGGAACAAGAAGGCATTCATGCAGGGGTATACAGCTTCCCCACCATCAAGCCCCTGGACGAAGCATTAATCAAGGGGCTGGCCAAAACTTTGCCCCTGCTCGTTACCGTAGAAGAACACACTATATTGGGCGGCCTGGGGGGCGCTGTGGCCGAAACCGTAGCCGACATAGCTGGGAACCGTGCTCGGGTCTTGCGCATCGGCATGAATGATACGTATTCCGCCATCGTAGGTACTCAGCAATACCTGCGGGAGCAGTACGGCCTGGACGCCAAATCCATTGCAGAAAAAGTCAAACAGACTTTAAAGGAGCATAGTGTATGAGCGGCACGCCAAGAAGCCTGGATGTGATCCACAAGGAACTGCTGGGGCAGTTTGAGGATATTATCAGAGTTTGCACCGCCCACGCCATCCCGTATGCCATGATGTGTGGCTCATTGCTGGGTGCCGTGCGCCACCAAGGCTTTATCCCCTGGGATGACGACATTGATCTGATCATGACCCGGGAGGCCTTTGAACGTTTTGAGGCCGTTTACCCCAAGGAATGCGATGAGCGGTATCTTTTATCCCGCACCAACACTTGGACCCCCAGGGTCATGAGCAAAGACCCCAATGTAGATGATGCTTTTACAGATTTGTTTATCATGGATTATCTGCCGGAAGGCAAGTGGGCCCGGCGTTGGCGGCTGATACAGCTTCGACTTTTGCAGGGGATGCTGAAAAAGAACGTTGATTATACAAGGTTCTCCTTGCTTCAAAAGATAGCGTTATTCATCACACACATCATGGGTTTGCCGTTTTCCATGGCACGCAAAACCGCCTGGTATGAACGCCTCTCCAAGGCCACAAAGCAAGGCAGTGAAGTGCATATGTCCAACGGCGCCTTCGGTCTTCTATCCATGACTTGGGATCCAAAACTCTTTGAAGATTTGACAGAAGCCACCTTTGAGCACCTTACCGTACTGATCCCAAGGGATTACCCCACTGTGCTTACCAGGCTTTTCGGCCCGGACTACATGACACCGCCCCCCGAAAGCGAACGCGTTGCCAAGCACTTGGACCTGTAACCCATGGGCTCTATAGGTTTCCAAAGGGTGCTCGGAAAGCCCTTGGTCGCACCCTCAAAATTGAAATAGCAACTTACTATATCACAATACCAAAAAGCGTAGCCAATGGGATGAAGTCCCTTTGGCTACCCTTGTGTGAGGTCTTGATGAGCCGTACCAAAGCTGCCCTGCGAAATACAATAGCCACAGGTGCCTACCAAATTGCAGCCATGCTGCTGGGTTTTGTCACGCCCAGGCTGATGATGGCTTATTACGGTTCGGAAATCAACGGCCTAGTGGCATCCATTACAGAGTTCATGGGGTATTTCAAACTGGTGGAGGCCGGTCTGGCTGCCGCCGCCATTTATGGCTTGTACAAACCCTTAAGCGACAACGATCATGACAAAATCAGTGCCATTGTTTCCGCAGCCCGGCAGTTTTATCAGAAATCCGGCTTTTTGTTTGCGGCGCTTACACTGGCTTTTTCTATTATTTATCCCTTGGTGGTTCCCATAACATCCTTATCTGCTGTCTCGGTCGGGCTGCTGGTAGCCATCATGGGCCTATCCGGCACGCTGGAGTTTTTTACGCTATCCCGTTATCGGGTGCTGCTGACGGCAGACCAAAGGACGTATGTGGTCTCCTGGGCCTCCATGGCTTCCCTAGTATTGCAAACCATATTGATCCTTGGTTTGTCGCTGATTCGTGCTGATATCCTACTCTTGCGCCTGCTGGCCGGGCTGACTATCCTTTTGCGCTCTGTTCTTTTGCATACCTATGTCCGCCGCCATTATCCCTATGTCAATTACAAGGCCGCACCAGATACAGCTCCCCTAAGCCGCCGTTGGGATGCCCTATACCAGCAGCTCACCGTCACGTTGCATCAGGGCATGGGCATTATTTTGACCACCCTCCTCACAAGAGACGCTTTGCAGGTCAGCGTATACAGCACGTATCATTTGGTGACCATCGGCTTGTGGGGCATTTTAAAAATGGTTTCCACAGGCCTGTACGCCTCCTTTGGCGATCTGCTAGCCCGGGGAGCCATGGACAGCTTTCGCAAAGCCTACCGCGAGTATGAATTTTTGTTCCTATCGGTCATCACCGTTCTTTATTCGGCTTCCATGGTGCTTATCGTTCCTTTTGTTCAACTGTATACCAGGGGCATTCCGGATGTGAATTACGTTGTTCCGTTCCTTGGCGCACTTTTGACCCTAGAAGGCTTAACGGACCAAATCAAGGCTCCGCTGGATTTGATGGTGACAGCCGCGGGAAAATTTCGAGAAACGCGTCACCATAACACACTGCAAGTGGTGCTGGGCATTGTACTGGGACTTGGTCTGGGCATCGCATTCGGGCTTCCAGGCATCGCCCTGGGCATCATTTTATCCAACCTAGCAAGAGTGGGCATTCAGCTTTGGTTTGTTCCCAAGGCGATTACCGGCCTGCCTGCGCGACAGACACTGCTGCGCATGATCCGCCTGGTCCTAACTGGCACAGTGATATGCCTTCCTTTCCTTTTCTGGCCCCTTCAGCCAAACCGCTTTATTTTGTGGTTTGTGTATGCCGCATTGTTCACCCTATATGCAGGCATTGTTACGATCTTTTCTGCATGGCTATTTGACCGTCAGCAAATGAAGGCTGCCTTTATAAGAATCAAAGG
>JAEYQQ010000012.1 GCA_023409955.1 Bacillota bacterium | reverse complement strand
CCTCCCAATGAAAGATCGGCTGCTTATAAAGCTCCCATCTTGGAGGGAAGTGACCCCGCAAGGAAGAGCAGGAGGCTCATCTTAGCCACCCTCGGGAGGAAGGTGTCTCAGCAGGAGGTGGAAGGATCATGACATCCACTAGATTTTATATATTGATTAATACGATCAGGTGTTACATCATGACGGATTCATTTCCGAACAAAACCTAAAAAAAATTCCTTCTTGTTGAATGATCTCATAAATAATACGAACATTTAATGAAAGAATTAAAAAAATGTTTGAAATATTATGGCTTTTTCTGTTGACAGGCAGATACACCCCATGCTATAATTGGTCAATTTGTGGGTGCGCCCACGACATATGACAAGGGGGAAGAGACGTGGCAAGAGACCTGTTAACCCTCAGAGACCTTACGGTACCGGAAGTTATGGCGCTTTTATGTAAGGCGCAAACCTTCCGTGATAAAGCCATTTTTCCTAATCTTTCAGGTAAAATCGCTTGCAATTTATTTTTTGAGGCTTCGACCCGCACCCAATACAGTTTCTGCGTTGCAGAAGAGAAGTTGGGAATGCGGGTCGTTTCTTTTCATCCAGAGTCATCTTCACTGAAGAAGAACGAAAGCTTTTATGACACGGTAAAGACTTTTGACAGCTTTGGGGTGGATACGCTGGTCATCCGCCATCCGGAAAATGCGTATTACAATGAGCTATTGGGCCATGTAAAAGCCCCTGTAATCAATGGCGGCGATGGAACCGGAAATCATCCCACCCAATCGCTTCTGGATTTACTTACAATTCAACAGGAGTTTGGAGGGTTTGAGGGGCTAAAGGTGGCCATCATCGGGGATGTAAAGCACTCCCGTGTGGCTCACACCAACTATGAGGTCATGCAGCGGCTGGGGATGAAGGTTGTGGTATCTGGCCCGGAGGAGTTTATGGACACGAACCTTAACACCCAGGATATGGACCAGGCCATTGCCACCAGTGATGTGGTGATGATGCTGCGCATACAGTACGAGCGCCACCATATGCGTGACCACTTCACCCAGGAGGAATACCACCAGCGGTATGGCCTAACCAAACGGAGGGTCGAGGCCATGAGGAAGAATGCCATTATCATGCACCCGGCTCCTATGAACCGCAATGTGGAAATCGCCGACGATGTAGTGGAATGCGAAAAATCCCGTATATTCAAGCAGATGGAAAACGGCGTGTATGTACGCATGGCGGCGCTGCTTCGGGCCATAGCGGGAGATTGAAATGATGGAAAAGCTATTGATACAGGGCGGTACGGTATACACGAAAGGAAAACTAATAAAGGCCGATGTGCTGGTGGCAGACGGCCTTGTACAGGCCATCGGGCATAATCTCAAAGCGCATGATGCGCAAATATTTCAAGCGGAAGGCTTGATTGTCTCACCAGGGTTTGTAGATATCCATGTTCACCTGCGGGAACCGGGGTTTAGCCATAAAGAAACCATTGCAAGCGGTACCAGGGCCGCCGCCGCGGGGGGATTCACTACCGTGTGTGCCATGCCCAATGTAAACCCGGTTCCAGATTGCATGGATGCCCTGAAACAGCAGTTGGATATCATCCACCGGGACGCATTGGTAGAGGTCATCCCTTATGGGTCCATCACCCAAGGGGAAAGGGGGCAGGAGCTATCGGATTTTGCGCAAATAACCCCCTTTTGCGCAGGCTTTTCAGATGATGGCAAAGGCGTACAGTCGGAAAAAGTGATGCGGGAGGCCATGCGGCAAATCGCCCAAACAGATAGCCTGCTGGCGGCCCACTGTGAGGATGAGAGGCTGATCCCCAAAGGTGGATGTATCCACCTAGGAGAGGCGGTTAGGCGGTTTAATCTTCCGGGGATTCCTTCAGAATCGGAATGGTTGCCCATACAGCGGGATATTGAGCTGGTGCGGGAAACTGGGGTCAGGTATCATGTATGCCATATCTCCGCAAAGCAGAGCGTGGAACTTATACGAAAAGCGAAACAGCAAGGGCTCAAGGTAAGCTGCGAATGCACACCGCATCAAATTATGCTGTGCGATGAAGAGATCCCGGATGACCATGGATGGTTCAAGATGAATCCGCCGATACGGGGCCGGGAGGATCGGGAGGCAATACTTGAGGGGCTTGCAGACGGTACCATCGATTGCATCGCCACCGACCACGCTCCACACACACAAGAAGATAAAAGCGGTGGTTTTGCGCATAGTGCCTTTGGGGTAGTTGGCCTGGAAACAGCCTTTGCGGTATGTTTTACAGCGCTGGTAAAAACGGGCAGGCTATCCCTTGAACAACTTCTGGAAAAGATGACGGCGGCTCCTGCACGGCTGATGAAAAGAGAGCAGGTACTTAAGGTTGGGGCCAGAGCAGATATTACTATGCTGAATGTAAGTAAGGTTTGGAAGGTGGATCCTGAAGCATTTATGTCCAAAGGTCGGGCAACCCCCTTTGGAGGGAGGGAACTTACGGGAATGGTAGTCGCAACATTTCGACAAGGTAGACAAATATTTGACAAAAACGGTTTCAATGAAGCGTTGGTATGAAGACGTTTATGATGGAGATACACCCAAGTGCTGCTTGACCTAATCTGTTTCAAGTAAAAGGTTAGTAGCGCGCACCCCCCTTTCTCTTAAGAAAGGTGTTATGTCGGGGTCCAGGGGCCGAGCCCCGGGGAAAGGAGCGGAACATGAGCAGTTCAAACAGAAAGCGGATCTTTGAAAATGGCCGGGAATTTTTCGGTTCGGGTTTTGGAGCCTCCTGCGACACAGTGTGTGAGGTGGTATTCAATACCAGCATGGTGGGGTATCAGGAAATTCTCTCCGATCCCTCATATTGCGGTCAGATGGTATGCATGACCTATCCGCTCATCGGCAATTACGGCCTGAATGATGAGGATTATGAAACCCGCGCGCCAAAGCTAGGGGGCTTTATCGTACGGGAATACAATAACGATCCTTCCAACTTCCGCTATACCAAGACGCTGGGAGAAGTGATGGCGGAAAACGGAATCCCCGGTATTGAGGGTGTTGATACCAGGCAGATTACCAGGATGATTCGGGATGAAGGCAGCATGTGCGCGCTGCTTACAGATGCCACTACCAGTTTTCAGGATGGCTTGGAAAGGTTGAAAACCACACCGCCTATGCATGATCAGGTACCCCGGGTCAGCTGCAAAAAGCTTTGGTACAGCCGTACCCCTAACTTCCGTTATAGCGTAGTTGCGGTGGACTGTGGCATCAAACATAACATCGTCAGAAGGTTGAATCAAAAGGGCTGCAATGTCACGGTGGTTCCTTATGATACAACCGCCGAGGCTTTGCTGGCCCTTCGGCCCGACGGCATCTTCCTCTCCAACGGCCCCGGTGACCCGGAGGATGTGCAGCCGGTAGTGGAGCTGGTAAAGGCCTTTCAGGGTAAGCTCCCCATTTTCGGCATCTGCCTGGGTCATCAAATGATCGCCCTGGCCAATGGTGCAAAGACCTATAAAATGAAGTTCGGACACCGGGGAGGTAATCATCCGGTAAAGAATATGGATACCGGTAAGGTGGAGCTCACCAGCCAAAACCACTCCTTTGCAGTGGATGCAGGCAGCCTTACGGGATCATCCCTGCACTTGAGCCATATCAACCTGCTGGACAACACCGCAGAAGGCCTTCGAAACGATGCTCAGCGCATCTTCAGTGTTCAGTTTCACCCGGAAAGCGCCCCGGGCCCCCAGGATAGCGATTATCTGTTTGACATCTTCCTCAATCATATAAAAGAACATAAGGAACATAGGGGGATGGAAAATGCCTAAGCGTACGGATATTAAAAAAATTCTGGTCATCGGTTCCGGGCCTATTGTGATCGGCCAGGCGGCAGAATTTGACTATTCAGGAACCCAGGCCTGCCTGGCGCTGAAGGAACAGGGGTACACGGTAATTCTGGTGAACTCCAACCCTGCCACCATTATGACCGATACCCATATTGCCAGCAAGGTGTACATGGAGCCCCTGACTTTGGAATATGTGGCGAAGATTATACGCAAGGAGCGGCCCGATGCCCTCTTGCCCACCCTGGGGGGACAGACGGGGTTGAACCTGGCCATGCAGTTGCATCAAAAGGGCATTCTGCGGGAATGCCGGTGCGAGATACTTGGCACAGGCTTTGACTCCATCAATAAAGCGGAGGATCGGGAAAAATTCAAAGAGCTTTGTGAATCCATTGGCGAGCCGGTGATTGCTTCCGAAATAGCCGAAACGGTGGAGGAAGCGGCAGCGGCGGCAATGGGAATTGGATACCCTGTGGTGCTTCGTCCAGCCTTTACTTTGGGCGGTACAGGCGGCGGCTTTGCGGATGATGAAAATGAGCTGATGGAAGTGGCGGAAAATGCACTGCGCATGTCACCGGTTGCGCAGGTGCTGGTGGAAAAATCCATACGAGGCTATAAAGAGATTGAATACGAGGTCATGCGTGACCATAATGATACCGCTTTGACGATATGCAACATGGAAAACATTGACCCCGTAGGTGTGCACACAGGAGATTCCATTGTCGTCTGCCCTTCCCAGACGCTGACCAACAAGGAGTATCACATCCTGCGGGATGCCTCCCTACGCATCATACGGGCATTGAAAATTGAAGGCGGCTGCAATGTGCAGTTTGCCCTGGACCCCTACTCCATGAGCTACTACGTGATCGAGGTCAACCCCAGGGTATCCAGGTCCTCGGCGCTGGGCACCCACGGCCGGGGCGACCCCCATGGAAGGGTGAG
>JAEYQQ010000190.1 GCA_023409955.1 Bacillota bacterium | reverse complement strand
AGCCTCTACTATATTTTCTTCATGCCGGCAAATACAAGGCACCGTCTCCTCTATTCTTTTTCTTATTTTTCCAAGCCAACCGAATTAATAGGCACGCTTATTCTTACTTGTAACCCTTCTGCCTCCTGTATTTCAACTACAACATGCATCTCCTGTTGATCATTTTCGTTATTTGGTAATATAGCTTCAAGCCACATCGCACAAACAGTAGCCCTGGCAGATGCGCTGTATACATCCATAGATTGTGCGGTTTCCCAGTCCGCATCTGTAACATCCTTATGTAAAATGGCTGCTCCGGGTATACCAGCAAGGCTTTTTGCTTGCTCTTCCGTTAGCATCTCTTCTCCTGTATGAAGGTTCATAATTGTGCCACCAATAGTTTGTGGATTCAAAAAAAACGTATCCTCATCAACAATATAAACAAAGCTATGATAGTCACCATACTCTTCAAGATACGGCATGCAAATCCATTTTTGCCCTTTTTCATTCGTGCCTTTTTGGAATCCATTTGAAAGCAAAAAACGATCAGTGATTGACTTGAGCTTCTCATTAACTTTATGTTCAGCGATTTGCGACAGCCCTTCATCAATACGGAGATTCAATTTGTAACAATAGGTGTGCTTAGCATCGTTAGTAATCAGTGAGTACATTTCTTCAATCTTGCATCCACCCCAGGGAGAAATATCATGCCATAACGGCACTTCGGCAAAAAAGACAGAATTATATGGTACATGGAAGAAAGGATTCATACCTTCAAACGCAATAAGCAATGTGCCGTCTTGGGATACAACAAAGTGAGGATAATCAGCCGGAAGACCAGAGAAGGGACGCTTCAAGTATTGCTCCTCTATACCGAAATCCCCCAGTTCCCCTCTGCTTTCCTGATATGTTTCGCTTAACAGGAATCGGTTGATATACTCGATATAGTTAAAGTTATCAATAAATAGATCGGACAATTGCAATTGCCTTCCAGTCCTCATATCAAATACAGCCGTACGGATTACTGAGTCTACCCCACTCGCGATTGAAAAATGGAAGCTCACAAGATTTCCATAGACAAAAGCATGCTCCTCGATTCCTCGTGAGATGTCCGCATCAATAGATACACTTTGCCGCAAATAGTGACGAGTGTTTTGACACCATGTATCGATCTCACTTTGTAACGCCAGGTTTTCAGGTAAGTTAACTGTAACACTGTCCCAATCAGACCAACCCCATGCATCGGAGTATCCGCTTTTTGAAATACTCCTGTCCGAATACTCTGAAGATTCTGCATTTCGGTCCTGAGTGCCCCCAGTCCCACTTGACTGACTCGTCTTTTCGATAGGATAGGGCAACGAAAAGTCTACTTCCCCCACAAAATTATCCATGGGTATCAACCCCGCACTTTTGACAACATGTTGCCCTTCTTTTGTAAGCAGCCATTTCACCAAAGCGCGAATTGGGTCATCTGATGGAGTACTTTTGGGGAAAATAGCATAATAATAAGTTGTTAACGGGTATTCGCCGGATATGATTGCTTCATCACTTGGTGAAATGCCATTAACCGAAAGGCATTTTGTCTTATCAATTTCAAACATGCTCCTTGTGTAAAAGTGCATTGTATACCCCAGCGCTGTTTCAGAATTGTTATAGGATGCATTTGTACTCACAATCTCAGCCCAGCCCCTTGCTGAGTGCTTCCATTCAATTGGCGGATTGCTCATTATCATGTGAAGCATAAGTGTATTCTCTATCATATCCTGGCTTAGTGAGTTTGGTCTGCTTTGAAACGCCTCTATTTGTGCATCCACTCCGCCAAGATCGCTCCAGCTAGTCAATCTACCCATATAAATATCCTGTAACTGTTCTATGCTGAGATTATTCACGGGATTCTTCGAGTTCACAAGAAAAATTAGCGCATCGCGTGCAATAGGAATAACCTCATAGTTTTTTGCTAAGTCCTTGTGAGTAATTTTTATCTTTTCCGAATCCCCATACCATTGATCATACGGTTCCGGCACAAATAACAGGTTTGGGTATATATCTCCTTCACTTTGCCCTTCTTCTGGAAACACAAATGAGTAAGGATCATCAGAACGTTCGAAATATATGGCTCGCGCCGCATCGGCTTCACTCTTTTCCGTCCAATGGCAAAAAATAGCATGCGCCAATGGCTGTAACTGGAGTGAGCCAATCATACGCTCCCATAATGAATCAAAAGAAGATGCGCCATTCAAGAAAGTTTCACCGTAGGAACTTAAAGGAGTTGTTCCTACCAACACAATGATAGTAACAAGAAATATCAAAATTCTTTTATGCATTCTCATAAATTCTCCTACGTAATGCATGTATTTTCCTTACCTTATTTAGATTGTCGCCTGCATGGCATTAACCAAAGCAGGCGACAATCTAGTAAGACCAGATATTATCACTTTAATTATAGTAATATATGGTTAGTAAAGGTAATGTATTCCGTCTCTAAAATACAGATGCGGACGCGTTGGGACGCGATCTGAACTTCGAGATGCTCCAAGCCCCTTGGGCCAGAACGTTTGCCACCCTGTTCGTACAGCTTGCCTGTCAAATCCTCCACCTGGATGGGGTTATAAGGCGTATCAACGCTTTGTATATTTCCAGCATTGTCATAAGTGTAGGTGGTTGTTTTCCCATCCTGGTTGATGCTCTTGATCAGCGTGGTGGTGCTGGCCGCGCCGTAGGCGCCTGCCTCATAGGTATAGGAAGTGTTATGAGCTCTCCCGCCAACAGTAAGTGTACGGCTCTTGATACGCCCAATGCCATCATAGGCTTGTGTCAGCTTGTTGCTGGAATCACCATAGGTTAAGGTCGTGGGCCTGTTCTCCTCATCATAACCGAAAGTGGTGGCATACTTGGTATAGCCTGTCCCTACCTTTTCCTTAAATTCCATGAGGTTGCCATTGATATTACCCGTGTAGGTACAGGTGCTACTTCAGCCGCCGCCGCTAGGTCTTCCCTTCAAATTACTCCTGCCAACATTGGAGCTGCGGCGGCCAGCCATTATCAAGGGGCTGACACCATTAATTCCGGTGTACTGGCAGAAGCGCGGCTGCCATATATCGTGAGGAGAGGAAGTGTTACCATATCAGGTGTTTCCTGGGCGAGCGTTAACTTTTCCGGCTTCTCTAGCACCCCAACCATTGTAGTCTCGTATGCACAAAATCCCGCAACATCCAGTATCGCCGTGTTGAAAAAACAATCGGAATCTGCAACAGGCTTCCAGGTTTGTATGGCCGGTTCTTCAGGCTCTGGAAATCGTATAGTAAACTGGATTGCAATTGGTAACTAAACGCTACTTCAGAGGTATACAACCCTAGTCTACAAGCAACCTAAACATATCGTAACATAAAATGAAGGGCGGCTGGTTAGGCATAAACCTACCAGTCGCCCTTTGACTGTCCTATATTGGTACAATAAAAAACTGGGTACTGTCAAGAATTATGCGCAAAAAGGAATGCAGGGTCTGGTGGTATGAGATTAGCCGGCAACGGAAGGATCCTCAAAGGAAACTTCCAAGTGCTTCATGTTCATATACTTTTTGTTACCCCATTGGGTGCCTGCCACATGGCGTAGCCTGGCACAGACAAGCATGAGAGCAGAATTGCCATCAGGGAAGGTGCCCACAACCCTTGTCCGCCTTCGAATTTCACGGTTCAAGCGCTCGATCACGTTGTTGGTGCGGATACGGGTCCAATGCTCAAAGGGGAACGCTGTATAGGCTAGTGTTTCTTCTACGCTGTCTTCCACCTTCTTGGCCGCCTCCTTCAGTTTCATTGCCTGAAGTGCTGCGGCTACGTCCCTGGCCTTGGCAAGAGCTGCCGCCTTGCTTTCCTGAGCGTGGATCGCTTTGAGCATTTTGGCTACTAGTTTTACTTTTGTACGGGGTACAACAGAGAACACATTACGGTAGAAATGGACTACGCAGCGCTGGTACTTTGCATCCGGAAAGACCTCGCAGGCGGCTTCCAGCATGCCCAGGCACTTGTCGCCCACAATGAGTTGAACACCATCCAGACCTCGGCTTTTTAGCCATTGGAAGAAGCTCAGCCAGCTGGCTTTATCCTCTTTCATGCCTTCTGCGGCTCCTAGAACTTCTCGATATCCATCTTCGTTCACCGCAATAGCTACCAGGATGCTTACATTCTCGTATACGCCGCCCCAGTTGCGCCGCAGGTATATGCCGTCTACGTAGACATACGGATATTTATTGCCCTTCAAGGGACGGTTACGCCATTCTTCAATGTGGACATATGCTTTCTTGTTCAGTTCGCTGATGGTGGCTGGTGATACTTTACTGCCCCACAACGCTTCTGTGATATCTTCCACCCGGCGGACGGATACGCCGGCCAGATACATCTCGATGAGCGCTTCTTCTACGCTGCTTTCCCTGCGCCGGTACCGCTCAATGATTGCCGTTTCGAACGAGATCCCCTTTAGACGGGGAACCTTTAGCGTGACATCTCCTGATGTTGTGGTAAGATTCCGGCTGTAGTGACCACTGCGGTATCCTTGCCTGCCTTCGTTGCGCTCGTACCGCGCTGCTTGGGTCAGCTTCTCTGCTTCTGCTTCCAGCAGCCCATTCAATGTTTCTTCCACGCTGCCACGGACCAATTCCCTGATTTGCCCCTTGATGATTTCCTCATTTAACTGTACAATCTTCTCGGACATGGTTTGCTGTCTCCTTTCGAATGGTGTGTCGCAACCTCATTCTACCAGAGACCTGCATTCCTTGTCCTCTTTTTATCCCTTTTTGAATTTGCGCAACTTATTGTACCTTATCGAATGGACAGGCTGCATTGCAGCTAGGTATGGGACAGGACGCTGCTGTATTTTCACAGGCGTTTCCTGATGGTCTTCCCGAACTTACCAATGGAAGCCTTGATACCATCAATACTTTCTTGGAGCAAGGGAGCCAGCCGCAGGTGAAAGGGGATGATGGGCAGCAGGGAGGTGTTGCGCAAAATGCTGAAGGTGGTATAATAGAATCGGATGGTGAGTCGGGGAATGATGGTAACATATCTGAAGAGGCGGAAGGAATTGACAACTTAAGGATAAGGTATTCTCCAGTAAATCCAGGACCGTTAGATTATAGCATTGCAATATCATTTACAGGAGCAGTATACACTAAAATAACACTTACGGAGGATACAATATTCTATCGTGTTTATGGCGGTGCTGCAAAAAAAGTTCGAAGTTTTATGTCGCGCACGCTACAGTATGGTGGGCTGCAGTCACAACTTGATTTAGCACTAGATCCGAAATGGGGTAATACCGCACAATACATAACACAGGTGATAGTGCCCAAAGGCACTGTTATCTTTGAGGGAACGGCAGCTCCACAGGTGATCAATGGTGGCACTGGCATATTGCCAGGCGGTGGTAATCAAATTTTTATACCGGAGGTCGATTCATCATGGTTCGGGGAATAGAATGTGAATGTATACAGCGGCATGAAATAAACATAAGTTCATGGGCTATCATGGAGGAAATGAAAATATACTTTGATGAACAGGTATCATTGGGCATATATGAAGAGCTAACAGTTAAAGAACCATATTTTATAGGCAAATCCGAAATGCTAAATATAGCATGGTATGCAGATAAATGGTATAAGTGTAAGATGTGTGGATGTATGTGGGAGATTAGATATCCTGATTTCCCAGCGTATGGATTTGTGCGTAAGTTTCCAGATGGCATCTATGTGGAAAGGGGATATTAAGTAAAATATGAATAATCTATCTCTTTCAAAATCAATTCACCTATTAAAAAAAAATCAGATTAAGGATCAGGAGTTTTTTGCTGCATTATATCAGGCAAGGCTCTTGTGCCCAATTGAAGTGGATTCAAAGAATTTACACAAGAATGGCCATGGCCGTGTTGTTCTAAATGAGGACGTAGCTGTTTCTTTGGTGAGCCTAAGTGATTCGTCCGGGAGAAAATGCTTGGTTGGATTTACAGACCGAAATGAGCTAGGCAAGTGGCCTGAGGGCAAACAACATCAGACAATAATATATACATATGACGAATACAAAAAGCTGATTATGGCTGAAAGGTCCCCATATCAAGGAGTGGTCATAAATCCTTTCAGTGATAATGTCTTTCTTCCAAAGAAAGTATTTTCAAATGGTCAACCAGATGCAGTCACCATGCATGGTAAAGAAACATTGATGATTGGTTTACCTAAAGAGTATCCAGCAATCATGGTGGAAAAATTGAAGGAGTATTTTAAGAAAACAAAGCAGGTGGAGTTGGCTTACTTGCTATGGAAGGCAGATTCGCAAGGAACAGGGTATCTGCTGGTGCTTGGCATGAAAGTATCTCCCGATAAGCTGTTTCCTCAAGTGGGCGAGATTTGTCGGCCCTTTTTAAAAGATATTACGCTGGATATGCTACCTTTGAATACTGAATTTGGGCAGCGCGTTGTTAAAGGGTACCAGCCGTTTTATAGTATAAAGAGCGAGTGAACATGCGGTTAATTTGATGACGTGACTGCGAAAGGGTGAACTTAACAAAATCTCGGACTGCTTGCACTTAGTGCGGCGGTCTTTTTTATTGCCGCTTATGCTTCTCCCATCGCGGTGGTTTGATTGGCGGCAGCCAGCCGGTAAAGATGGCGAGAGATATTCTAAATATTGTAGATTTAAATCAATTTTTGCAGCTCTATCAGGAAGGGGGATGGGACGCGGTAGAATACCTGCAGATGTTCATGGACTTTTATCAGCAGGAGTTGCAAAATGAAGTAGCTTACGCAAATCAACCTCCCATGGGCCAGCCGGATCATGCAGACAGAGCAGGGCAGCGGAATGGACAGGCTGCATTGCAGCCAGGTATGGGGCAGGATGCGGCTGAGTTTTCCCAGGTGTTTCCTGATGGTCTTCCCGAACTTACCAATGGAAGCCTTGATAC
>JAEYQQ010000181.1 GCA_023409955.1 Bacillota bacterium | reverse complement strand
AAATTAAAGATATTGGAAAGACCATACACTGAATTTCAACTACCGATGTTGCTCTATAATCAATTTGATGTAATTCTGGAATATGAACGATCAACCGTTGGTGTTATGCTTAGAACAGAAGCGGGTTATGTTGGGCTAAGCAAAATGACAGATGAATAGGTTGTTAATACTAGATAGCTGTACAATAAATAGTTTGATACACAATTTTCAGATTTTGGATCGACTTTTGAGAAGCCGTATTCCGTCACTAGATATGATTGATTAAAACTGATGTTACGGCATAATCTCCTCTTCACCATCATATTTGTGTTTGAACTATCGTTTGGGTTAGGCGACAATCAAGAAAGCATGGATGCAATAACTACATGTATTGTTTGATTAAGTTTGCTGTTGCTGAACAGATAATTCATGAGTGAATGAAGACTTTTGTTGAACCTTGGCGTACTATTGATTGTTCAATGCAAGCATAAAGGCGGGGGTATGTCTATGAATAAGACTAATCAAGAATCATCTCTAAAAACACGCTTGTTCTTCATTTTTGTCATGGCCATTTTGCTTTCTGCCCTGAGCGGATGTGCTAAGCTGCCACAGCAAGCCGTTCAAAAAACAGAAGAACCCACAGGCTATATGGGGGAATGGACCATTCAAAGGGTGGTTGCCTATGGCCCGGCTGGGACCTATAGCGTCAGCGATGCAGAAAAGCAGGTTGGCAAGAAGGTTCATTTTGGAGTACAGGAAGCCCGGATGATTGGCGATCAACCCAGCAGTTCAGTGGCGGTCATTAAAAACCCTGTTTATTCGGAAAGCAGCATAACCCAGGAGGCGTTTATTGCGGAATACAAGATCAGTCTTAGGCAGTTTGGTATCGTTTCAGAAAACGTAAAGACTGTTTTGGTATCAGGAGCAGAAGGTACAATAGCATCCACGTTATTGATCAAAGACAACAACACAATCATTTTGGTATCTGGCGGTACGTATTTTGAGATTACAAGATAAATCCCCTTACTAAAAATGCCAGGCAGTTCAACTGCCTGGCGTTTTGATAGCCTTTTGCTATGTTTATCATGGTACACTAATGGTATCATCCTCGCTGGCATGATAAATTAGGTGCAAAGAAAAATCGTTATCTTGCAAGCTGGCAAAGAGGGTTAAAACACGTCCATTGACTGAGATGTTTTTTAATGAACCATTTTTCATTTCCGATTGATTTACAAGAAAGCTGCTGAATGCGCTAATCACATTATTTTGTTCTGCTTGGAGTACGCTTAACTTTTCCAGAAATGCATTGTCATCATAATTTACATCCATCAACAAGGATGCAGATAATACATTGCCCATGTTTTGGCCTAGAACAACACTGGCGTTATACAGTTCTTCACTGATATCGCTATAATTTCCCTCCAGCAAAAGGTGGATAGCATGCAATTTTCCGGTTGCTTTGCTGTATAGAAACTGCATTTTGTCTGTACCGGTGCTGGTTGCATTCACGAGCGCAAAATCATTTTCTGCGTCAATCGCTTCTCCCCACTGGATGGTGAGGGACGCGTATGAACTTAAAAGGTTGATGACGTTCTGGAATTCATCCATGTTATGGCCAAGATCCGTTTTGAAATCTGTACCGTTTAGGTTGTATTCCTGCGCCAGGGTAGGAGCAGCCATTAGGCAAAGCACAACCAGCAGACAAAACCACCTTTTCATATGTAGCACCTCTCCGTTTTCTATGTAAGACACAATATAACATATAATTGTAAAAAAGGTCAAGAAAGGAATAAATGTTAGATGCAGGTGGCGATCTGGTTTGCGGCATCCAATAACTCATTTTGCAAACAGAAAGGGCGCTATTCATAAGCGCCCTTTCTGTTAGCTATCTGTATGCATCTTTTGCTCCCTAATAACCTTCAATCCTATTTTTGTCAGGCGCTTTTCTGCGTACATTTTAATATCGGCTTCGTTCAAAATCTCGTCGATGACTTGTTTGACATCAGGGGTGATCTCAGCAATGCCATGGCTGGCACTGATGAGGTAAGGCCGGTGCTCGGTCTGGTTGATGTGCTGGTATTCATTGATGATCCGCTGCCAGGCAGCTTCTGCCTGCTGATGATCGGCTTTGATAAATACAATCAAAAATTCATCACCGCCAAGGCGGATCACATAATCCTTGTGACCAATGCATTGGTTGATGCCGCTGACCATCAGGCCAAGCAGTTCATCACCCTTCTCATGGCCCAGTTCATCATTTACCTGCTTTAAGCCGTCCACATCCACAAAGCAGATGCTGATCTTGTACGGATCCCGAACAGCCTCCCGGCAGGATTTTTCCAGCATGGCTATACCGGCCCGGCGGTTTAAGGCACCGGTTAAGGAATCATATTCTGAGAAGTAGCGGATTCTGTCTCTGGAAATCTTCCCGTACACCAGCAAAAGACTTAGGGCTGCAGAGATCAAAAGCGTAAAAAGATAGGCTGGCCACTGACTTTTCAAAACGTATAGGATCATATCCGAAAAAGAATCAGTAATGCCAAGGCCAATCAACTTTTCCTTGGATAGGTGGGTAACAGCAAGCCAGTTGCTTTCTTCCAGCTGATAGCCGCTGGCGTACTGACGTGTACCGTTGCCCATGTTTCCGTTATAGGGGACGATGGTGATATAGATAAAATAGCCGTCAGATGTGCTGATGACACCGCTGCCGCCATTTTGCATTTGTGCCCATGCTTGGGGTTGCTGGGTTTGAAAGGTCATGCCTTGCTGATCCTCAAACATGAAGGCAAATTCAAAATCCGGATGGCTGCTGTTTGACAGGTAGAAGCCTTGAGCATTGAGCAAGACAGCTTCTCCCTCGCTTCCGGCGGCATATTCCTTAAATGCGGTAACGATGGATTTGGCATTGTAGCCTGCCGTAAGCACACCAGCACAGCTTGTGTCAGTAAACAAAGGTGTGGAAATGGAGATTAGGGGCTTGATGGGCCGGATGAGTTTCCCATCTTCTTTAAAAAGGGCCATGCGCGAGATAAAGACCTGGTGTTTGTTCATGGCGGC
>JAEYQQ010000176.1 GCA_023409955.1 Bacillota bacterium | reverse complement strand
ACGTATCGCAGGTACATTTCACTGCTCTTAAATTCATTTAGGTTCTCAAAATTTGTTGCGGCCAGGTCAAATTCACCTTGTTCCATGGCCATCAGCGCGGAGACATATAAAACAAATTTGGCTGAATCCTCATACTCGCCAAGTACCTGAAATTCCGCCAACGCAGCTTCATATTCCCCGTACGCAAGACAATCCAGAGCATAGGTGTAGCGGGCGGCACTTCCCTGCCCGCAGCCTGTTAGCATGAATGAAACTGCCAGCATCAAGGCGCATATAATTGCGGGCTTGAATGCCTTCCTGTATCCCTCTCTTTTCATAGAACATCCTCCTCTGCCATCACATTTTCTCCAAAACACAGGGAGTTTACACACAAAAAGACCCGGCAAATAGGATTTGCCGGGCGGTAAACAATACTAAATGTTCATAAAGGGTTTTAATTATGCTTAATGAGCACTATTTCAACATCCAGCTTTCATCAGAAGGATTATTCTGGAAGGCCTCCAGCCTTGCAATATCTTTTTCGGATATATATCCTTCCTCGGCAGCTACTTCGGCCAGAGTCATGAAGTTGGTCAGAGACTTGTTTTGCACATTGGCTTCCTTCAGCCTATCAATGCCCTTTTGCATACCGTAGGTGAATATGGAAGCAATGCCTAGTACGTCGGCACCGGCCTCCCGAAGGGCATCCACCACATCCACCACAGAGCCACCGGTGGAGATAAGGTCCTCCACCACAACCACTTTTTGCCCCATAATCACCTTGCCCTCAATACGGTTGTTGCGGCCATGACCCTTGGCGGAGCCCCGGACATAGGCCATGGGCAGTTCCAGAATATCCGCCACCAAGGCGGCATGAGGGATGCCGGCGGTGGATGTGCCTGCTACCAGCTCACAGTCAGGATAATGCTTTCGGATAAGTGCAGCCAGACCTGCTTCCACCTGCTTGCGGGCTTCAGGATATGATAAAATCAGTCGGTTGTCACAGTAAATGGGTGATTTGATGCCGCTGGCCCAGGTGAAAGGGTCCTCTGGCCTTAGGAATACAGCTTCGATTTTTAAAAGCAAACGGGCGATTTTCTTTTTCATGGGTTTCATCCCTTCTTTTTGCGTTTATTTGGGCAAGTTTCGCATCTGCGGATGTGACCAAAGGGCTTTCCGGTCGCCCTTTGGAAACCTTCGGATATCATCATGGGGATTTTCTATGAGAGGATGGGGGTTCTCCCATCGGCCATATCCCTGGGGCCGATGGAAGTTATGTTTACGATAAGTATGTGATGATTCATTAAGAGAGGTTTCGCATCTGCGGATGTGGCCAAAGGGCATTCCGGTCGCCCTTTGGATACCTTCGGATATCATTTCTTTTACTATCCTAATAGCTTTGGCGATTTTTAGCCTTTACAGAAGATGTTCCCTGACCCCCGAAAATCTTCCCTGACCTTCAACCAGCCAGCCTTGGGATCATTCGTCCCGGTAATGGGCCGGCCCACCACAATAAAATCAGAACCCAATTCCCTGGCTTTCTGAGGCGAGGTTACCCGCTTTTGATCATCCATGTTTCCTTCAGGATAGCGGATACCTGGCGTCACTGTAAGGAAATCGTCTCCGCAGGCATTCTTCACCAGCCTTGTTTCAAGGGGCGAGCATACCACTCCGTCAAGACTGGCAGCCTTGGCATTTTGAGCGTATGCCGCCACCGTATCCGCAAGGCTACTGCCAATCAAAAGTTCGCTTTGCATCACTGTTTCCGATGTGCTGGTCAATTGGGTCACAGCGATCAATTGAATCCTCTTTCCTGGTGCAGACCCGGCATACAGCCCTTCTCTGGCAGCCTCCATCATGGCCCTGGTACCAGCGGCATGAACGTTTACCATATCAACACCCAGTCTGGCCAGGTTGGTCATAGCCTTTTTCACCGTATTGGGAATGTCATGGAGTTTTAAATCCAGAAACACCGAAAAGCCCCGGCCTTTTATTTCTCGAACAATGTCCGGCCCTTCTCCATAATACAGCTCCATACCGATTTTGAGAAAGGGGCTTTCTCCTGCAAAGCCAGATAAGAATGCCGTTGTCTCCTGCCTGCCTGCAAAGTCACAGGCGATAATGACATCTTTCATTGGTGCGACCTCCCGATGATTGCGGATAATGCTTCGATACCGAATTTGTCCATCCGCTCCGGCAGCTCATCTACTATTTTTTTGCATGCCCACGGATCCACCAGGGTCTGGGAGCCTACCTGCACAGCGGATGCGCCAACAGACATCATTTCGATTACATCATCGGCACAGGTGACGCCACCCACACCGATAATTGGAATTTTGACCGCTTCATATGCCTGATAGATCATGCGCATGGCTACTGGCTTGATGGCCGGACCGGAGAAACCGGCCATTTTGGTGGATACAATGGGCCGCCCGGTGCGGGTATCTACCACCATGCCAAGCAATGTATTGATCATGGTGAGCCCATCGGCTCCCGCAGCTTCACATGCCTTGGCGATCTGTGCAATGTCCGTTACATTGGGCGAAAGCTTCATATACACAGGCTTTTTCGTAACCGCCTTCACCGCCCGGCAAACAGATGCCGCACCTTCTTCTGTTACACCAAAGGCCATGCCGCCATGCTGCACATTGGGACAGGAGATGTTAATTTCCAGAATATCTACACCTTCCGCCTGGTCCAGCGCAGATGCTACTGCTTCATATTCCCCAAGAGAAAAGCCTGCAACATTGGCTATAACCACGCCCTTGTATAGCCGCTTAAGACGGGGCAGTTCCTGCTCTGCAATGGCTTTCACGCCGGGGTTTTGCAAGCCGATGGCATTGAGCATACCCTCCCGGCACTCAGCCACCCTGGGCAGGGGATTCCCGCAGCGAGGTTCTTCTGTCGCAGCCTTGACAGCGATGCCGCCCAGAACGTTGATATCAAAAAATCTCGACATTTCATAACCATAGGCAAAGGTGCCGCTGGCTGGGATTACAGGGTTTTGAAGGGTAATATCACCAAGCTTTGTTTGAAGCCTGTTCATAGCTTTACCTCCTCGCTTAAAAAGACCGGGCCTTCCAGGCAGATGCGCTTCATGCCCGTCATCATTTGACAGGAGCAGCTCATGCACACCCCAAAGCCACAGCCCATGCGGGCTTCCAAAGAAAGCTGGCCCTGCTTATTTAGGCCATGCACTGCCTTGAGCATGGGCATGGGCCCGCAGGCAAAGTAGTAATCATACGCCATCTGCTTTAAGGCATCGGTGACAAAGCCCTTCATCCCCAGGCTCCCATCTACCGTGGTCACAGTGACCTTGGCTCCTAAATCCTCAAACTCCTTTTGATAAAAAGCGTCTGCCGACGTGTTAAAGCCCAAAACACAGGTAACATCCTCACCCTGCAAGCGTTCCATGAGCCCGTACAAAGGGGGTACGCCTACGCCGCCGCCGATGATGGCAATGCGTTTGCCCCGAGCCGGAGCAACAGAAAAGCCGTTGCCAAGGCCGGCCAGTATATCCAGCTTGTCGCCTTCATGAAGGTGCGACAGGTAAGCGGTGCCCTTGCCCATGACTTTGTAGATCAGCCGCATGGATGTTTTATCCCAGGTGCAGATGCTGATAGGCCGACGCAAAAACAGGCCGTCGAAATGCACATCCACAAACTGGCCGGGATGCTTGATGGAGGAGGTATCACCAACAAGTGTCGCTTCCCATACGTCCTTTGCAATGCAATGGTTCTTTGTTACCTCAAAAATGCTTTGTGTTATCATTTGTTACTCCTTACTGTCAATGGTGGAAACTTTAAGTGTGATTTCTTCCAGTACGTTTAGGAGAACTGCCGCCGTATCCAGGGATGTCAGTACCGTTACATTGTTTTCCACAGCCCAGCGGCGGATCAAAAAGCCATCCCGGCGGTTGGTTTCCCCCGCCTGCTCGCTGATGGTGTTGATGACATAGGCCACATAGCCTTGCTTCATAGAATCAAGAATCTCCCAGCTGCCCTCACTAATCTTTTTGCGCTTGCGTGTGCGGATGCCGTTTTCTTTCAAAAAAGCAGCTGTGCCTGCCGTGGCTTCAATGTTAAAGCCTAGGTCGTAGAACCTGCGAATCAAAGGCAGCGCCCGCTGCTTATCCTCATTGGCGATGGTGGCCAGCACCGTGCCGTAGTTGGCCACCCGCATGTTGGCAGCCTGCAGCGCCTTGTACAGCGCCCGGTTCATGGTATCGTCATAACCGATGGCTTCGCCTGTGGATTTCATTTCAGGAGAAAGATATGCATCCGCACCCCGAAGCTTGCTGAAGGAGAATACAGGCGCCTTAACGTACCAGCGCTTTCCTTCTTCGGCAATGCCGGTGGAAAATCCTTGCATTTTAAGTGTCTGGCCCAGGGCAATTTTGGTAGCCATGTTGGCCAGGCGGATGCCTGTAACCTTGGAGATAAAGGGCACCGTGCGGGAGGAACGCGGGTTGACCTCGATAACGTACACCCGCTCCTGGTCATCCACAATAAATTGCACATTAAAGGGGCCTTTAATGCCAATGCCTAGCCCTAGCCGCACGCTGTAATCGATAATGGTCTGCTTGACATTTTCACTAACAGAGAAAGGCGGGTATACGCTGATGGAATCGCCTGAGTGGACACCAGTACGTTCTACATGCTGCATGATGCCGGGGATGAACACATCGGTGCCATCGCACACCGCGTCAATCTCCAGTTCCTTGCCTGAGATATAGCGGTCAACCAGCACCGGCTGGTCCTCGGTAACCAGTACCGCCTCACTTAAATAACGCTTCAAGCCCTCATCGTCATGAACGATCTGCATAGCTCGGCCCCCCAGCACGTAGGAAGGGCGTACCAGGACGGGATAGCCGACAGCTTTGGCCGCAGCAAGCCCATCCTCGATGTTGGTGACTGCCTTTCCCGGAGGCTGCGGGATGTTCAGCTGCCGCATAGTTTTTTCAAAGCTGTCCCGGTTTTCAGCCCGCTCGATTGCGGAAACATCCGTACCGATGATGGGCACACCCAGGTTGTGCAGCCGCTCTGCCAGATTGATAGCCGTCTGGCCGCCCAAGGATACAATGACTCCGTAAGGCTTTTCCATATCGATGATGTTCATAACATCTTCCACCGTTAAGGGTTCAAAGTACAGTTTATCGCTGACGGAATAATCGGTGGATACCGTTTCCGGATTGTTATTGATGATGATGGCCTCGTATCCCGCCTCCCGTATGGCCCAGATGGCGTGAACTGTAGAATAATCAAACTCCACCCCCTGGCCGATGCGGATAGGCCCGGCGCCCAGTACCACCACCGACTTTTTATCAGTGACCCGGGACTCATTCTCCGATTCATAGGTGGAGTAAAAGTAGGGAATGTAGGAATCAAACTCGCTGGCGCAGGTATCGATCATCTTGTAGACAGGAAGCACACCATGCTTTTTACGCAGGGTGTAGATGTCCGATTCCGTCATCTTCCACCACTTGCCGATGTAACCGTCGGATAAGCCCATGCGCTTGGCAGCCCGAAGGGTCTCAATATTACCGATATTGCTTTTGACTTCCTTTTCAAAGTCGATGATCTTTCGAATCTTACTGATAAAGAAGTAATCAATCTTCGTACTATCGCAAATTCTGGCCGGATCTTCGCCGCGCCTCAAAAGCTCACCAATGGCATATAGCCGCTCATCGGTGGGGTTTTTGATTAAAGCCAGCAGATCATCGGTAGGCGTATGATCAAACTTCTTGAGCCAGATGTGAGTGACTCCCGCTTCCAGGGAGCGAACCGCCTTTAGGAGGCTTTCCTCCATGGTGCGGCCAATGGCCATGATTTCGCCTGTGGCCTTCATCTGGGTGGACAGCTGGCGGTTGGCCTTGTCAAATTTATCAAAGGGGAACCTTGCGATCTTGGTCACCACATAGTCCAAGGTTGGCTCAAAGCTGGCAGGCGTATTGGCAATGCGTATTTCGTCCAGCGTCATGCCCACCGCAATCAATGCACTGACCCTTGCAATGGGGTAGCCG
>JAEYQQ010000159.1 GCA_023409955.1 Bacillota bacterium | reverse complement strand
GCCCTTACCAATTAGGTAAGGGCCGCGCTTTGCGTTATACTAATAGCCGAGCGTTTCTTCCACCATCAGAACGGTAATCTTTTTTCCTTTGGGCGGCCGTGATATGGTTACAATAATGCGGCACATGCAGTCATTTCCGCATTCATTGGGTTTGCAGATGCCTGTGTGGGCGCAGGGGGTATCCAGCGACAGCCGCCGTGCATTGGGCGGGCAGGCGTGCTGTTTGATGCGGGCTATGGCTGTGTTTAGTCCGCCGTCTACCAGCTTGGAATGGCTGACAACAAGATATACCTGCTTTGGGCCATCAAACATAGCGGCAACGCGGTTGCCGGTGCCATCAATATTCACAAGCTGGCCGTCTTTTGTAACAGCATTGCTGGAAGCCAGGTATACATCTGCCAGCCGGGCTTTTTCTCTGGCAGCTGTGGCTTCCTCCTTTGGTACATCCCAGTGCCAGGTCACTTGCTGTCCCCGCTCTTTTAGGGCGGGTACCACGTTCAGCTCACGTATGGTCATAGACCCGCCAACACCGACGCTGGCGCCAACAGGAATATGTGAAAGCAAATACGCTTTTGCTTCCTGCGCTGTTTCTAGGGAGACTACTTCAAATCCCCTGCTCAGCATTTGAGGTATAATCTGCGAAAGGAGTTCTGACACTGCTATCACCCTTCCAATGAAATGTAACTATTATACTACCATCACAGCAAAAATAAAACATACGGTTCTGTCATTTGACTGGCATAAAGGGCAGCACCACGCCATAGCCGTCCGCAAATTCCGGCAAAGGAATAGCGGTATCCTGCTGTATCTGTTTTATAACATTGATCGCTTGCTTTGAAGTTAATAGAACAGGTCTGAATTCGTTTCCTTTGCTCCTACCAGTAAAGCAGATGGGGTGCAATGAGGCTTGTATCCCGCTTAATTGGCCGTTGGTCAAATGGAATTCCACTCTGGCCACCAGGGCATCTTTCACCCTTGGATTATGGTTGCCGCCAAATATAAAATTGCCAAGGCTGTACAGTATGAGCCGGTTTTTGTATATTTCGATTCCTTGGGCAATGTGGGGGTGGTGGCCAGCTATTACATCCGCGCCGGCATCAATGAGATAACGTGCCATATCCCGTTGGAGTCCATTATGGTTTTTCGCATATTCCTGGCCGGCATGGAGGGAATAGATCACAACCTGGCAGCCTTCGTTTCGCAATATGTCAATTTGCCTGGTGATGGTCTTCTTTTTTTCTTCTGTGAGTACGCCTCGAATGCCGGCCAAGCCAATCTTTCCACGGTCAGTACTGAAAATGCTCAGCCATTCTTCCCCGGCATAGGTAATACCGTTTGCTTGAAGGGCCTGTATCGTATCTTCTCGCCCTCTTTTTCCGTAATCGTCTAAATGATTATTGGAAAGGTTAACAGCTTCTACGCTGCCAAGAGGCAGCATTTGCGCGAAGGCAGCCGGGCCTCGAAAAGCAAACTCTTTCTCAGTGTTTTCGCCTTCTTTGCTGTCTGACAGTACGCCTTCCAAATTTATCAACGTCACATCGTCGGCGGCAAACAATGTAAGCAGCCCGGAAAAAGGGTATGCCAGTCCAAATTTTTCTACAGTTTTGACAAAGCCGACATCCTTTTTGCTAGAGCTTTCAGTACCGCCAAGGGTGCAGTCACCAGCAAGGGTGACGGTCAGTACAGAGGAAGTAGGTGGTGAGTCTATAACTAGATAATCTGCTTTAAACGCAGGGGGAGTTTGACTGTCTGTAAAGGAAGCATGCTCTGCTTTGCCTAAGGGCATCAGCAAGATAACAGTCGTAAAAAATATAATTCCTGCCGTCATTTTTTTCATACATTCCTCCCGCCAGGTGATGAGCAAATTATACCATATTCCCCATACTGTGCAAAGAAGGGCATAAGTCCGGATCACAAAAATCCCGCCTTGCTGTAAGGCGGGATTCTGATATATCGTTATGATAGATAATGTTTGCAGTGCCCCAAAGTGCCGTTGCGCCGAGTTTTTTCACCCGCTTCTAAAGCAGGGGGGTGCCCTATCCCGCATATCAGCCGTCCCCTGGCGTTTTTGTAAAACGGGGGCATGGCATCCACGCAGGAACGCGAGCTCCATTTGTGGAAATGTGGGTAAAACCAAAGCGCTGGCGCACACTCCAGGAGCATGCTGCTGCAAACATTATATTCTGGAATACAAAGCCGTGTCAAGGGCTATTGAGAGACGATATCCTTGTCACTATTATCCATTCCCCCTACGTTTTTTGTCATTTTGGCGATGCGGCCTGCGTAATGAGAGCAAAGCTCACTGGCAAATTCCGCATCAAAGGATTCCGATTGCACCCTGAATGCGGCTCGGTCCTGAAAAGGTGATAGCCAAACGGTATTACCGCCATGCTGAATTCGAAGGCCTTCCCCCAATTCCTTATTTCTGGCGGCTTCGGTCAATTGCCGGAGAATTCTTCCCTTTTCTCCCGTAGGACACGGAACATCCTTATACACCTGATGGGTCACAGGCAGCTGCGCAAGCAAGTCCTTCAGGCTTCTTTCTGCCAGCAGATTCAGCAGTGCAAGCATCCGCAGCAGGCCGTCATGCCATAGATCATATTGCCGCAGCATTGCCCTGTGCTCCTCTTTGCTAACGGTTGCTGCATTCTTATTCCACTGAACAGGGCCCAGTTGTTCCACGGCTCTAGGGGTGTTTGGCAGTGCAAAAAGCGGCAGGCAGCCCTCCTTTGCAATCAGCTGCCATAGCAGCATCTGCTGGCTGACATCATCAGGCAGTGTGTTTTTGTCTAACACATAAGCTGTTGTGCCGTCATCTTCCAAATAGAAGCCTGTTTCCCATGCTTGCAAAGCTCTGTCCTGTGAGTTGCGCCCTCGTACCTTTTTGAGTCCTGCCCGCTCTAGCATCCGAAGCGCCAGGGATAGAAGGGTGGGATCATCGCAGAAAACTGCTACCTGCAAGGAGCTTTTTTCTAATGCCTTATTAGAGGCTGTATGCATCAGGTTTGCAATATATAGCTCTTGTAAACCATCTGCCTGTTTTATTGCTGCGGACTGGGAAAAGGCCGGCGGGTACTCCTGGCGCAATGCAGCGCTTTCCACGGCTTGTATCTGCGTTTTGCTAAGGCGCAAGCCATCTTTGCCCAAAATGGTTACCTGCTGACCATAGACCATGATGCCTACTGGTAGCTGAAGCTGCCTGACCGCCATGGATAGTACCGGTTCAAAACTGCTGCCTAACAGCAGCGGCTGTGCGCCTCTTGCGGCAAATATGCCAGATAGCATGGTATACAGCGCGCTGTCTTCGCCTCTGTAGCAAAGTGCAGCAGAATCGGCGTTAAGAGCCTGCATAACAGATGCGGCCAACTGGTCAGCCCGGACGGGGGAATCGATAGTGATACCGCTGCTTTCATTCAGATGCAGGCGCTTGATATCACCCCAGACCACGTTTTCCAAAACGATAACTTCGCTGCCCACTTCTTTTTGCGGCCATATCTTGACACCTGCGTTCAGCTTGGCATGAGAGCCTAAAATGGCACCTGCTCCCAGAGCGCTTCCTTCCAGCATTTTCCCGCCAGGCCGAACCTGAGCATCCCGGCATAGGACAGCTCCATCTATCTTGGCGCAGCGGCCGACGCGGCTGAATTTCCATAAGCAGGATTTAGATATGTGTGCGCCTTCTTCCACAACCACGCCTGGCCCAATGACCGCCCCCTCATGCAGGACGGCTCCTTGCTTGATGCGGGCGCCTTCACCGATGTAGCATACTCCCTCCAGCCTAACGTCGGGTTCTAATACACATTCGCCATCCAGATAAGCCCTTCCGGATAAGGTGCCCTTGATATCAAAATCCATCTCGCCCCGTAAAAGGTCCAACTGGGATTGCAAGTAAGCCCCCTGATCGCCAATATCGCACCAATAACCGGTCATGGGGTAACCGTATACTGCCATGCCTTCCTTCACCATTTTGGGAAATAGGTCTTTCCCAAAGTCATAGGCCCCTTCCTCTGGAATCAGGTCCATGACCTCTTTCTCAAGAATATAAATTCCGGTATTCACTTGATCACTGAAAACGCCGGACCAGTCTGGCTTTTCCACAAATCGCTGCACCCGTCCATTTTCATCGGCAATGACAACACCATAGCTTAAGGGGATTGGCACAGACTTGAGCACCAGGGTGGCCATGGCCTTATGTGATTTGTGAAAAGCGATGGCATCAGTCAGGTCACAGTCTGTCAGTCCGTCGCCGGACAGTATCACAAAGGTATCCGTCACCATACCTTTGGCCATGCGGACGCTGCCTGCTGTGCCCATGGGATGCACTTCTTCCAGATAACTAAGACGCACCCCGTAATCTTCACCTTTTCCAAATGCCTCCCTGATGGCATGGGGCAGGTACATAATGGTGGCAGCTACATCCAAAAGACCGTGACGCTTGAGCAGCTTAAGTGAATAACCCATTACCGGCTCGCCAAGAATCGGAACAAGGGGTTTTGGCATATCCAAAGTCAAAGGACGCAGCCGGGCCCCTTCGCCGCCTGCCATAATAATTGCCTGTAACGCCATATCATTCGCTCCTTTTGTCATGATAGCAGTATTGTTAGCAGGCTTGTTCATGTTTATAACGCAATATGCATCATAAGGCAGAAAAGCTCTTGTTCCCGGCGTGACGTTCTTGTATAATGGTCAGGTGATGAAAATTGTTGCGGGAAGGTGAATTTATGCTTCAGTCGGAGATTGGCAGCCGAGAAGTGGCAAGGGCTGCCATATTACTCAGTCTGTCCCGCAGTCGCGATGAAGAAAATACATTGCGCAGCCAAATGGCTGCCGATGGTGTGCTGACAGCTGCTGTGGATTATGGCGGTGAGTTTGTTACATCTGTTATGCGTATTGTGGAACGGGCGGTCATTGCCGCCAAGCGTGAAAAGGTGATCGATGAAACCCACCATGAGGAAGGTGCTGTTGCAGGTGCTGCCAGGGAGGCCATTGCGCAGGTGACAACCAAAGCGCTTGGATTTTCTGTGGGCGGCAAAATTGGCATTGCCAGGTGGGGTGAACATGTGGCCGTATCTGTTTTCTTCGGGGTGGGGCTTGTACACCTAAATGAAGTATGCGTAGGCATGGGCCACAGAACCATATAATTGATACGGGAGATTATTTGCATGCCTTTAACCATTGCCATTGACGGTCCTGTTGGTGCAGGAAAATCCTCCATCGCAAAACAGGTTGCCCAGCGACTAAATATTTTGCACTTAGACACCGGTGCCATGTACCGGGCTGTCGGTTATGCGGCGCTTACACAAAATATTGCAACAAGTGATGAAAAAGCTTTAGCAGAGCTTTGCGCAAAAGTGAACATCTCTGTCAAATACAGCGATGGCAGACAGCATACATTGGTTGACGGAGTCGATGTAAGCCCGCTGATCCGTACGCCAGAAGTGGGCATGGCAGCATCTGCCGTTTCCAGGTTCATGGCGGTCCGCAGCCATATGGTGTCACTTCAGCGGTCCTTGGCTAGGGAAACGTCCATGGTAGTGGATGGTCGGGACATCGGTACCAATGTACTGACAAACGCAGGTGTTAAGATATTTTTGACAGCATCTGCACAGGAGCGGGCACGCCGCCGGCATCTTGAGCTTGTAGCTGCCGGGCAGAATGTGGCCTATGATGATGTTTTGCGGGATTTGAATCAGCGTGACCATCAGGATTCCACCAGGTCGATCGATCCTCTGCGGCAGGCGGAGGATGCTGTGCTGCTGGATAGCACCGGCCTTGATAAGGAACAGGTTGTGGAACGTATTCTTTCAATTGTGGAGGCCCGCTATGGTAAAAACTGAAGGTCAGACAATGAATGACAATACAAATCCCCGCACGCTTATCTATACCATTGCCAAGGCTATTGCATGGATCTTGTTTCATACCATATATCCTGTCACCATACATAATAAGGAGTACTTTCAGGTCAATGGCCCTTGCATATTGATTGCCAATCATTTAAGCGGTCTGGATCCTATTTGCATTGCCCATGCGGTAAAAGGCCAGGAGATCACCTTTCTTGCCAAGAAAGAGCTGTTACGGG
The DNA here is from genome assembly GCA_023409955.1 of Bacillota bacterium. Taxonomy (GTDB): domain Bacteria; phylum Bacillota; class Clostridia; order Christensenellales; family Aristaeellaceae; genus JAEWAH01. Next base: position 5,766 of record JAEYQQ010000159.1, on the reverse strand, counting down.
GCAGGTTTTTAGGTTGGCTTCTGCGCAAGCTCCATGCCATTCCGGTAGATCGGCATAACTTTGATATGGCGGCCATGAGGGCTTGTACACAAGCTCTTCGGAATAAGCGTATTCTTGGCATTTTTCCGGAAGGATCGCGTTATAAGAAAGGAAACATGGAAGAGATGGAGGCGGGGGTGGCGATATTGGCCCTGCGCAACCGTGCGCCTGTCGTTCCAGCATATATACATGGAAAACTACGGCCTTTCCACCGCGTGCACTTGTACGCAGATGCCCCGGTTCCCATGGATGACCTTCTTGAAATGGGCGTCACCAAAGAAGCCAGCGACACGCTATTGTTAAGGATTGCAGCTTTGTATGTCCAGCTTGAAAAGAAAGCAGGGGCTTAAAAGTTTTCTAGAAGAAATATAAAATTTCTTTTACATTTTAGAAGGAAATTCGCTTCCATCAGCGAATCTCATAACATTAGTGTTTTTTGCGGAAAGGAAATGTTATGCCGCTTGAAATCACAACCCACGCAGGCTTTTGCATGGGGGTTCAGAGGGCGGTAACAGCTGCTCTCAAAGCAGCTGAAGATGGCAAGGCCTTATGCACACTGGGTGAGCTGACACACAACCCGCAAGTGGTAGCTCTGCTCAAAGACAAAGGGGCTCCTGCAATAGAATCCTTGGACGATGCTGATGGCCGTATGGTTTTAATCCGCAGTCACGGGGTCGCACCTGATATTCTTGAGTCACTTTCCGAAAAGGGCACCCAGGTCATCGATTGTACCTGTCCCTTTGTTGATAAGCTGCACCGTGTGGTGTCAGATTATTCAGCCGATGGCAAGCCTGTTATTATGGTGGGACAGTATGACCATCCTGAGGTTCAGGGAACTGCCGGCTGGTGCAAAGGGCCTGTATACATCCTTCGGGATGAATCAGAAGTAGATAGCCTTCTGCATTTGGAGGAAGCCCTGGTGGTTGTGCAGACCACCTTCCCACCTGACAGGTGGGAGAGAATTGCAGAATTATTGCGCAGGCGTATCCCTGGTATCACCGTAAAGGATACCATATGCCCGGAAACAAAGTGCCGTCAGGCAGAAGCCAAAGAGCTTGCTTTAAGGGCAGACGCGATGATTGTGGTTGGCGGCCCAAACAGCGCCAACACAAAGAAGCTTTTTGAAACATGCAAGGAGCTTTGCGCAAGAACCATTTTGGTAGAGCGTGCGGCGGATATACCGCCGGGCTTTGCAGATATCCATTCAGATCTTATTGGAATAACCGCTGGCGCGTCTACGCCGGATTGGTCACTTAAGGAGGTTGTCACCCGCATGAACGACAAAGAACTACAGGATCAGATGTTTCCCGCGGAAGAAGAAGCCAAGAGCAACTTCATGGCAGATGTGGAGGCAACTCTGGTCAAAATCAGACCCGGCCAGACCGTTACCGGAACTGTCGTCCAGATCACCGAAGACGAGATTTGTGTCAACATTGGCTACAAGTCTGACGGTTTGATCAAACGCTCCGATATGTCTGCCAGTGATGTTGAGCTTGGCCAGGAAATCGAAGTGGAAGTCGTTAAGGTAAACGACGGCGAAGGCAATGTGGTTCTTTCCCAGCGCAATATCGTCAACCGCAAGGCATGGGATGCGCTGATGGCGAAGTTTGATGCGGGTGAATACGTGGAAGGCGTCGGTAAAGAAGCTGTCAAGGGCGGCTTGATTGCAGACGTTGAAGGGATTCGCACCTTTGTTCCTGCTTCTCAGTTGTCCCAGCGCTATGTTGAAAAGATTTCTGAGTTTGTTGGCAAGCCCATCAAGCTGAAAATCATTGAAGTGGACAAGCAGAAAAAGCGCATTGTAGCTAGCCGAAAGGCATTCCTGCAGGAGGAAAGCTCCAGCAAGAAGAAAGATGCTTGGGATAAGCTGGTTGAAGGCGAAGTTGTTTCTGGTGTCGTTCGCAGGCTTACTGACTTTGGTGCCTTTGTGGATGTTGGCGGCGTTGACGGTCTGATCCATGTGACAGATTTGAGCTGGGGCCGTATCAAGCATCCATCCGAAGTCGTTGCCCCCAATCAGGAAGTGCAAGTTAAAATCCTGTCCCTTGACCGTGAGCGGGAGCGCATTCAGCTTGGCTATAAGCAGCTGCAGCCCAAGCCCTGGGATGTTGCCGAAGAAAAGTTTGCTGTCGGCTCCGTGGTAGAGGGCAAGGTTGTCCGCATCACCACCTTTGGTGCATTTGTTGAACTGGAGCCCGGCTTGGATGGCCTGGTACATATTTCCCAGTGTGCACTGACCCGGGTTCAAAAGGTGGAGGATGCAGTAAAGGTTGGTCAGGTGGTTCGTGTGAAGGTGCTGAAGGTTGAACCTGCTGAAAAGCGTATCAGCTTGAGCATCCGCGAGGTCCTGGAAGACGAAGCTTTCAATTACAGCCAGGAAATTCCTGGTGAGGGCGAGTTTGATACCACGATTTCTTCCGATATCCATGAAGAGGCTTCTGCCCAGGATACCCAGGCTGAATAATTTATTGTAACAATAGCTGTATCCGTGCTGTACCAACCTGAGTAAAGACAGCGCGGATACAGCTTCTTTTTCATATATTCCCAAGGCATGAGGGTGATGGTATGCGTCGCTGTGTAATTATTCCTGCTTGGGCGCCGGATGGTATCAGGAGTGTGGTGGATTTAAAGCCGGATGATTTTATTATTTGTGCTGACAGAGGATATGTCCTGGCCATTCAGGAGGGGATTGAGCCTGATTTGCTGGTGGGGGATTTTGATTCGTTAAACAAACCGCTTTATGATCTGCCAATTAAATGCCGTATTATCCAGGCTGCATGTGAGAAAAATGAGACGGATACATTGCTGTGCCTTCAGTATGGGATCGAAGCTGGATACACATCCTTTGTATTAGCCGGAGGCATCGGCGGCCGATTGGATCATACCATGGCCAACGTGCAGGTACTGGTGTATGCCTTATACCATGGGGTTGATCTATGGATGGTGGATAAATGCAACCGCATATCTGCCATGGGGCCGGGTGAGAAGCGAATACCAAGGACAGAAGGTTTTAAGCTTTCAGTGCTTGCCTATGCAGCAAAGTGCGAAGGGGTTACACTGAAAAATGTGAAGTATCCACTTGAAAATGCAATATTGACCAGTGACTTCCCTTTGGGTATCAGTAATGAATTTGCAGGCCCAGAGGCAGTTATAACTCTCAAACACGGCTGTCTGCTTATTTTACTGAGCTGTGATCCCTAATAGGTGAAAAATTGTAAACTGTCAAGACTAAAGCCATTATTTTGCAGAGCAATAGAAATTGTGGTATATGGCAATTGTATTGCTGAATAGCGCCTTATCTGCTATAATAATTGTCTGCTTTTATGAGCATTTCAGCAGGGCGCAAAGGAGCACAATGCATGAAAATAGGTAAACTTATTACTGAAGGTAAAGGCAAAAAGATTTATGAAACCGACGACCCTGGCCTTCTTGTGGTGAACTATAAGGATGAAACCATTGCCTTCCATGGCCTTAAGCGTGGACGCATTGTTGGTAAGGGTGAAATAAACAACGAGATTTGCATTCATATGTTTACACTGTTGTCTGCCCAAGGCATTCCCAATCATTTTGTAAGCAAGCTGGATGAGCGTCAATCCATTGTAAAACGGGTTGAAATTGTGCCAATCAATATCAAAGTGCGTAACATTGTTGCCGGAAGCCTAGCCAAACGCACAGGCTATGCAGAAGGGACAAAGCTGAATAGTACGGTAATAGAGTGTACTTTGAAAGATGCGGATCTGGAATATCCCCTGATCAATGAAACACATATTAAAGCCATGGGCCTGTGTACGCCGGATGAATTGGCAGTTATGCATGACATGGCTATGAAGATCAATGATATTCTGACAGCGCATTTGAAGGATATCGGTATTGAGCTTATCGACTTCAAACTGGAATTTGGTAGGTTTAATGGGCAAATCATACTTGCTGATGAAATATCGCCGGATACCTGCCGTTTTTGGGATTCCAAAACTCATGAACCTCTTGATCTTGACAGGTTCCGCCGTGATTTGGGCAATGTGGAGCAAGGTTACAGGGAAATACTTCATAGGCTGATGGGGATGGGTTGAAGCGAGCCACATATGTAAAATGGTGATGTGAGGCGGTTTGGAAATGGCATTTCCATTGATACCGCCTTATTTTTATGGTATCCTCTGAATGTGACTATCATTTATACGCGAGGATTATATGAAAAAGCTGCTCTGTTTACTGGTTGTTATGTTTATGATACTGCCATTATCTTTTGCTTCTGCTGAACTGGGCGAATTCCCTGAACTGAATGAAGATGGTTTTTTAGATAAAGGTGAATTTGTATATGAAAATGATAAAAATGGTATTTGGCGCTATGTATCTTCTACACTAAAGGTGGAGATACAGCGTATATACGATAAAAAAAAGAATTTGACTTGGTATGAGGCGGAGATATGGAGCAGAGAAGGAGAGATATTCCGCTGTATTCCAAATGATAGTGAGGATAGAATTGATAGTGCTGACTGGCCGGCCAACATCGCCAAGAAGAACAAAACTGTGTTTGGCATCAACAGTGATTTTGCGCATCTGCGCCTTCAGCAAAAGCAGCGTTCAGGAATACTGATCCGCGATGGTCAGATTTTAGGCGAAAAGACTTTGGCGCACAACAAAGGGACATTCCCTAATTTGGATAATATGGCGCTGTATGCTGATGGCCGCATGGAGGTATATGCATCGGATGCCCATACTGCCCAAGAATACCTGGATAAGGGTGCGCTGGATGTTTTGTCTTTTGGCCCATATCTGATTATGGAGGGTCAACTGAATGATACGGCGTTGGAGAAGTACGGCAAGAGCAGTGCACCCAGGACCGCTATCGGCATGGTGGAACCTGGTCATTACTTTGCAATGATGGTAGAAGGCCGCCATAGCAAAAGTCGTGGTGCGGGAATAGCTTTCTTGGCTGAAAGACTTTTAGAAAAGGGTTGTCAGACAGGATTTAATCTGGATGGTGGACAAACTGCCACCATGATCTTCATGGGTGAACAGATTATACAGGTTGGCAAATCCTCATCGTCCAATGCCAGTGCCAGACGTGCAGCAGAAATATTGGGTATCGGTACATCAGAATCGGTACCGGATCCCAAAAAGTAAGCAGAAATCAAGGGGAGTTATCGATAGAACAAGGCCGCTGGCAAAAGTCAACGGCCTTGATATTTTGTCTTGCGTTATGGATGGGAAACTTCCACAATGACTAAGTTAGCCTGTACAGTCGTATCGGCCAGCATTATGGTGGCTCCTGTTGTATTGGCCAGCGTTAAGACAGCGGGCACAGTTTTGATAGCGACCAGGGCACTTCCATTAACCTGCCCTGTAACGGTTGGTATAGCTCCGATAATTCCACAGGAACCATTTGTTTTTACGGCAAAAGTTACTGATGCAGGGCCATCTGCTCCATCTACGGCAACCCACCATGAAATAAAGTAGTTCCCGGTAGCATTGATGATGAATTGTCCATTGGTTCTATTATATCGAATATTTGGCGTCAGATCGAGAATGGGTGTGTCAAAAACAATGACATCGTCCTCATCAATCGTTTCTCCACCAGCATCCAGCAGTTGCATCTGTACGCCAATGAGCACACTTCCAGGACCTGTTGCTCCAGTTGCACCTATAGAGCCGGTAGGACCAGTAACTCCTGTAGCACCGGTTGGTCCCATGGGGCCTATTGCACCAGTTGGTCCGGCAGCACCTGTG
>JAEYQQ010000015.1 GCA_023409955.1 Bacillota bacterium | reverse complement strand
CCCCATAACCCCCTTGAAACGACCAAGGCCTGTGGGCCCTGGACCCAAAGAAAAGAACGCGAATATAACTAAGCGGCCAGAGTAAACCCATCCTGCCAATAGATTTCACCAATGGGTGCTTTCCATTGGTATTTTCCTTCCTTACCGAGCAAAAGACCGCACTCGCAGCCGTAGTACAGTGTGGCGAGGGAAAAACCCCCAAAAGTGGCAGAGCCACATTTTTGACACGCTGCGACTGGCCATTTATTGTCCAGCCTTTTTTTGCACACATCCATTGATTGACGCACATTCAAAGATGGTATATAATGGCAACAAATGTTGTGTAATCGTTCATTTTGTAAAAAAGTTATAGTGAAGGGATGATGATCATGCGTAAAGGTGCTCACAGATTTTTCTAAAATGGACACTGCCAGTCTTTCCACCTTCGCCAACGTCTTAAGCAGCCAAGCAAGTACTGCTTATCCCATGTCTGATGTAACAAGCGACATCATCACACATCCCCAGACATCCTTCATATGCACACAAATCATCCTGACCGAGGGAGAGGATACATTTAATCGTTTCTTATACTCAACAAAGGTCAATGGGTATATGATATCCATAAAAATGGATACATATATGGATCCCATTGATTATGAAAAGAAGATGCACGACATCCTTGCGAGCATCGTATTTTCTGATGCGCCGCCTGTTATCAACAAAGAAGAAAACAAAGATACTGCAGAGTTGATGAAAACCATTCAGTTTTCAGAAAATGGGTATACATTCACCATACAAACACCCGAACCAATGATGGAGTCATCTTACTTCAACAGCCCCATGCCCACAGAATTCCTGCAGCTATATAAGGTGTTTGCAAAGAAGGATTTGGGGTTCTCTATCATCATAACAGACTACTGGAGCCAGCTTACCCCTTCCCAGCGCCTGGTCATGCATATGAACCGGGCCAATTGCGATTATGATGGAGATGCCCTTTTGGCGATACAAGGCACTGATATGACAGAGCAATCAAGCTATAACCCCGTTTGGATAGAAGTCAGAGAAATCAATGGCAGACGATATCATGCAACCTACACATCCAGCTCCACAGAATCGATTATGCCTGATAACAGCACAACCTTTCAGTCAGGGGTGCAGCTTCATACGATAACCTACAAGCTCGTTGAAGATGGGTTCTTATATACCATTATGTTTTCCAGCATAAACGATCCTTCCATTTGGGAGGAAACTGCTCAGCAGATGATCGCCTCTATGGTTTATGAAAAAGAATGAGTTGCATCTATCCATTTTGATATATACGATATGAAAAAAGCTGACGCTACCGCACCGCAGGCTCCAATATGGAAAAGGTTTTGTTATCACACTCCACCTTCGCCATGGCTCCATAGGGAATGCAGAACATGGGCTGGTTATGCCCAAAGGTCATGTTGTATACCACCGGCAGCTTGCCAAGACCAAGCTCAGATAGGACCTTTATAATCACATCTTTATATTCATCATAGTACTTCCCTTGATAAGGCTTTGCAAAGAGCATGGCGGAGGCCTTTTGCAGTATACCCTGGCTGCCATAGTTGCGCAGCCAGTATTTGATATAATCAGGCTCCGGCATATCCTCCGATGTTTCAAAGAACAGCACAGCACCGTCAAACTGATGCATGTCCGGCCACAAGGCTGTCCCTTTGATCATTTCCATGACCTCAATGCAGCCGCCGATTAACGGGCCTTGTACTGTACCCTCCCCCTGCAGCCATTCATAACCAGGATTGGGCAGCAGCTTTTTGGCTGTATTTTTGTTATCCTCCGTCCATTCGATCCGCTCCCCCGTCCACTGGTCGGCGGCAGGGATAAGCCCCAGCGGTTCCGCTTGAAACAGCGTCTTGATAAGCGATTCTGCCGTATAATCAAACATTTTGATATTTTCAGCAAACTCGGCCAGTATGCTGGGACCATAAATGCTGGATACCCCAGCTTTTAAGCAGATAAAATGGGTGATGGTGGAATCTGAATAGCCCATAAAAATCTTTGGATTCTTGGCGATGACATCAAAGTTGATATACGGAAGCATGCGAACGCTGTCATCCCCGCCGATGCAGGAGAAGACTGCCTTGATGGATGGGTCGGCAAAGGCCCGCATCAAATCCTCCGCCCGCTTTTCCGGGTGGTTGTATACATGGGCAGCGCCGGCTAAGGTATGGGGCATTTCCACCACCTCAAGGCCAAACTGCTCAACAAGGCGGCGCTTACCCAACTCGTACCGCCAACGCAGGCCATCGTCTCCGGCGCCGCCCCAGGATAGGCTCACCGTGGCCACACGGTCGCCTCTTTTTAGTTTTTCGGGCTTATTGAGTGCCAGCATGCATTGTTCCTCCCTTGAAATTCGTTGGGTATAAATATTTCGCACAGTATATCACAAAAGCGGCTGTTGGAATAGAGAGGCAATGTCAAAGGGGGATGCTTCTGGACAAGACCGCCTTCAGATATGACTTTGATATGCGTTTTTGACATAACTGGCAATGGGTATTATGATGGTGATGTGGTATTGCAGCCTGCCAATTGGCTGCAAAATTTCTCAAAACGGAGGAACCCATGCCGCTTACACTTACCATTACCAAAGAAATAACCCCGGAGCTGCTTGAGCAAATCGTGGAAATGGATCATGTAGCCTATCCCCCAGAGGATCAAATGACCTGGGAAAAGGCCGGTATGATATACGGGCTCATCAAAGACAGCCTGATTTTGCTATGGGATGCAGCTCTGCTAATCGGCCAATTGTCCATCTACGGCATTTCGCCTGATCTTGTTCAGCTGGCAATCAAAAAGCAAAAGCCCATCTTTCATGTGGAAGAAAAAAGGCACCTGATGGCAGAAATCACCCCGCCATGCGATGCCTATATACAGAATATTATTGTTAAGCCTGCCTATATTGGCAAAGGCTATCGAAAGTACCTTCTGCTTGGCTTGAAGCAGTGGCTGCAAACCCACCCAGGCATCCGCCATGTTTGGGCAGATGCTGTCAGCATACACGGCCAGCGGTCTTTGCAGGCCATCGGCCTTTCACCCGTACCAGCGCTTAATGGCTTATGGGGCGGAGAGATTGAAACCGTTCACAAAACCCTAAGTGAGCGGTTGGATGGCCGAGACCTTGAAAGCAACCTGACACAGGTGTTTTAACAAGCAAGGAGCCCTTACCCCCTATGGCGCTGTACAAAGTCCACCATTTCTGCAAGGCTACCAATCACCCATTCGCCCTGATGCTTGCTTTCACGGTCGATAAGGAATGCAGTAAAGCCCTGCTCCCGTGCAGCATCGGTGTTTACAGGATCATCATCCACAAACAGGCTCTGCTCTTTGGTAACACCTTGGGCAGCAAGGGCAGCATTGAAGATGTTGGGGCTGGGCTTGCTGGCTCCTGCCAATGAACTGGCAGTATAGGATGTAAAATATGAGTCAAGGCCTACTGCCGCAAGTGTAAGTTCCAGGGAAGGGGATGTATTGCT
>JAEYQQ010000175.1 GCA_023409955.1 Bacillota bacterium | reverse complement strand
CTGGCAGTAGAAGGATTGTATCTTAATTTGCAGCCCATATGCGTACATGTGGGGGCCTGCTTTCTTTTTATACCGCTGATATGTATGCCAGTTGTTTTCAAAAATGTCGACATCATTTTTGATGCGCTGTACTTCATTGTTCTGGAGGGGTCAAAGATTTCTGCCTCTGGCAGCAATTGCCCAAGAATACGGGATGAAATGGCTTGAGCGGCAGCCATGCTATTGGTCATGCCCCAATTGGAGAATCCTGCAGCCACAAAGTGGTTGGGGGTTCTTTGGCTGTATGGGCCGATAAATGGCAGCCCATCGGTGCTCATTACATCCTGACCGTGCCAAAATGCATAAGGTCTCGCGTTTGGATACAGGGAATGTGCTTTTTTAAGCAGTACCGTATCATGATCTATGCTTGTTTCCTGACCGGTAGGGTAGGCAAGGGCGCCCATCAGCAGTAGTCCATCTCTTCTTACTACAGAAATACCGCCGATATTGACATGCTGATACATTCCCTCCAGTGCAGGCGCATCAGATAATGCAACAACATGGCTGCGTATTTGCCTGGCCCGCAAAAAATACCAGCCTGGGAAGTTGATAATAGGGAAATGTGTGGCGATAATCACAAACGGCGCATGGACCGAGCCAGTATCCGTATATACACCTTGCGTACTGATGGATTGAACACGGCTTTGTTCGTATATGCGGCTGCCTAGCATAAGTAAAGCACTAGTTAGTGAGTGAAGATATGCAAAGGGATCAAAAGAAGCCTGACCCGATACGGTCAATATGCTGCGGGCTTGCATCGGGACGCTGCTTGCAGGCATAAGTGACATGGAGAGACCTGCCTTTTGTGCAGCTGCCTCTTCTTTCTCCAAGAGTCGTTCTTCTTGGGCAGTTTGGGCATAAAGAGATGCATCTGTTGTATTCCATCCGCATGGAATCTCCAATTCTATGGCCAGTGATGCCATTGCCTTCAATGCCCTTGACTGACAAAAGGCATAGGCTTGCGTAACCTCCATACCCCATTGCTCCTTAAGGCGGCTGTATATAAGGCCGTGTTGGACGGTGACCTTGCCCATGCTATGTCCGGATGCGCCTCTGCCCAGCCGGTCAGCCTCCAGCAGCACAACGTGCATGCCTCCCCTTGCCAGCATGTATGCAATGGTAACGCCGCTCAGTCCGCCGCCAACAACAACTGCCTCAGCTTGCTGTCTTCCCCGAAGCTGTGGATGCAAAGCGAGATCCTCTGTCAACCAGATGGGTTTTCCTTCCACAAATGCCCCCTCCTAAAAACAAAGCGCCCCGGAGGGCATAATTGCACTGTGTTATTGTTGCCATTACCAGCCTTGCCATACATCCCTCGGACTGTTATAATGGGCTGCAAAACAGGCACGGGAGGATGGAGTATTGGCACATATTGTTGTGACACATGGCATTCCAGACGAAGCGTTTTCTCTGTTAATGAACCATAAGGTATCGTGCCCGGAATCCGGCAGGGCATATCAAGGAGAAGAACTTTTCGCTTTGCTAAGGACTGCCGATGCGGTGTTAGCCTGCGGGCGTTTTGATGCCGACATGATAGATGCGGCACCGAATTTGAAAATTATCAGCAACTATGGCGCAGGGTATGACAAAATAGATGTAGAAGCGGCAACAAAGCGGGGAATACCCGTAACCAACAGTCCAGACAGCACAGCTTTGCCCACTGCAGAAGTCGCCATCGGCCTGATATTATCATGCGCCAGACGGATCGGTGAGCTAGACCGTCAGGTACGAAAGGCCAAGCCGGAATCTGTATTTGGCATGGGCCGCTATATGGGGCAGCAGCTGAATGGGAAAACGCTGGGGATCATTGGACTTGGGAACATTGGCGATATTGTGGCGGATTTCGGCCGGCTGATTGGCATGCGGATAGCTTATTACAACCGTAGAAGGCTTCCAAAAGAAGTTGAAAAGGGCGCCCAGTTTCTCACGCTGAATGATCTGCTGAAACAGTCGGATATCCTTAGTATACATTGTCCGCTGTCCAACGATACAAGCAACTTGCTATCCAAAGATAGATTATCACTTTTAAAGCCCAGCGCAATCTTGATCAATACGGCCCGGGGAGCCATCGTTGACTACCAGGCAATGGCTGCTATGCTCAGGGATGGCAGGCTGTATGCAGCCGGTCTGGATGTATTTCCGCATGAGCCTCATATTGCGCAGGAACTGATTGATTTGGACAACGTGGTATTGACGCCTCACATTGGTACCAACACAAAGGAAGCGCGATATGCCATGGCCAAGGCCTCCTGCATGCGCATATTGGATGCTTTGGCGGGGAAGCGCCCACCCAATGTGGTCAACCCGGACATATATAAATAAAAAAAAGCCGGTGCACATCAAAGGATGCGTAGCCGGCTTCTTTTTTGATTTGCTTTATTGCTGTGTGGAGGATAGTTTTTCGATGTTTTTGGGAACAAGAAGGAAAATCGTGCCGCCAATCAAGAACATCAGCAGAACAGGGATCACGCCAAGGTATGGTTTTTGGGTGGTATTCCATACCAGCCCGAAAAGGGCGGGACCCAAAACGGCGGAGAACTTGCCAAAGATATCATAAAAACCAAAAAACTCATTGGCGGAATCAGGTGGTACAAGCTTGCCGAAAAAGCTTCGGCTCAGGGCCTGAATACCGCCCTGGGCTGTGCCTACCAAAACGGCCAGAACCACAAAGCCAATCATCAGTTGGTTCTCTCCCAGTTGGCGCAAAGGTTCCAGGAACATGGCCACGAAGCAGATCACAAGGTAGGTGACGATGCCGACTAGCAGCATGGTCCTCACCCCAAACCTGCGTGAAAGCAAGCCGTATAGTATAGCACAAGGGAAGGCAACCAACTGCACAAGCAGTAGAATGATAATCAGCTGGGTTTGCCCAAGGCCCATGCTGCCGCCGAAGATGGAAGCCATATGGATGATGGTGCCCACACCATCAATATAAAAGAAGTAAGAAATCAAAAACATCAGCACTGCCTTGTTGGCAACGATCCTGCGAGCAACGGATATCAATCGTTTTAAACTTTGCTTTAGCAGACTGCCTTGCTGCAATACATAGTTCTTTTGCTGAACATTCCGCCACATGGGAATGGTAAAACCAACCCACCACAAGGCAGTTATGAAAAAGGAAATCTGGCATGCCAAATCAGAAGGGATGCCGATTGATTCGCCAAACATGATCAGCCCTAATGCAATGAGAAGCGGTATGGTGCTGCCGCCGATATAGCCCATGCCAAAGCCATAGCTTGATACCATGTCCATGCGGTTCTCTGTGGTAACATCGGGTAGAAAGCCGTCATAAAATACGCAGGATGCGTTAAAGCCGATGGTGCTGATAATGTAGAGAGCCAGCATGATCTGCCAGTTCCCTGTGAAGGCAAGCAGCGCGGTAGCGCCTGCGCCAAGCAGCATAAAAATGGTGAACAGGCGCATTTTATAGCCCTTGTAATCGCCCAGTGTACCCAATACAGGCGCCAGCAGCGCACTGATTAAGGATGCGATGCTGGTGGCATAACCCCACCAGGGACCGGCGCTGGGAACATTAGCAGCCATCTGCTGATAAAACGGCGGGAGAACGATGGCCATAATGATGGCAGCATATGCGGAGTTTGCCCAGTCGTAGAACATCCAGCCCTTTTCTTCTTTTGTAAATTTTTTAAGCATCATGTTCCCCTTACCATTTCATAATCAATACAAAGGTTCCTGCTGCAATCAGGCCGCCGCCGAGTATCTTTTGCAGGTCCAGCTTTTCGCCAAGGAACAAAAATGCCAGAATCATGGTGATAACTACGCTAAACTTATCAATGGGTACTACCACACTGGCATCACCCAGTTGAAGCGCTTGAAAATAAAACAGCCAGGAAAGGCCTGTGGCCACACCGGATAGAATTAAAAACAGCCAATTGTGTTGTGTAAGGTTGCTTATACCATGCTGCTGACCTGTGATGAAGACCATGCCCCAGGCCATAAAGAGGACCACGACGGTGCGTATTGCAGTGGCCAGATTGGAATTGATACCAGCCATGCCAATTTTGGATAAGATGGCGGTAAGAGATGCAAAAACCGCAGACAAGATGGCATAAATAATCCACATACAAACCCCTCCGGCATTACCTATGTCTAGTATTTCCTCATTATAACAGTCTTGGCAGATAAGGACAAGAACAGAGGATGTGAATTTTTCCCCAGTAAAGTATGGCGGTCATCCTACTGATTCGTTATAAAGGTTCTTGAAACATGATGTATACATGCACTTTGCGCAAGCATTGTCTTTTTTGTGATACGCCAAGGGCCAGCAGGTGTTTCCATATACTCGGTAAATTATGAGCAATTACCCCAAAATGACAGGTAAAAAGTATTGACACATACAGTCTTCCTTGTATAATAAATCAACGGTGACAATTATTTTAGCTGTGCCGTTTTAGTGTGTGTAAATCAGTTGTACGGAAGAACGGAGGCACTGCATGAAGGACATTCACGTAACGCTGGCCAAAGAACTGAAGGCAAAGCCGGCAGATGAATCCAAGCTTGGTTTTGGCAGGATATTCACAGACCATATGTTTATGATGAATTATTCGCCTGAGTCAGGCTGGCATGACGCAAGGATTGTGCCATACTCGCCAATTGAGATGGATCCGTCAGCTATGGTTCTTCACTATGGACAGGCGATTTTTGAAGGTACTAAGTGCTACCGCTTACAAGACGGGAGCCTGCAATTGTTCCGCCCTCGCGACAACTTTTTGCGTATGAACCGTTCAGCCCAGCGCATGTGCATGGCAGAACTGGATATTGATCTATGCATTGAAGGCCTTACACAGTTGCTTCAATTGGAGAAAGACTGGGTACCACATTCAAAGGGGACATCTTTGTATGTGCGTCCCACCTTGATTGCCACCGAGCCGGCGCTTGGCGTTCATGCTTCCAAGTCGTATCTTTTCTTTATCATCCTCTCTCCTGTTGGTGCGTACTATCAAGGTGGGCTTGCGCCTATCGGGATATACGTGGAGGATGAGTATGTGCGTGCTGTACGCGGCGGTGTAGGGCATGCCAAGGCAGCAGGGAATTACGCGGCTTCTATCCTTGCAGCCAGCAAGGCTGAGGAAAAGGGTTATGTGCAGGTGCTCTGGCTGGATGGCGTAGAGCGCCGGTATATTGAGGAAGTCGGCGCCATGAACATGATGTTCGTCTATGGCGACAAGATCGTAACTCCAGCCCTCAGCGGCAGCATACTCCCCGGTATCACCAGGGACAGTGTTTTAAAGCTGGGCGCCCACTTGGGCTACAAGGTGGAGGAATGCAAACTGGCCATTGATGAGGTTTTTGAGGATATCAAAGCCGGCAAACTGACTGAAGCATTTGGCACCGGTACGGCAGCTGTAATTTCGCCGGTGGGCGAGCTATGCTACAAGTGTGAAAAGGCCAAGGTTGGTGGTGGCGGCATTGGAACTGTAACCCAGCGGCTGTACGACACCTTGACAGGGATTCAATTAGGGCGGGAGGAAGACCCCTTTGGGTGGGTGGTCAAACTCCCGGAATGACAGTATTGTATGGGGAGGTTCGGCCATGCAGCGCGAGGAGAGTGTACGCGCCTTGAACTGGTGCGAAAAAACAATGAGTGTGCTGCGGGAAAAGCAGCTGGAGGCGTGTGAAAAGCGCTTGAGTGGCTATCCCCGAACAGGCTTATTCTCCGGGTGCACCATAGCCGATATTCAAGACCTTTGGAATATTTCATATTACGCCATGGAGAATCCGCAAATCCAGCGTCTCCATCAGGTGGATGACGTAAAGGAACTGGTTTTGAACAGGCTTCCTAGAGAAATATCGTTTGTTTCAGTCAGAGAGCATATGCTTCTTGAACGTTTGCTTACTTTTGACGGGGAAACAGAACTGCTGGATTGGGATGAAGCAGGTGCAGCTGAGGCCCTTGTCGCAAGGCTTTGGTGTACCCTGACAGTGGAAGGCGAGCATATCTTTTTACATTTGGATCAGGATTTGCACATACCCATGCTGGAGGCTATGAATCGGCCTGAGCACGCCGAGATCCGCGAGCGTGTATTTAGGTTTGATGCTACCATGCATGGGCTCTTGTACATTGCTGGTTTCCTGCATGCACAGCAGCCTACCATGCATTTTTTGCATGAGGTATGCGGTTGCCTGGATGCTGAATCATATGATTATGCCCAGCGGTATCTTCGCGCCACATTTGACTATACTACCGATGTGGACGGTGTGATGATCCTCGTCCATCCCGGTCTTGCTGATCCAGAGCAATTGATGCGGCAGGTAAAGAGTCATGGCATCTCATCCCTGGAGCTTTCTGAGTCCATGATGCTGGGGGGCATGAATGGTATCTTCCCGGAGGAAGTGCCCATCAGTGAGGAGATGTCCGGTGTGCTTAAGGGTGCGCTGCGCCCGGAATACACCATTGAGGAAGCGGTGGAGGACCTTCGTATGCTGGCAAAGCAGGGGGTTTCACTGCCTGAAATGGAAAATGTGCTGTCCTCTATGCTATGGGTACTTCCTACCCAATCCATGTACAGTGCGCTGGCCAGGCTTTCCGCACAGACGCCGCGATGGGCCGGGCTGCAGGCTGCACTGAAACACTGATGTAAGCGGAGGTCAAAGTGGCCGTTTTGGAAATGATAATCCCTGATGATCTTCAACCCATGCGGCTGGATAAATATTTGCTTCGTGCGCTTCCCGGACTGCCTCATTGGGCTATCCGGGAAGCTTTTTCCCGCCGTGATGTAAAAATGGACGGTGTTCGCGTGCAGGCACAGGCACTCATACGGCCAGGTGCGAAGGTGCTGGTGTATGGAATCAAGGATTCTGTTGTACCAGAGCTTGAGGTGGTGTATGAAGACGAACATATACTCTTGATTAATAAGCCTGCCGGTATCAGCGTCCAGGCAGACAGCGGCGGGGGAATAACAGTGGAGGAATTGGCCTTTGCCCATGTAAAAAAGGCTGCCCCCCATGCGATGCCGCCCAAGGCTTGCCACCGGTTGGATAATCAAACCAGCGGCTTATTGTTACTTACAAAAACCGCAGAGGCAGATAAAATTATGTACAATGCCTTTAAAGAGCGGACGATGAAAAAAAGATATACCTGCCTGGTACAGGGTATCCCAAACCCAGATGCGGCAGTGCTACAGGCATATTTGACAAAGGATGCCAAAGCAGCAAAAGTCCAGGTTTATGATAAGCCGGTGCCCGGTGCACTGCCTATTACCACAGGGTATAGAATCATTGAAAAGGGCGAGGTCAGCCGCCTGGAAGTAGATCTTGTCACTGGTCGAACCCATCAAATTCGGGCACACCTTGCACATATCGGTCATCCAATCATAGGGGATGACGCATATGGGGACCGGGAGTTGAACAAGAAAATGAACAGAAAGCGGCTGATGCTTTGTGCCGTGTCCATTACCATAGTAGCAGATGGAGTACTGTCGTATTTAAACGGACAGACATTTACCATACTTCCACCATTTTAATTACCTAAACAAAGGAGAAATTTATGGAACATCAACCAGTGCGCCTGATCGCCATGGATATGGACGGAACATTATTAAATCATGATTGCTTGATCCCTGCTGAGAATTTAAAGGCCATGCGGGAGGCCGTGAATGCTGGAATTTATCTGGCAATTGTCAGCGGCCGTGTAACAGAAGATATCAGCCATTTTATGTCGGATGCCGGTTTTAACGACTGTTATGTATTAGGGCTCAACGGCGGGTACTGGCAAGAAAAGCCTCATGGGAAAGCGATATATGAAAAATATATGGACGATAGCGCAGTGGAGGCTTGTATCCGCATCCTGGAAGAGGAACAAGTTACATATTCAGCCTTTGGCCGCGATCACATTGCCATCAGCCGTCCGTTTAAGACGGGTAAAGAATTGGAACACTGGGGAACCCATATTTTGAGAAAAGGAAATCTCCAGTATACCTTTGGCATGGAAGGTATCCTGAAGCAAAGGGCACTTGGCACCAATAAGCTGGTATACATCGACCGTGAAGACACAAGCCGGCTTGCACGCATACGTACTAGAATTGAAATGATACCGGGTGTTGAGGTTACAAGTTCCTGGAACAATAATATCGAAATTATGCCAACTGGCGTACATAAAGGTTCTGCTCTTGCGGAGCTTGCCAAACGGCTGCACTTGGATGCCGGACAGGTCATGGCCATTGGCGATAATGACAACGATATCCCTATGCTAGCCTGGGCGGGCTATGGCGTGGCCATGGGCAATGCATCTGATGGCGCTCGAAATGCAGCAGAGTTTGAAACCACTGACAATCAAAACGCCGGAGTGGCCAAAGCCATTCGGAGATTCGCTCTGGCAAGCGTATAAAGTCGAACCATACTCAATGCAAAGGGAGCTTGTGAATACAGGCTCCCTTTGTAATGAGAACTGATTATGGGGGTATATAGTCTTTTGATAGTAAGTTATATTTGGATGCTTCTTGCTTGGTCATTTTTTTGTTTGATTGTAAAAGCGATTAGTGCTAAAAAGATAAAAGCAAAATCGTACTCGCGGGATGATATGAAATTGGACACACTACCATAAACAGGATTTAATAACGTATTTATGTTTGCATATGTAAGAATAGAGATAATACGATCCAGGCATAGGTGAGTTTTATCCATACCTTGTGATTGTGATACCGCCAGGCAGACAACCTGACCCATAGGTAGTCGGCCAGGCCGACGAAAAGCAATAGTATGATTCTGTATAAAGCATAAATAATCTGCAAAAAATTGTATGGTCTCAATTCTAGTATTATTGTTACATAAATATTGAATGTAATCCATTCGCTTGCATTGATGATGATCAGGCAAATCAAAAGGATCAGTACCCAATGCAACCCGTTCTTGGACGCCATTTCAGTTTCTATTGATATTCCTTGCTTTTTTCTTCGAGTATATTCGATCCGGTACATGTTTCGTTTCCGATAACGAGCAAAGACCAAAGTTCCTATGAAGCTAAGAATAACAGCGGTAACAGTAATGAATGAGGAATCGCTATATAAAGATTTACTTGATAAGTATATGTATTCCCCAGCGGATGTAATCGGGACGGCCAGCAACCAGAGATAGGTGAAAAAAGCCCATACCCAAGCTGAGAAATAGCGATCCACAGACAAACTTACCCATACGTATATGGAAACATAATATATACTCATGTTTATAATATAGAGAAAGCCGTACGCCCTATCAAAGGAGTTGCTAACAAATAAAAAGTTAACCAACCAACTGCCCACTATGCGAATGATAACCATAATCAAAAAAGACCAGAACCAATGCATACTGCTCTCTTTATGATATTGATAATTTAGTGGTTCATGGGCGAATGTAGCATTTCCAATGGATGAGGATTCGTTCTGAATTGATTCTCCACAAGTCAGGCACCTATTAACATTGGAAAAATTCCATTTCCCGGAGTTTTTGCATTCTTTCATTTGTACCATTCCTCTACATAAAAGTGAGCTTTTTGCTCTTTTGTTAACTGCTCTTTTTATTTGTTTTATCTGTTTCCTGGTCGTGGGAGGATGTGCCCTTTCCAATGGATGTAGATTCAGCTGCTTTAGGTCCTATTTTTTCGTTTCGTTCCTCCATATAAAAGCGAACATATTTTCTTTCATTATACTGACCTGGAGGATTGTGTAATAATGTATAATATAGTATGTGTGGATGGTACTGGAATTTGGCTAGATAGCAGCGCTGCAAGAGATCTTTTATACTTATTCAAACGAGCGCAGACAGCAGCAAGCACCGGATGAAGCCACTAACGCAACCCAATATCAAGGCCTCTCTAGCAGGTTATTTGCATTTTATCTTATATCCCAAGTTTTACCTAACCCAAGCATATAGTTGGTAAGTAAACAGCCTGATTAAGCACGATGCAGATGTAGGCAGCTTGACCGCCATTTTAGCGGCTGAGATGCCTTTGTTTTCATTTAGGTCATAAAGAGGATACGCATTTTGGAGGCGGAAATGGTTGGCTGATAAATACACACATATTCCAGCGAAACCATTGAATAAATATAAATGAGGATGTATAATGATGCAAACCTATAAAAAGGAACGCCTAAGGTGGGATGTTGATGGGTAAAGGCTATCTGCTGTTGGAAAATGGGCAGGTTTTTGAAGGCAAGACATTCGGTGCTCTCAAGGACGTGTCGGGGGAGTTGGTGTTTACCACCAATATGACCGGCTATCTGGAAACCCTTACTGACCCCAGTTATTATGGTCAGTTGGTAGTGCAAACGTTTCCCATGATCGGTAATTATGGGGTTATACCTGGGGATTACGAGAGCAGCTCGCCCCGGGTATCAGCTTATATTGTTCGTTCTTGGTGTGAAACCCCAAGCAACTTCCGGTGCGAATGCACGGTGAATTCACTTTTGCAAGAAGCTGGTATCCCTGGTCTATATGATCTGGATACCAGAGCGCTAACCAAGGTCATCCGCCAAAAGGGAACTATGAATGCCATGCTGCTGCATTCGCATCCGGTGAATGTTGAAAGTCTCGTGATGGAGATGAAAACCCTGCCAATGCCAAAAGTGAAGGATGTAACATGTAGTTGCACAATAGTGGATACGCCTGCATCAGTCAAACGGCGTGTTGTCTTGATGGATTTTGGTACCAAAGGCAGCATCAAAAGAAGTCTGTATCAGCGTGGCTGTGAAGTGATCACGGTACCGGCGTATGCAACAGCAGAGGATATATTGGTGTACAACCCAGACGGAATCATGCTTTCCAACGGTCCCGGTGATCCGGCTGATAATGAGGGTATTATACAGGAATTGCACAAGCTTTGTAAAAGCAAGTTGCCTATCGTCGGCATATGTCTGGGGCATCAGCTGCTGGCTTTAGCTAGGGGCGGAAAAACAGAAAAACTGATGTATGGGCACCGGGGCGGTAATCAACCGGTAAAGGACCTTTTAACCGGGCAAATGTATATGTCTAGCCAGAACCATGGCTACGCCGTGTCCCTTGAGCATTTGCCAGCAGGCAACCGTTTGCGCTATGTAAATGGCAACGACCATACCTGCGAAGGGATAGACTACTTGGATATTCCTGCATTCTCAGTGCAGTTTCATCCGGAGGCATCCTGCGGGCCCTTGGATACATTGTTTTTATTCGACCGTTTTATGGCGTTGATGGGAGGGTTAGGCAATGCCGCTGAATCGTGATATTAAAAGAGTGCTAATTATCGGCTCAGGGCCTGTTGTCATTGGTCAGGCTGCAGAATTTGATTACGCTGGATCCCAGGCCTGCCGGGCCCTTATGGAAGCTGGACTGGATGTGATTCTGGTCAACCCCAACCCCGCTACCATCATGACCGATCAGACCATGGCGAAAAAGGTATATATCGAGCCGCTGACACTGGAGACCATCCGGCGAATCATCCTCAAGGAAAAGCCGGACAGCTTGCTTTCCACCTTGGGGGGGCAAAACGGTTTGACTTTGTCCATGCAACTGGACAAGGAAGGTTTTTTGGAAAAGCATCATGTAAAGCTACTGGGGGCTGTTCGCCAAACCATCGAAAAGGCGGAGGATCGCCAACAGTTCAAGGATACCATGCTAGAAATCGGACAGCCTGTCATTCCGTCCCTGGTAGTTACGGAAGTGGCATCGGCTCTGACTTTTGTCAAGGCTATTGACTACCCGGTCATTGTCCGTCCGGCATATACCTTGGGCGGCAGTGGCGGGGGGATCGCAGCGGATGAAAACGCCCTTGAGGAGATTGCTAAAAGCGGCCTACGGATGTCGCCCATTGGCCAGATACTCGTAGAGAAATGCATATCCGGGTGGAAGGAAATCGAGTTTGAGGTCATGCGAGATGCTGTGGGTAATGTTGTATCCGTTTGCAGCATGGAAAACTTTGATCCGGTGGGCATACACACAGGCGATAGCATCGTCGCTGCCCCGGCGTTAACATTGGCGGACAAGGAGTTTCAAATGCTTCGCCGAGCTGCATTGGATATTATTAGCGCGCTGAAGGTGGAAGGTGGCTGCAACGTTCAATTTGCGCTGCACCCCACAAGCTTTGACTATGCGGTCATAGAGGTTAACCCAAGAGTTTCTCGGTCTTCAGCGCTGGCCTCCAAGGCGACCGGGTACCCTATTGCCAAGGTATCAGCTCAAATAGCCATCGGATATACGCTAGATGAGATTAAGAATACCGTGACCGGAAAAACCTGCGCCTGCTTTGAACCGGCCTTGGACTATGTGGTGGTAAAGCTGCCCAAGTGGCCCTTTGACAAGTTTGTCTATGGGCGGAGAGCTTTGGGAACACAGATGAAGGCAACAGGTGAGGTGATGGCCATCGGCACCAGCTTTGAACAGGCGCTGATGAAGGCGGTTCGGGGGGCTGAAATTGGCCAGGACACCTTGCGTATGAAGAAGCTGTCGTGCCTTTCCAAACAAGAGCTTTTCACCTTTATTGCAGGCTGCACCGATGAACGATTGTTTGCCCTGTATGAGGCCATGGACAAAGGTGCAACCTTACAGGAGCTTTATGACTTAACAATGATTGATCTGTTTTTTTTACAGAAGGTGAAAAACCTACTGGATATGGAAAAGCATTTGGCAATAGGTCCATTGACTGATGAGTCATATGTGATGGCTAAAAAGATGGGCTTCCCTGACAGCGCTATCGAACGCATCATTGGTTGTTCAATAGAAAAACCCTTGTATCCCGTTTATAAAATGGTGGATACCTGCGCGGCAGAATTTGAGGCTCAGACCCCGTACTTTTACGCCACCTACGACAAGGAAAACGAAGCAGCGGAGTTTATCGCACGAAAGGTAGAGAAAAGACACTGTGTAATCGTGTTTGGATCAGGACCCATTCGCATCGGTCAGGGCATTGAATTTGACTATGCCTCGGTTCATTGCGTTTGGACGCTTAAGCAGCATGGCTATGACGTCGTGATGATTAACAATAACCCGGAAACCGTATCCACTGACTTTGACACCGCAGACCGGTTGTATTTTGAACCTCTGACCCCGGAGGATGTCATGGGTGTTTTGCTTACGGAAAAACCAGTGGCGGTGGTTGCAGCCTTTGGGGGTCAGACTGCCATTAAGCTTGCAGGATTTTTAAGCAGGGCTGGCATACCTATCCTGGGTACCAGTGCAGATAGCATTGATGTGGCAGAAGACCGCAAGCGTTTTGATGAGATATTGGAAAAGGTGCATATACGCAGGCCGCTGGGCTGTACGGTGGGCACACTGGAAGAAGCCATAGAGGCAGCTTCGCTGCTTGGTTATCCCGTTTTGATGCGTCCTTCCTATGTGCTTGGCGGCCAGAATATGATCATCGCCTATACAGAAGATGATATCATGGAGTATATGCAGATCATCCTTGATAAAGGCATTGAAAACCCCATCCTTATTGACCAGTACCTGATGGGGGTGGAGGTGGAGGTAGATGCCATCTGCGATGGGACAGATGTATTGATCCTAGGTATCATGGAGCATGTGGAGCGAGCAGGCGTTCATTCCGGTGATTCCATTGCGGTTTATCCCGCTTGGAACCTAAATGGCGCTCTGATCCAGCGGCTGCTTCAGTCCACTCGGGCACTGGCCTTGGAAATGAACATTATAGGGCTTATCAACATCCAGTATGTCATTCACCACAACCAGCTGTACGTCATCGAGGCCAATCCCCGGGCCTCACGTACGGTGCCTTACATCAGCAAGGTGACGGGACTACCGGCTGTGGAACTGGCAGTGCGCTGTATGTTAGGGGAAAAGCTTACAGATATGGGCTTTGGAACAGGCTTATATCGCCAAGCGCCTTACTATGCCGTAAAAGTACCCACCTTTTCCTTTGAAAAGCTGGCGGATGTGGATACACACCTTGGGCCGGAAATGAAATCCACCGGAGAGGTGCTTGGAATTGGACGTACCCTGGAGGAAGCGCTGTTCAAGGGCCTTATTGGAGCAGGGTATAAAATGAAAAGGTCCGGCGGGCTGCTGGTGACGGTAAAGGATAATGACAAGCGGGAAGCTTCTGAAACAGCACGGAAGTTCCAGCAGATTGGTTTTAAACTGTATGCTACGCCCGGCACATACAAAGCCCTGACAGAAGCAGGGCTGACAGTGACGCAGATTATGAAGGAGGATGCCGTAGCGCTTTTGGAACAAGGCTATGTGCATGTTGTGATCTCCACATCCACAAAGGGAAGGTTGCCTGCCAAATCCAGCGTGCAGCTGCGCCGTAAGGCGGTTGAACGGGCCATCCCCGTTTTCACCAGTATGGATACAGCCAATGCGCTGTACAATTCCTTGGCTTCCCGGTATACCCAGGAGAGCATGGAGCTTGTAGATATAAATAACATGCGCAAAACCCGGGATAAGCTGCATTTTATCAAAATGCGTGCCACCGGAAACGACTATATTTATTTTGACTGCTTCCAACAGGAGATCATCAGTCCTGAATCACTAAGCATTCGTGTATCTAGCCGCCGTAAGGGCATCGGTGGGGATGGTATTGTATTGATCATGCCCTCCAATGCAGCGGATGCCAGGATGCGTATGTTCAATGCGGATGGCAGTGAGGGTCAGGTGGCAGGCAACGCCATGCGTTGCGTGGGCAAATACCTATATGAGTCGGGAAGGGTTCGCAAGGAGCACATGGTGCTGGAAACAGGCGGGGGCTTAAAGGCCATGCAGTTGTATATCCGCGAGGAGATTGTACACTCTGCCTGTGTTAAAATGGGCCAGCCCAATTTCCATCCTACTGCCGTACCGGTTCTTATGCAGGATGAGGTCATCCGCCGCAAAACAAGCCTGGCCGGCGGAGAATGGGAGATCACCTGCCTTTCCATGGGTAATCCTCATTGTGTGATTTTTGTACCGGATGTGGATCAAATTGATTTGGAGCAGGTTGGTCCGGCCATGGAAAATGCTCCAATCTTTCCACAGCGGGCCAATATTTCCTTTGCACAAATGATTGACCGTAATACATTGAAAATGCGTGTTTGGGAGCGGGGTATAGGGGAAACCTGGGCCTGCGGCACCGGTGCCTGCGCCGTAGCTGCCGCTGCGGTGCGCTGCGGCTTAGCAGACAGGGATACAGACATTTCCTTGCGTTTAATCGGCGGTGAACTGGTAATCCGTTATGATGACGACGGGTTATGGATGACTGGTGATGCACAAATGGATTTTGAGGGGGATATTGAGATCTGAAGACGTGGAGCAGAAACAACCGTATCATGACTATACGCCGGGGTTTTTGATGTGGGCTGAAGAGAACCGATTTACATACAAAGTTTTTTGCAGATTCTTTAGGAGGCCAAACAAATTTAAAAATGCAGATTTGCCGTAAAAAAATCATTTTCCACTTGGCCGTAATCTTTTCATGGCAGGTATAGCATAGCACTGCAATATTAATACCTTCTGTACGGCGTATGAACCCGGCTTTGAAAGCAAACACTTGACTAGATGGTGAAATTGGTATTATCATGCAATGCAGGCTTGTTTACATGATCTATGTAAAGGTACAAGAGTAATTATGAAGCATGCCTGCAAAATGCAGCAGTAAGCTTGGTACAACCATAAACAAGCTGCTGCAGGATATGAAAGGGAGCCTGAATGAACAAGCGTGTACTGGCCAATTCATTGATTTATACCATTAACGATGTTTTATTAAAAGCCTTCGCATTTTTTCTGCTGCCGCTGTATACAGCATACCTTACCACTGAGGACTATGGCACAACCAACTTGATAAACAGCTTTACCCAGGTATCCAGCTATATCATTGTGTTTTCGTTGTTCATGTCGGTTTCCCGGTTTTATGTGGAATATAAAGAGAACCAGGAAAAGGTCAAACGGTACTTTGGCACCATGATCCTGTTTTCCTTTGTATCAGGTTTCGGGTTTCTGATTTTGTTTATAGCCTTTAATCAGGTTTTGTCAAAATATATATTTGAGGGGATTCCTTTTTTTCCTGTGGTGCTGGTAGCGCTGTTGGGGCTGGTGTTTGCT
The DNA here is from genome assembly GCA_023409955.1 of Bacillota bacterium. Classification (GTDB taxonomy): domain Bacteria; phylum Bacillota; class Clostridia; order Christensenellales; family Aristaeellaceae; genus JAEWAH01. The sequence goes on along the minus strand of JAEYQQ010000175.1, from coordinate 1,386 downwards.
TGTGTATACACCATATATTCACGGATACTCTATGCCATGCAGGATACGAAGCGGATCGTTATTACCAGCATGTCCTTCTTTTTTGTGAACTTCGGCTTTACCTTCTATATGGTCGTCATAATGAAGATGGGTGCTTATGGCGTACTGCTGGCCACCATGATCACCAACATCCTGTTTTGCGTTTATGTACTGATTGATCTAAGTCATCGAAAGCTGATAACCTTTTGCATAGATAAAGCCATTCTCAAGGAAGCACTGCAATACTCCATTCCCATTATTCCTCACAACATCTCCACCAATGTGGCACAGCTGGTATCCCGTGTGTTCATTAATAAATGGTTTGAATTATCGATAGTGGGTTTGTATGGTCTGGCCAGCCAGTTTGGTACGCTGACAGATATTGCCCAAAGCTCCATGAATGCCGCCTTCCAGCCCTGGTTTTTTACCCAAATGCGGGAGGGCGGAGAAGATAAGAGGGCATCTGTCCGGCAAATGGCTACGGCCATTTCATGGCTCAGTGGCTTGATCTTTCTTCTGATTGCGCTTTTCTCCCAGGAGGTTATCATTCTTTTTCTGAACACCAATTACCGTGAGGCATGGACAGTGGTTCCCCTCTGCGTGGCTACATTTGCCATTAAGAGTATGTATTATCCATATATCAACCTGCTGCTGTATGAAAAAAAAGCCAGCCGCCTGGTATTTATCACAACGGTTAGCTCCAGCTTGCTAAATATTGGGCTGTCGGCTATTTTGATACCCAAGCTGAATATGTATGGCTCTGCCTTGGCGGATATCCTGGCGATGATGCTACGCGTCATCATTGCGGCGATCATTGCTCGCAAGTTCAACGTGGTAGGCTTTAAGCTTACCGACTTTTTGAAGGTGGTTCTGGCGGTTGTTGTGCTTTCAGGGGTTGGTTTGTTCTTTAGCTATACCAAGTTCATGTATGAGGTCAGCATTTTGAATATTGGTTACAAACTGCTGGTAGTAGCAGTCTATGCTGGCTTTGTAGCTTGGCTGAACCGCAATACACTAAAAAGGTATCTTGCGGCTCTTAAAGCAAAAAGGGTGTAAGAATATTTAAAGCAAAACAGTATGAAAAGCGCAGGCAAGAATGTAATTGCAAAACATTCTTGCCTGCGCTTTTTGAACATCGGTTTTTTCCTCAGGGATAGAAGCTGATCAATATAGCAAAGGCGGCTACGAACCGTTGATTGTGGGTTTACGGACATGATTTTGCTAATGCGCCGCCGCTTGTTTTTTTCTCGCTTCCCGTAGCCTGATTCCGGCAGCGATCCATTCCGGTGCATAGGATGATGTGCAGCCCTTGGGTATGGGCCGGTTATCCAGCCGGCCATATTTTTCACCGATGTCGATACAACGATG
>JAEYQQ010000136.1 GCA_023409955.1 Bacillota bacterium | reverse complement strand
AGTGCGCCCGCGCAGGCGTTCTGGCAGAAGTTCGCAAGCGCGAGCATTATGAAAAGCCCAGCGTAAAGCGCAAGAAAAAAGCAGAGGCTGCCCGTAAGCGCAAGTACTGATTTTTCATGCCTGACCCTTTCCTTATGGGAAAGGGTCTTTTTCTTCGTTTACGCTTGTAAGTGATTCCTTATCACTTGAATTAACGATGCTACATGCACATTTTCTCGTGCTAGAGCATTGCATGCCGCTATTGTTTTTGATATAATCCTAAAAGAGCATTTGAAAAGAGGCATACATGGATTACGCCTTCCTATTATGGCCACATGCCAATACACGATATGTAGCATCCCTGCGAAAGCTGGCAAACATCGAAATGCAATGCATGCTTCATGCATGCAATGTTTCAGCCCAAATTCATTGGAAAGACATGGGTGGTGCCCCATGGCTCTGCGTTTCCTCTCCCTCTCTTTCATCCTCTGCTCTACAATTGATTGGCAGCCATTCATCCATTTATATGGGTGCCTTGTTGGAGGATGGACTTCTTCGCCCCCTTGATTACAAGGTATCCGATTATCTCCCTCAAGATATGGCTGAATTGCTCAAATACAAAGGAAAAACGAATGCATCTTTTACGGGGCTGATGCTCAACGCAGCCCTATGTGCAAGCTCATTTGTTCATTCAAAAGAGCCGCTTACGATTATGGATCCCATGTGCGGGAAAGCAACCTCTTTATTTTGTGCCCTGCAGCGGGGCCATAACGCCATCGGCGTGGAGATGGACAGTAAGGATGTACAGGAAGCATGCGGTTTTGTCAGCCGCTATTTACAACTTCATCGCTTGAAACACAAGGCAGACAAAGGCAGCCTGACATTGCCAGGCGGGAAGCATGCCCCTTATGCCTCCTGGCAGCTTTCAGATACTGCTGCCCATTACCAGGCAGGAGATACACGTACGCTCAAAATCATTTTAGGTGATACAGCGTACGTAAGCGCCATGCAAAAGCCAAGTACCGTTCATGTAATGATCGCTGATCTGCCTTATGGCGTACAGCATGCACCCAAGGACGGACAGCGTACAGGCAGTTTCTTATCTTTGCTTCAAAAAGCACTGCCAGGCTGGTATAAAGTACTGCACACAGGTGGTGCCATCGCCCTATCGTTTAACACCTATACAATTAAAAAAACAGATTTATCCAACACTTTACAAAAAGCGGGTTTCAAAGTATGCAATCAGGCCCCATTTGACGATTTTGATCATTGGGTTGAACAAGCTGTACAGAGAGACATCGTAATAGCCGTTAAAGAATAACCATACGTACGATGCATAAAAAGCGTGTATTTCGCATAGCGTATTTACATGCACATCTTTATTTCTTTGCGCCCATACACGCACATTTGAGGAGGACACATAATCCATGTTGGATCTTCAATCCATGACCGTTTTATCCCTTCGAAAACTGGCCCGGGAAAAAGGTATCAAACTTAGCGCCGGCCTTGACAAGGAAGGGATCATTGCACGCATTTCAGCAGGCATTGAGCAAAATACAGCATCTGCGGAGATTATTAAGCCAGAAATCACTGTATCCGCTCCTCAGGAAGTTTCAGAAGATATTAAAGAAGATATTGAACCAGAAACTACATTTGATGCTGCCGTCACTAAAGATGAAGAAGATGAATCAGAAAAGATGCCTGCCCCTCAGGTTCAGGTTACTGAAAAAAGAATGGATAGCCTGCAGTATAAGCCTGCATGGACTAATCCCCAACCCAACCGTTCAACCACAGGCCCTGTTTATTCTACAAAACCAGCATGGCAGGCTCGCTCCCTCACGCCTTCCCCTCGCATCGCACCACTATCTCGTCAGGAGACTGTAAAACCGGCACCGCGTCCGGCAGGCTATACACCCAGGTTCGGCCCTGACGCACCTGATATCACCGAAACTACGCCTCCTGTTGTAACACGCTTTGGGCCTGCGGCATCCGTGGCTGCACCTGCACCAACCCGTCGTGATCCTTTTGATCAGGAGCAGGACCCCTACCGGCCTGCCCAAAGACAGGATATGTTCAGGCCCGCACAGGAAACAGCATATACTAGGCCTACCCAAAGAAACGATGCTTTGCGTCCAGCTTACCGCCAGGACAACTTGCGGGAAGATACCTACCGCCAAGATAATTTCAAAGCTGATCCATTCCAAGCAGATGTATATCGATCCGAGCCTATCCGACAGGATATATACAAGCCGGAAGGCTATCGTCAGGATACGGCTTACAGGGCAGAAAATTACAGGCCAGACCCCACCTTCAGGTCAGAAGCACTGCGGCCTGAACCCATCCGCCAGGAAACCTCCTACTTCCGTCCCCGCCGGGATACAGGATATTACAACCGGGAACTTGGTACATCCAACCCCGCCGTACCGGAGATGCTGGCCAATGGCGAGTGCGGTGATGGAAGCGGTATATTGGAAATCCACCCAGAGGGCTACGGCTTTTTACGGGCTGAAAATTTCCTGCCCGGCAACAAGGATGTCTATGTTTCCATTGCCCAGATTCGGCGCTTCGGTCTGCGTACCGGCGACCATATCACCGGTAAGACACGTCCTCAACGAGACGGTGACAAGTACAGTGCACTACTGTACATCACAGAGGTCAACGGTATCCACCCTGATGAGCTGAGGGATAGGGTCTCCTTTGATGATCTGACCCCCATCTATCCCAATAAGCGCATTACCCTGGAAAACCCAATGGACAATACCGATTTGGCCATCCGCCTGGTGGACCTGATTGCCCCCATTGGTTTTGGTCAGCGTGCGTTGATCGTTGCTCCACCAAAGGCCGGCAAGACAACCATTCTAAGCAAGATCGCCAACGCCATTACCCGGAACTATCCTGATGTGCATGTAATGGTACTGCTGGTGGATGAACGGCCGGAGGAAGTGACAGACCTTCGTGAATCCATTCAAGGTGAAGTTTTGGCCTCCACCTTTGATGAGCTGCCAGAAAACCATGTCCGCCTGGCAGAAATGGTCCTGGAGCGTGCACAGCGCCTGGTAGAACAGAAAAGGGACGTTGTTGTGCTCATGGACAGCATCACCCGCTTAAGCAGGGCTTACAACGCAGTCGCACCGCAAACCGGCCGGGCCATGTCTGGCGGCCTTGCGCCAGGGGTTCTGCATAAACCCAAGCGATTTTTCGGCGCAGCACGAAATGTACGAGAAGGCGGCAGTCTGACTGTCATCGCCACAGCATTGATTGAAACAGGCTCACGGATGGATGATATCATTTTTGAGGAGTTCAAGGGGACCGGCAACATGGAACTGGTGCTGGACCGTGAGCTTTCCGAAAAGCGTGTATTCCCCGCTGTAAACCTGCAAAAGAGCGGCACCCGCCGTGAAGACCTTCTGCTTAATCAAAAAGAGTTGGATGGCATCCGCTCCATTCGCGGCGTCATTTCTTCCGCCAATGCCAAGGATGCTACAGAGCAGCTTCTGTCCATGATGCTCAAGGCAAAAAGCAATAACGAGCTATTTGCAAGATTGCAGGATTGGATTGCCATGTGGGAAAAGAGCGGGTATGTGCTGCAGCGTTAAAATATAATTGAATCATTTTTCGTTTTCTATTTTATGTTTTGAAGATTTTCACAGAGAATTCTTCTGTTTTTATGGAACGGATGCTTGCAAAGGTGTATTTTCTATGATAAAATACTTCATGCGGCTGAAAATTGGCCAAGAAGCGCATGCGCAAAAGAGGTGAAAACATGAAAGATAAAATCCACCCCAAGTATGGTGCAACCACCGTTCGCTGCGTGTGCGGTGAGACGTTCGAAACCGGTTCTGTCAAAAAAGAACTGAAGGTTGAAATTTGCTCCAAGTGCCATCCTTTCTACACAGGCAAGCAGAAGCTTGTAGATGCCGGCGGACGTGTGGACCGCTTCAAGAAGCGTTTCGGAATCTAAACCATTGTCCAATAAAGAAGCAGAACGGCATGCCGCCCTGCTTCTTTTTTTGCATCGTTCCAGAAACCACCGGCAGGGATAGCACCATGTTATGTCGAATGATTGTATATTGCCTGTGCTTGTGCCAGGAGGAAAGAGGAATGATAATATGAGCAACTGTCCTATTCAAAAGCGTGTGGATATAGGCGGCCAGGCTGTTATGGAAGGCGTAATGATGAAAGGCCCGGAGGCTATCGCCGTGGCTGTACGCCGGCCTGACGGCCGCATTGTTGTCAAACGTGACGCCTATGTTCCCCTATCCAAAAAGCATAAATGGATGGGTTATCCTGTCATACGTGGCGTTATCAGCATGGGCAGCATGCTGTCCCTTGGTATGAAAACACTGCAAACCAGCACCAATATGCTAGGGATCATGGATGAAGAACCGACCAAGTTTGAAAAATGGCTGTCCAAAAAGCTGGGCAAAGGCATTGATAAAATCGTTATGGGCACCGCTGCTGTACTGGCAGTCATCCTGGCACTGGGCCTGTTTTTTGTGATCCCCTCTGTAGCAGGCAGCTTTATTCGCCAGCATTTTGAATCAAAGGTTGTCGTAAACCTGTTGGAAGGCTTGGTTCGTATCCTGATTCTTATCGGATATATGATTTTCTGCGGCTCCATCCCCGATGTGCGCCGTACCTTTCAATATCACGGTGCTGAGCACAAAACGGTGTACTGCCATGAAAACAACCTGCCCTTGACCCCAGAAAACGCGAGCAAATTTTCTGCACTGCACCCCCGCTGCGGAACCACTTTCCTGCTCATCGTATTCGTACTGGCCATTTTGCTTTACACCGTAGCAGGGTATAACGGCAGCAATTACATTCTGCGTTTGTTAAGCCGGCTGGCGCTTTTGCCTGTGGTTGCAGGCGTTAGTTATGAAGTATTGAAAGGCCTTGCTCATGCCAATGGCAAGCTGGTAAATGCACTGCGCTGGCCTGGCCTGATGATGCAAAAGCTCACCACCCGCACCCCGGATAATAAAATGCTGGAAGTAGCTATTGCTGCCATGAATGCTGCCCTGTACGGCTTGCCAGAAGGCGAAAAGACCAAGGATGGCTACATCGTTGTAAATACCACCCCCAAAGCTGAAGTTATGCCGGAAGTTCAGGCTGCCCAGGCATGACCATATTGGAGGCCATCAAAAAGGCGGCAGCCGCCCTTGAACAGGCGGCTGTACCTGACAGCCGGTTAGATGCCGAGTACCTTCTTGCCCATGTTTTAAGCGTTGGAAGGATGTCCATGCTCCTTAATGGGCAAACGGAGTTGTCCAGCGATCACCAAAGGGCATTTGATGCACTAATCACAAGGCGTACAGCACGTGAACCGCTTCAATACATTATTGGGCTTCAGTCATTTATGGGACTTAGTTTTCATGTGGACAAACATGTGCTTATTCCCCGTCCGGAGACGGAGATACTGTGTGAGCAGGCAATTCATTGGCTGCAGCAAAAAAAGCTCTCTGCACCGCGCGTGCTAGACCTGTGCACAGGCAGTGGTGCCCTTGCTGTGGCCATTGCACATGCCTTGCCTGATGCTCAGGTATTTGCAACCGATATCTCCGCATCAGCCCTCGCTATGGCCCAAAGAAATGCTAAAGCAAACAACGTTCTTGTGAAGTTTGCACAAGGCGACTTTTTAGAGCCATTGAAGGGCCTCACATTTGATTGCATTGTTTGCAATCCACCCTATATCCCTACCGGCGTATGCAAGACGCTTCAGCCGGAAGTGATGATGGAGCCGGAAAATGCATTGGATGGTGGAAATGACGGGCTGGTCTTTTACAAACGGCTGGCCTTGGAGTCACATGCCTTTTTGACCCCTGGCGGGGCACTTTTTTGCGAAGTGGGGTTTGACCAGGCAGCAACTGTAGAGCAGATTTTTACACCTGTATTTGAACTAACCACTGTGATCGACGACTTATGCCATATACCACGGATCGTCACCGCCGTATCTTCAAAACGCCTCCCAGGAGGAAATGATGTTCGACAAGTTTGAATGGATGCAAAACAGGTTCGAAGAGCTTTCCACCGCCGTATCGCAGCCAGATATCATCGCTGATCAGGCGCTGTGGCAAAAGCTATTGCGGGAGCATGCCCAATTGGAGCCTGCCGTACGCACGTGGGAAGCATATCAGCAATTGCTTGCGGAGGTAAATGATGCCCAAGCCCTCTTAAAGGACCCTGATCTGGCAGATATGGCTCAAGAAGAGTTAAAGGGTTTGCTAGCCCGCAAAGAAGCATCTGAACAGGAATTAAAGCTTCTGCTTTTGCCAAAAGACCCCAACGACCAACGCAATATCATCATGGAGATCCGGGGCGGTGCAGGCGGCGAGGAAGCAAGCCTTTTTGCTGCAGAACTTATGCGCATGTATACCCGCTATGCCGAACGCCATAATTGGAAAGTGGAACCGGTCAGCGTGAATATGACAGAGCTCGGCGGTGTCAAGGAGGCTGTATTCTCCATGTATGGCAGCGGGGCCTTCAGTAGACTGAAGTTTGAAAGCGGCGTGCACAGGGTGCAGCGGGTACCCGCCACAGAATCCTCCGGCCGCATCCATACCAGCACCTGCACCGTTGCGGTGCTGCCCGAAGCTGAAGATGTGGAGGTAAACATAAGTCCCAATGATCTTCGCATCGATGTGTACCGTTCCACTGGCCACGGCGGCCAGTGCGTAAACACCACCGACTCGGCGGTTCGTATCACCCACCTGCCAACTGGCCTTGTGGTCACATGCCAGGATGAGAAAAGTCAGCTCAAGAACCGCGACAAAGCGATGAAGGTGTTAAAGTCCAGGCTTTTGCAGCAGATGCAGGCGGAAAAGGATGCGGAGTATGCCAAAAACCGCAGGGGCCAAATCGGTACAGGCGACCGCAGTGAGCGTATACGCACCTACAATTTCCCTCAAGGACGTGTTACAGACCACCGCATTGGTCTTACGCTGTATCGCATAGATGATATTGTGGACGGCGATTTGGATGAAATTATCGATGCACTGCGAGTGGAAGAGCAGGCAGAACTGCTCAAGCAATTAAATCAAGAGGCATAACCTGCTTTCCCCCTGGCATACCCTGCATGCAGGGATGTAAGGGGGAAGTGTTTATGGATTATGGTGCCATGCTGATTCTCAGCGCCAGCGCCGGTTTTCTGGGGACAGGGCTTGGAGGGCTGCTAGCCATCCTTCTACCACGCATGTCACCCAAGGTAATAAGTCGGATACTTCACTTTACCGGCGGGTTAATGATTTCCATCGTATGCTTTGAGCTGCTGCCTGAAGCGCTCTTACTGGATCGAGCTGTTGCTATCTATTCGCTCCTTATAGGCATTGCCGTCATGCTGCTCTCAGATGTGCTTTTGAGCCGTTATGATACACGCAGAGGCGGCAACTCCCTTCTGCGTTCCGGCATGCTTATAGGATTTGGAATCGCATTGCACAATTTCCCGGAAGGCCTGGCGGTTGGCGCAGGTTATGCAGATGCCCCCGTCTTTGGTCTTGCCCTATGCTTAGCCATTGTACTGCACGATGTTCCGGAAGGCCTATCTATGGCCCTCCCCCTACGTGAAGGCGGTATGAAGTTGTACCGGGTGCTGCTTGCTGCCTTATTCAGCGGCTTCCCCACTGTACTTGGTGCATTGATAGGCGTATTTGCAGGCGGAGCCGGTAAAGAAGCACTGGCCACTTGCCTTGGCCTTGCTGGCGGCGCCATGCTGCAAATCACCTGTGCCAGCCTCTTGCCCGAGGCTCAGAAAAAAAGCACTGGGCGGCTGGAAACGCTACTTTTATCTTTGGGGATCGTAGCCGGTTGCCTGATGGCACTATGGCTATAATTATTTTCACAAAAGGAGCCTTCATCGATGGAAACCCGTTGTCTCCCCTCCACCTGTGAAACCATTGCAGATGCCGCACTGCTGCTAAGCCGCGGAGAATTGGTCGCTTTCCCCACTGAAACGGTGTACGGCCTTGGCGCAGATGCGCTGAATGAGAAGGCCGTTTTGTCGATATTTGCAGCGAAAAACCGCCCGGCTGACAATCCCCTAATCGTTCATGTTTCAAACAGGGAAGCATTGCTGCCCTTATGCCATATCACGGACAAGGCTGCCCAGTTGATGGATGCATTTTGGCCCGGCCCCCTGACGCTGCTGCTTAAGAAGAAGAGTACTGTGCCGGATGTTACAACGGCAGGCCTTGATACAGTTGCCGTCCGCATGCCTTCCCACCCTGTAGCCCTTGCACTTCTTGATGCATGCAGCTGCCCCGTTGCTGCCCCCAGTGCCAACCGCAGCGGCCGCCCAAGCCCCACTACAGCGGCTCATGTACTGGAGGATATGGCAGGACGTATCCCCTTGATCATCGATGGAGGTGCCAGCAGTGTTGGACTGGAATCCACCGTGGTGGACATGACCAGCGAAATTCCCTTGGTTCTGCGGCCAGGCGGTGTTACCCCAGAAATGATCGCCAGCGTTGTCGGATCTGTAAAAACAGCAGCCAGTATACTAAAGCCTCTTGCTCCAGGTGAAGCGGCCCCCTCTCCAGGCATGCGCCATCGGCACTATGCCCCTCAAGGTGCATTAACACTTGTTTCTGGAAGTGCAACTAACGTTGTCAAAGCCTGCACGAGGCTTTATGACACAGCCATCCATGATGGACAAACTGCCTGTATCCTTGCTCTTTCAGAGCATGCTGGGATGTACGGCACAAGATATGTGATAGATATCGGCAGTCTTCATCGCCATGAAGAAGTGGCATCACGTTTGTTTGATGTGCTTCGGCGTATGGATCGCGAAGGTATCACCTGTATTTTCAGCGAGGTGATGGATGCCAGCGGCCTGGGCCTTGCCATCATGAATCGCCTTGGCCGTGCTGCATCTTTTAACTTTTTGAAAGCTGATGAAGCATAGCTCCTGAAAGAAGGGCAAAGACTGACAAGACACAGACGCAAGGAGGCCCTATGACCCATATATTGTTTTTGTGCACAGGCAATACTTGCCGAAGCCCCATGGCCAAGTGCCTAATGGAAGATTTGGCAAGGCGAAAGAATCTAGACATTACCTGCGATAGTGCCGGCCTCATCGCTCTTTCTGGTTCCCCTGCATCCCCTGGCGCCCAAAAGGCGATGGTTACCCGCAACCTGTCTTTGAAGGGCCACAGAGCAAAACGCATACAGGAACAGCAAATTCAAAAGGCTGATATCATTCTGTGCATGACACCGTCACATTTGCAGGAATTCCGGCTTCGATTTCCTGCCCATCACGCAAAGGCCATGACACTTTCTGAAGCTGTCAATGATCCATTTGGCGGCAGTGACAGCCTGTATGAGAAAACGGCCAGTCAGTTGGAAAGGCTCCTTGATCTGTGGATAACCCAGCACAATGCTTAACCTTAAGAACAAGGTTGACCAAATGTATAGTTTTTGCATAAATCTCAATAAAGTAAAGGATTTTTCCCTTGACAAGCCATAAGAAAAATTATATGATAGCAAATGGCATCAATAGACTCCGCTAGCCCCGGGACTATTGACATACGGCGGGGACATGCGACCATCATGAAACCGCGAACTTTTTTGACCATTCATCCAAGGAGGAATACCTTTTGAAAACCTTTATGCCCAAAGCCGAGGCCATTGAGCGGAAATGGTATGTTGTCGATGCTGACGGGCTGGCTCTAGGCCGTCTGGCCAGCCAGGTTGCCGGGATTCTTCGCGGCAAGAACAAGCCCATCTATACCCCCTTCGTGGATACGGGTGATCATGTAATCATCATCAATGCCGATAAAGTGATTCTCACCGGCCACAAGCTGGATGACAAAATCTATTACAAGCACACCGGATATCCGGGCGGCTTGAAAGAAATCAAATACCGCAAGCTCATGGCTGAAAAGTCTGACTTCGCGGTGAAGAAGGCCATCATTGGTATGCTGCCCAAGGGTCCCCTGGGCCGCAAGATGGTCACCAAGCTTCGGGTTTATGCTGGTGCCGAGCACGAGCATGAAGCTCAGAAGCCCGAAAAACTCGAACTGAAGTGACGCGGAAAGGAGCGTAAAATAATATGGCTAATGCAGATTTCAATGCCGTTGGCCGCCGTAAAAAGGCGGTTGCCCGCGTCCGTTTGGTGCCGGGTCAAGGCAAAATCGTAATCAATCATCGCGATATTGATAACTATTTCGGTCTGGAGACCTTGAAGATGACCGTTCGTCAGCCCCTGCAGCTAACCAACGTTTCCGGAAGCTTTGATATTCTGGTGAACGTTGTTGGCGGCGGTCTTACCGGCCAGTCCGGTGCTATCCGCCATGGCATCAGCCGCGCCCTGTGCAAAGCTGATCCTGAGCTGCGCGGTGCCCTTAAAAAGGCTGGTTTCCTCACACGTGATCCCCGTATGAAGGAGCGTAAAAAGTACGGCCTCAAGGCTGCACGCCGTGCTCCCCAGTTCTCCAAGCGCTAATATGCGTACACAAACCGCCGAAACAATTCGGCGGTTTTTTCTTTCACCAAAACTCTTGCCCTATGCATTCTATGGGCTTACGAGCTTTCATCGTACACGCCGTAGGGGCGATTATCAATCGCCCGCCATATCGCCTCTTTCTCTGCATTTTCATATGCTAATATGGAATTAAAAAGGCAAATGCAAACAGCACTCGCACACACTGTAGGGTGATAATCAATCGCCCGCTGTATCTCCTCTTCCACTGCATCTTATATGCCAATATGAAATTGTACAGGCAAATGCAAACAGCACTCGCACACACTGTAGGGGCGATTATCATTCGCCAGCTGTATCTCTTATATACCAATATGGAGTTGAACGGACAAGTGCAAACAGTGCTCGCACACACCGCATTGGCGATTATCAATCACCCGATGTATCTCCTCTTCCGCTGCATCTCATATACCTATATGAAATTGTACAGGCAAATATCGCCCTTGCCCAAATAGCAAATAAAAGAGGCTGTGTAAAGATTACTTTCACAGCCTCTTTCCATTCCATTTTAGTGCTTCCTTCGAAGCTTTTCACCTGTCCATCCAAGCGACTTAAATGTCTCTACCACAACAATTGGCATCACACTAAGCCCTACTACAATCAGCCACTCCACAATTGTCATGGGAACAAGTTGGAATATGCTCTGTAGGAAGGGAACTATCAGCACCAATAACTGAAGAGCCAGTGAAGCACCGCCGGCATACAGCAGCCATTTGTTCCCCGGGCCTTTGGCAAACAGAGAAAACACGTTGCTGCGTAGATTAAATGCATGAACTATCTGAGTACTGGAGAGCACTGCAAAGGCCATGGTCTGGCCTAATGCCACGCTGGTTGATTGGCCAATTAAGAATGCAGCAAGTGTCAATACCGCAATCATTGAGCCCTGATACCCAAGGCGGAACAAAAGGGACTTTTCAAATATCGCGGATTTGGGGTCCCGTGGCGGCTTTTGCATTATATCCCGCTCAGCAGGCTCCATACCAAGAGCCAACGCAGGGAAGGTATCTGTAACCAGATTAACCCATAAAATATGAATGGGCAGCAATGGGGTTGCCCAATTCAAAAGCGTCGCAACAAAGATCGTCAAAATCTCACCAATGTTACAAGACAAGAGGAACTGGATTGCCTTCAAAATGTTGTTATAGATTGTGCGCCCTTGGGATACGGCAGTAACAATGGTTGCAAAGTTATCATCTGTCAGAATCATGGCACTTGCTTCCTTACTGACCTCAGTGCCTGTAATGCCCATGGCAACGCCGATATCAGCACGCTTTAAGGCAGGAGCATCGTTGACCCCATCACCCGTCATGGCTACAACATCACCCCAAGACTGCCAGGCTTTTACGATGCGCAGCTTGTGCTCTGGAGAAACACGGGCATATACGGAGATATTTCGCACTTCCTCCCGCAACCGGTCATCATCCATCCTGGCAAGTTCAAGACCTGTGATTACCCTATCGCCTTTGCCCAATATACCAAGATCCCTGGCAATGGCAGCAGCTGTCGCTTTATGGTCCCCTGTAATCATTACAGGCTTGATACCGGCCTTTCTACACATGGAAACTGCATCCCTGGCAGATGGTCGAGGCGGATCAATCATGCCGGTCATGCCAAGGAATACCAAACCCTTTTCATAATCTGCCTGCTTATCACCTGTAGATAGTCCAGGAACTTCACCCATGGCAAAGGCCAGCACACGCAAAGCCGACTCAGACATTTCCTGCGCAGCACGCTGTATCCGCTCAACATCTTCCTCGGTTATGGGCCGAACGCCGCCATCCTGAATGTGGGTACAAATATCCAGTACCTCATCCAAGCCGCCCTTGGCAAAAACTCGGTAAACGTTTCCTTCCTTATGGACGGTAGCCATGCGCTTTCTGTCCGAATCAAATGGGATCTCATCAACCCTTGGCATCTTGCCTTCCAGACGCTTTTTCTCATACCCTATGGTCTTGCCAAACTCCAGCAATGCAGTCTCTGTGGGATCACCAAGGAATGTTTCTTTACCGTCCACCTGACCTGGCTGCCCGTCATTACACAGCACCATTGCTGTTCCCATAAGCACAGCAGCGTTTTGCTTTCTGAAAGCCTGAGCATCTCCAGCTTCAAAAGGTGCACTGGCTGCAATTACTGTCATACGGTTCATGGTCAGCGTGCCGGTTTTGTCAGAGCACACCACCGTTGCACTGCCCAGCGTTTCAACAGCAGGCAGTCTGCGAATAATGGCATGTTGGTCTATCATCTTCTGCACGCCAATGGCAAGTACGATGGTGACAATGGCCAGCATACCTTCTGGAATGGCCGCAACGGCCAAACTAATGGCCGTCATGAACATGTCACCGGCATTTTTTCCGTACAATACACCGATGAAAAAAACAATGGCGCATACACCAATTGCAGCAATGGCCAATTTTTTGCTCATATCAGCCAATCGGCGCTGCAAGGGTGTTTTTACGCCTTCTTCACTTTCCAGCATACCTGCGATTTTCCCCAGTTGGGTGTGCATGCCTGTTGCTACCACAACACCTTCTCCGCGGCCATATGTGACAAGGCTTCCGGAGTAGGCCATGTTTTTCCTGTCTCCAATAGAGGCTGATTCTTCCACTTCCCCCTCGTACTTCTCAACCGGCTCACTTTCACCTGTCAAGGCACTTTCCTGTGTTTTCAGGTTGACACAGCTATAGAGGCGGATGTCTGCTGGCACATAATCCCCGGTCTCCAAGACAACGATATCACCAGGAACAAGATCGCCTGCAGCCAGGATTTGAATCTGCCCGTCCCGACGCACTTTGGCGTGAGGAGATGCCATTTTCTTAATAGCGGATAACGATTTCTCCGCCCTGTTCTCCTGTATCACGCCCAGAGCAGCGTTAATAACCACAACCAACAAGATGATAATACTATCCGTCCACTCATGCAGTGCGACACCAGATATAAGGGAAGCCGCCAGCAGAATAAGAACCATAAAATCAGTAAATTGTGCCAAAAACATTTGAAGAATGCTGCGTCCCTTTTGTGCGCGCAGCTCATTCGGGCCATGCTCTGCAAGCTTTTTTGCCGCTTCATTTTCCGTCAGTCCGCTCTCCGGCCGCACGTTTAGATCCGCAAATACAGCCTCCATTGCTTTTCCATGCCATTCCATCCTGGGTTCTCCTTTCGGTACTCCCAATAGTGTAAGTAAGCCATCCTACCATATTAGATAGAATGGCTCAACAGCAGTCGGTTCAAAACCAGAAATTTTGGAACCTATAGTCATATTCAGCGTTCCTATGCGTCATCTCATAATCATATGCTGCCTCCGGCCGCCGCGTCCCTGGACAGCTTGTACATTTCCCCATCCTTCTTGGATATCGTTTGCTTGCGTATGCCATCTTCACAGCACAGTGTCAACGTCACATGGCCCTTGTGTACCTGCGGATGGCGCAGAATCCTGGCTTGTACTGGATTGGCAGCGTCACGAACAAAGGCCATGTAAGAAAATTTCTCATCTTCATAACCAGCCTCTCCACCTTTTAACTGCTTATGCAGCTTTGTTCTTTGCACCCGGCAGCTGAAATGACACCAATCGTTGTCTGTCATTGGACACTGCTTTTCATGGGGGCATGGTGCTGCCATATGAGCTCCCATTCCCAGCAAGCATGTCCTAGCATCCATGAGGTTCGCATAACCAGCCGGGGTTCCAGGTTCCACGATCAGCAGCATATGGCTGGCTGCATTCCACAGCTTCTTCAATACTGTCACCCGGCTGTCCCGAGCCATCTCGTTTAGCACATAGCCCATGATCACCAAATCTGCACTGTCGGTTACTGTATCAGTTGCCAGGTCACAGCCTTGCCATGCAGCATTTTTTAAGACTTCATTCCCCGATTGCATCAGTACCTGCCCTACGCTGCGCATGGCTGGCTCCCGCTCCAGGCACAGGATATTATCCAGTGCAAGCAATGTGGATGCCGCCCATGACGCTGCACCGGTTCCCGCACCTGCATCAATGACAGTGCGGATGCTTGCTCTTGTGCAGTCAAGGGCATGCTGCAGTGCCGTTGTTACGGCACAAAATGTAGCCGGCATTCGGGCAGCAGCGTATGCCACTGCTTGCGCCTGCACCGTAACCAGCCGCATACCCGATGCATTTTGGCTGCGGTAAGCATGGCTTAAACTTTGGGCATCCCGAATCATATCCTCCTGCCGTAAACCCTGTGGCAGCGATGATAGTGCCTCTATAATAGATGTTGGCAAATTCATACAAGCAACCTCTGCAATTATTGAACGATTCCTGGATTTTGAAAAAATTCACCGGGCAGGTATATCTCCCCCGCCAGTGTCTCTGGCTGGGAACCCGCAATATAGAATCTCACGCGGGAGACAACGGGATTTTCGCAAAGGGTGTTTACAACTGCATATATCAACTGCCGCTCTGCTGTGGCACTCAAGGCCGATGCTGAAGTCTTGAATGCATCTGACAAATGCACTAACATTGTGTCATCCGTATATCCTACACCAATCACATCAGCATCACGCAGAGCTGATGGAAATACAGCGCTCAATCCAGTTACGCTGTCATACGCCATGGGCCCCATGCTTAACTGCAACAGCAAATACCTTGGGTTTTTCGCCTGATAGTATGGCACTGGCCGGTTCACTGCAGTGAGTTTGCCGCCTTCCGTACCGAAATAGAGTTTGCAATATGATAAGAGAAAAGAACCATAGTCACTTCGCTGCTGTAAGCCCCGAGAAAAGGCAATCGTCTGCTGGGGAATATAGATACTGCTAGGGCTGATTTCGTTAATCAGCATATCATCGATATAGACTTCCACGCCTGCTATGTTTGGCAGGAAGGTTGTCAGCGTATATGTAAGTGATGCCATGCATATGGAACGTGTCAAGCCATTATCATTCAATGCATCATTCAAATCAGAAGAAAAACGCAGCGTAACTTTTCTGCCGCCGCTGGAAATATCCGACACAACCGGATCATCCGTTAGCAGATTCACCAAGTCCGGCATGGTAGGTACATTCCCCAAATATTCTGCCCCCAAATACAACTCCTGCAGGATTCCGGTTACAAGTTGGGGTATTGTTTGCCCCTCAAAGGACATGTTTCTCACTTCAGGCAATATGCCTGTTCCCATCCTGGCCGGAAAATACAGCGTTGCCATGGTGGACAGCCTGCGTGTTGCAGGATTTTCAGAAAGCGGAACCCGCTGGGCATCCGCCTGTTCCCACAGCACATTGATGTCATCGGACGTTCGTCTTTGCAGCGTTCCCATAGGAAGCGTAGCGGAAATATCCAGCCCCACCTGAGTACCTGCAACGAGTACATTCACGTACCTGATATCAGAGAATTCTGTCAGTGTATTGGCTATCGCCTGACATACCGTATAAAATTCCCTGGGCTCCAGCAAGTTGGCTGCGCTGGACAAGTTTACGGTTGCAACGTCCCTGGATATCTCAACGGGATTGGCTCCAGTCAGCTGCAACGAAACATTCTTTGTAAGAGGCTGTACATTTGCATTGCCGGGATGCTTAAAAAGTTCCTCCAGAACAACTTCAGCGCCATGCTTGCCTACCGGCAGCTTTACACGCACCTGCTGTGCAATCAGGCGCACACCGTCCGCCCTGGGCAAGAACAAAGTAGCAGTTGTCTCATAATCCAGCCCCGCATCTCCAACAGGCGCATCATAGATCATCTCCGGAGGTGGCAATGTGGCAAGCGTTCCGGTATCTTCACCGGATATTACTTGTATGGATGACTGACATCCCCCCAGAAAAAGACATACAACAAGCATCACAAGCAAAACGCTGTGCCTATTTTTCACCATTATTCCGCCTCCTGCTCCGCTGTCAGGTTCATCAAGGTCGTCAGCTGTTCATAGCTTATTTTCCATATTCCTTTATCCCGGTGCAAAGTTACCGGGCAGTCAAACACTGATTTCTCCAGTTCATTCCCCGAGGTCAAAGTCATGCTGACATTGACAACAGCTCTGGACCCATCCGGCGATACGCTTCCACCAGTAGTCTCAACCCCCGTCACTGCTGCAGCATTGTCCCATTGGGCAAATGCGGTTTCCCTGCTGGGTCTTGCTTGCCCATCTGATTGGTTATAAGAAGCCAGATAATTGTATAATCTGCTCCAATCCTTCTCCTGCCAGGCAGCGATGATCGTCTTGATTGTGTTTTCTTGTGTTAACAAAAGCGATTCATCTCTCTTAAAAGGCAAGGCAAGGCCATTGGGTTTGCTTGCATCCTGAAAATAGGCATTATCAAGCCGTAGGCTGGTGGAAACATCGCTGCGTTGCTGTACCAGTACCTGGACACTTTGATAAGGAAAATTTTCTATGATGGATGCCGTAAGACCAGCCATGGCAAGCTTTCGGCGGATGATCACCTCTCGCTGCCACTCAGCACTGTTCTGCCATTCACTGGGCTCATCTGAATAGGGCTTTAGCAGTGCGTCATTAAAAGTTACATACAGTATATCACCGTGAGAGATGGTATTTATTACCTGAACCTGCTCTTGAAAAAGCCGGGTAAGGTCTGTTGTTCCGGCACCGGGCCCTGAAAGCATAGCCTTGACCAATGCTAATTCTGCAGATTCATTTTGAGAAACAGCTACATACCTTGCTTCAGCTGCTAACATTGGCTCCCGACCATAGCGGAAGTACAACGTCATCATTTGATTATTCCGGTCATTGTCACTGGTCAAAGGGCTATGCAGCGCGGCTGTGATCCCAGGTACCGGGGTCGACTCTGCTTTTTGCAAAGGATCCGGAAATATTGTGGTACAGCCGGAGACAACAAACATCACCGCAATCAGTGCAGCCAACATACAGTGCTTTTTCATTGTACTCCTTTCTAGGCCTTAGCCGTTGTGGGCAGGAAGTTCCACAATAAAAGTAGCGCCTTGCCCTTCCTCACTTTTTACAGATACGGCACCGCCGTGCAGCAGTACGATCTGGCGAACAATGGAAAGGCCCAGCCCTGTTCCGCCTGTTTCTCTGGATCGTGCCTTGTCCACACGATAGAATCTATCAAAAATATGGGTCAGGTCATCTTTGGGAATACCGGGGCCGTTATCACTGACTGTAAGGATCATTTCTTTACCTGATTTATATAAGCGGACTGATATAAATCCACCTGTCTGCGTATACTTGATGGCATTTTCCATCAGGTTGTACACCACCTGCAACAGTTTGGGCCCATCGGCATACATTTCACTTTCATCCTGTATATCAGTCTGTATCGCCTGCTGACGCTTTTGTGCCATAGGTGTAAGCCTGTGCACCGTATCGCGTACAAGATCAGCCATTCTAACATTCTGTCTGTTTAGCTTCATGTTTTTGGTATCCATCTGTACCAAAGTTAGCAGATCACTGATGATCAGGCTCAGCCGGTCAATTTCTTTGTTAATGTCTGTCATGAACTCGGTTCGAAGCTCCGCATCCATTTCCGGCTGGTAGATCAGGCTTTCTAGAAGGATTTTCATGGTAGCCAGCGGTGTTTTTAGTTCGTGGCTTGCATTGGAAACAAACTGGTTGCGGCTTTTATCCAAAGCCTCCAGCTTCTCCGACATGGTATTAAACGTCTCTGCAAGGCGTTTTAATTCCCCTGATCCCTTTACAGCCACCCGGGATGACAAATCACCCTTGCCCATACGCTGTATCCCTCTGGTCAGCGTTGCAATAGGTTTAGTGATAACATTTGAGAAAATCATGGAGATTATGAGCACAATACCTGCCACGATCAAAAAGTACAGTATCATCTGATCCTGCAATTGGTAAAGACCCTGCATCATGCTTTGCATCGTCGAGGAAAAAAGTAAAACCCCAACTACCCCATCTGAGGTACTCAGGGCGGCGGTGCAGTAACTTACCCAAGTTGCACTTGTATCCAAAGGACGCAGAAAAGAAAGCAGCGTACTTTCTGGTGCTTCCCCTGCACCATTTAGCTTGTGCAGACCATAATCCACTGTTTTACCCTGCATCAATATTCCAAGAACCTCAGGGTATTGCAGTCGTGTACCGTTCATTTGGGAATAGCTGTCAAACTGCACCTTGCCAGCAGTATCCAACAACAAGAGCCTGCCTCCCAGTTCTCCCCCTGCTTCCTTCATACGCTCGGTGAGGGCCGCCGCTTGGGATCGGCTGTATAATGGCTCCAGCTGCTCAGCCAATTTTTCCACACTGATACGGTCAGCTCGTATTCGTTGCTCAAAAAGATAATCGCCAACCAGACTGGTCAGCGAGGTTGCCATCACATAGAAGGAACTCCCGACGAGCAGCAGGAAGGCGAGCAGTATTTTCCAGCGGATACTGGTAAATGGGTTAATCCTTGTCGGTGAAATAATAGCCAACTCCCCATTTGGTGAAAATAAACTCAGGTTGTGCGGTGTTCCTTTCAATTTTCTCCCTCAGACGCCTGATATGTACGTCCACCGTGCGGGCATCACCCGTATAATCGTATTTCCATACAGTTTCCAACATGGCTTCACGGCTGAAAACCTTGCCACGGTTATTAATAAATAATTGCAATAGATCAAATTCCTTGGCAGTGAGCTTGACCTCTTTTCCGCCCAGAAGTACAGTACGGTTGACAATATTGACCTCCATGTCGCGAACACGGATGACCTTCTTTTCTTCTGGTCCTGATGCATGGTTAGCCCTGCGCAGAATCGTCTTGATTCTGGCCTTGACCTCCAAAATGTTAAAAGGCTTTGTCATATAATCATCGGCGCCGTATTCCAAGCCGAGGATCTTGTCCATATCCTCACCTTTTGCGGTCAGCATTATGATGGGGACACTGGAGTACTCCCGAATGCGCTGGCAAACAGAAATACCATCCAATTTGGGCAGCATTACATCCAGCAGAACCAGGTCAAAGTCGCCGGCAAAGAACTTGGAAATTGCTTCTTCACCATCTGCGGCCGAATCTGTTTCGTAGCCTTCCTGCTCCAATGTGTAGCGAAGACCCTTGAGAATCAGGGGTTCATCGTCCACTAGCAAGATTCGCTTTGCCATTATGCTCCATCCTCTCCGTGCCGAGCTTTCATTACCTATATATTCTACTTTTTGATTTCAAAAAAATCAATAGATAATTACTATTATGAAACAATTTGCTTAAATAATTATACAAAATACGCTTGTAATCCCATAATACGCCTGTTTACGCAGCATGTCAACCATAAATCTGGATGTAATACAAATAATATCCAGCTTATCCCCTGCCGTATAGCGCAAAACCAATTGACTATTTCATCCAATTTTCGTATACTGTACTTTGCAGGCAAAATTCTGCGAAGCTGCATTTTTCGACATTATATCGTTTTCCTGCTTTTAATTCATTGATTGTGACTTTCCAGTGTACATACTCGTTATTACCTTATAATCCGCTTCTAACGATTGCCCCTATTCGCAGGTAGGGTAAGCCATCCGTAATGCCGGCAGCTTATCGCCGATGGGAGATGTCTTATGCAAAAAGAGCAAAATGTGCCGCTATACAGTTTGATACGTGCAAATTCATGGACATATCTTGGCGCAGTTGTTTGCACCGTTTTTTCTGTTTTCATCAATTTTATAACACCCCTGTTATTTGCCGAAACCATTGACAGTATTTTGGGAGGCAACCCCAGCAGCCTTCCTATATTTCTGCAAAACATTATTTCGTCACTTGGTGGCCGCAGTTTTCTGCTGAACCATCTATGGCTGGTAGGTGCCGTCTTGGTATTGTTGAATGTTATCAACGGTGCTTTTACATACTTAAAAGGCCGTTGGTCGGCAGTGGCCAGTGAAAACATTGCATTAACGCTTCGGGATAAACTTTATGCACATCTTCAGCATCTTCCCTTTTCATTTCATGTAAAGGCAGAAACAGGCGACTTAATCCAGCGCTGTACCAGCGATGTGGAAACGGTTCGGCGTTTTCTTTCAGTTCAGCTGGTAGAGGCTGTAAACACCGTTCTCATGCTAGTCATCGCCTTTACATTGCTGTGGGAACGCAATCACGAGATCACTTTGTACAGCACCATCATGATTCCTGCTTTATTTCTGACGGCATTTATCTTTTTCAAAAAGATTACCACTCATTTCCGTTATGCAGATGAAAGCGAAGGGAAAATGAGCGCCGTTTTGCAAGAAAATCTTACAGGTGTCCGTGTCGTTCGCGCATTTGGCCGGCAGCAGTATGAAGTAGAAAAGTTTGATACTGCCAATGAGGATTACCGAGGCAAAGCTTATAGACTCATCAGCATGCTGTCTGTCTACTGGAGTTCTGCCGACCTGATGAGCATGCTGCAAATCATGGCAACACTGCTTCTATGCATTTGGTATGCGGCACAGGGCATTATCACCGTAGGAACATTGATTGTCTTTATCAGCTATATCGGCATGCTTTTGTTCCCTGTCAGACAGCTTGGCCGCATATTAAGCGATGCAGGAAAAACCAAAGTATCGATGCAGCGCATACGGGAGATTCTGAGCAATACCATTGAAGCACCCGAGCCTGATGCCAAAAAGCCTCCTCTTGACGGTGACATTGTTTTTGATGACGTAGTCTTTGCCTATGATGAAAACCGGCCAATTTTAAATCATTTATCCTGCACGATTAAAGCAGGCCAAACTGTAGCCATCCTTGGCAGTACAGGCAGCGGCAAGAGTACCATGGTGCACCTTTTGCAGCGGCTTTTTGAACCGCAATCGGGCAGCATTACCATCGGGGGCACACCCATTCAAAAAATCGATCGGAAATACCTGCGCAGCCATGTTGGCCTCATCCTTCAAGAACCCTTTCTTTTCAGCAAAACCATCCGTGAGAATGTTGGCATTGCCAAGCAAAGTCCGGCCCAGGCTGACATTGAGAGAGTCGCCTCTGCCGCATTGGCACACGGTTTCATACTGGAAAGCGAAAAGGGCTATGACACACTGGTAGGCGAACGCGGTGTTACCCTATCCGGCGGCCAAAAACAGCGTATAGCCATCGCCCGCACACTGCTCAAGGACAATGACATCCTCATATTTGATGATTCCTTGTCAGCTGTGGATACAGAAACAGACATGCAAATCAGGACTGAGCTTCGCAGCAGGCCCAAAAAGGCCACAACCATTATCATCAGCCATCGAATCACCACACTCAGCGAAGCAGACTGTATACTGGTTTTGGATCAGGGCCGGGTGGTAGATCAAGGTACCCACCAGGAACTGTCTTCACGGCCAGGGCTGTATCAGCGGATCAATCAGATTCAAACGGCGCTGGAAGAAGAATTTACGCTGAGCCAAGCCAAAGTGAAAGCCGAGGTGGGTTAAGGTGCAGTTTCAGGAAGAAATGGATTACACCAAGCAGTTTGACCTAAAGCTCTGGAAGAAGCTGCTTGCTTACGCCCGGCCATATTACAAAAACCTGGCTCGCATTGCCATCTTCATGGCGATCTGCGCCACCATTGATGTGGTATTCCCCCGCATGACTGGCTATGCCATCGACCAGTTCATCGGCAAGCAGGATATTCAAGGTCTGCCAGGCTTTATTGCAGTCTATTCAGGTTTGATCGTGCTGCAGGTGGTTTCTGTATCCATCTTTTTACGTAACTGCGGGCGTGTGGAAACAGGTGTTTGCTACCTTATTCGGAAGCTTGGCTTTCGCAAACTGCAAGAGCTTCCGTTTTCCTATTACGATACCATGCCGGTGGGCTTTTTGATGACCCGTATGACCTCCGACACTCAGCGCCTGGCAGATACCATCGGATGGTCTTTGCTGGACTTGGGATGGGGCAGCGTGTTTCTGACCATGTGCGGCATACAAATGTTCCTGCTCAATTGGAAGCTGGCACTGATTGTGATGCTGGTAATCCCGCCCCTGGCGTTTATCAGCTGGAAATTTCAACAGAAGATCCTTGCCTCCTACCGCCAGGTGCGCAAAACCAACAGCCAGATTACAGGCGCTTTCAACGAGGGCATCATGGGTGCCAAAACCACCAAGACCCTTGTTCGGGAAGATATGAACACCGCAGAATTCAAAGAACTGACGGAGCAAATGAAGAAAAGCTCTGTAAGAGCCGCATCCCTATCCGCTCTGTACCTGCCCATTGTCGTATCCCTTGGCTCATTGGCTACGGCCTATGCGCTTTGGAAGGGCGGCTATGATGTATTTACCGGTGCTATGACCTTGGGAACCGTTCAGGTGTTCATCAACTATACAATACAGTTTTTTCAGCCCATCCGCGATATTGCACGCATCTTTGCAGAGCTGCAAAGTGCCCAGGCGGCGGCGGAGCGGGTGGTCACCTTGCTTGAAACAGAACCGGATATTGTTGATTCTCCTGAGGTAGTCAAAAAATTCGGTGACAACTTTCACCCCAAACGGGAAAACTGGCCGGCACTCAAAGGCGATATCGAGTTTCAAAACGTTTCTTTCCGTTATAAAGACGGCGAACAGGTCTTAAGTAATTTTAACCTTCGGGTAAAAGCTGGTCAAACCATTGCCTTGGTTGGCGAAACAGGCAGCGGAAAAAGCACCATTGTCAACCTGATCTGTCGCTTTTATGAACCCACCGCCGGCAGCGTGATGATTGATGGCATAGATTACCGCAAGCGCAGCCAGCTTTGGCTGCAAAGCCATCTAGGATATGTTCTGCAGCAACCCCATCTGTTCAGCGGCACCATCCGCGATAACATCCGCTATGGCAGCATGGATGCATCTGATGAAGATATCCGTAAAGCAGCCCAGCTGGTGAACGCCGAGCCTTTCATCCTGCGGCTGGAAAAAGGCTACGACACTGATGTAGGTGAAGGTGGAAGCCGCCTGTCCACAGGTGAAAAGCAGCTGATCTCATTTGCCCGGGCCATACTTGCCAATCCTGCCATATTTGTGCTGGATGAAGCCACCTCTTCAGTTGATACAGAAACAGAACAGCTGATTCAGCTGGCCATACAGCAGGTACTTAAGGGCCGCACAAGTTTTATCATTGCTCATCGCTTGTCTACCGTACGCTCCGCCGATCGCATCTTGGTTATACAAAACGGCAAGGTCATTGAGGAAGGCAGCCATCATCAGCTCATTGTTAAAAAAGGCCACTACTATCAGCTGTACACCAATCAGTTCGAGGATGAACAGGGGTTGCAAATCCTTCGTCAAGAGGCTGGGGATGCGTTACATGCCCCAGTTAAATGAGCAGCTCTCCTATAAAAACCTCAGTATCAACTTAGTATATAGCACCGCTGCATATTGCATCCTTCCATTTAGCTGGGCTATAATAACCAGCAAGCGGAAGGATGCATTGTTTTTTTGTTTGATGCATCCAGCCTATATATAAGGAAATTTGCTTCAAGATTTTTGGCAGATTGATTATGGATTCTAAAGAGGGCTTTGCCCCTTATACTGAATCCTGGGGCGTAGCCCCTAGAGAAGGGACGGAAATGGGTAGAATTGTCGTTGTTGCGGAAAAGCCCAGCGTAGGCAGGGATATCGCCCGTGTGCTTAAATGCCGGGAACGGGGAGATGGCTGCCTTCTGGGCGAAAAATATATCGTCACCTGGGCTATCGGCCATTTGGTAGCCTTGTGTGATCCAGACGAATTGGATGAAAAATATAAAAAGTGGCGCACCGCAGACCTTCCAATTTTGCCATCGAGCATACCGCTGAAGGTACTGCCAAAGACAAAAAGCCAGTTCCGTATACTCAAAAAGCTTCTGTGTGACAAGGATACAGATAGCATCATTTGTGCAACTGATGCCGGGCGAGAGGGTGAGCTCATATTCCGCCTCATCTATCAGGAGTCCGGATGCAAAAAGCCCGTTGACAGGCTATGGATCAGCTCCATGACTGATGAGGCCATCTCCGATGGCTTTGCGAAACTTAAGCCCAGCACCGCCTATGACAACCTGTATGCCAGCGCATCCTGCCGTGCCCAAGCCGACTGGCTGGTGGGCATGAATGCCAGCCGTGCTTTCACCCTGCGCCATAATGCGCTGCTTAGCATCGGCCGGGTTCAAACCCCCACACTAGCCATACTGGTCAAACGGCATCTAGAGATTTCTAACTTCAAATCTGATGAGTACTTTACTGTCAATGCAGATTTCGGCGAATATCAGGGTACCTGGTTTAAGGAAGGCCAGGAGAACGACACCAGACTTCCCACCAAGGAAGCTGCCGAAGCCGTTGTCCAAGCCGTAAAAGGGAAACAAGGAACAATTCTTGCATCTGAATCCACTCCCAAGCAGGAGCTTCCACCTCAGTTATATGACTTGACAACGCTGCAGCGTGATGCCAACCGTCTTTTGAATTTCACTGCACAAAAAACACTCAAGGTGGCCCAAAGCCTGTACGAAACCTACAAAGCCATTACTTATCCCAGAACAGACAGCCGGCACCTTCCCGATGATATGGCCGGTGCCACAAAGCAAGCCATGCAGCGCCTACCCGAGATATACCATCCCCTGATTTCAGGGGCTATGCCAGATGGCAGGCTTATTCACTCCAAACGCATTTTTGACAACAGTAAAGTCAGCGACCATCACGCCATCCTGCCCACCACCAAGAAAGCGGACATCAGCAAGCTCCCTCTAGACGAGGCAAAGCTCTTCGATCTGGTTGCCCGTCGGTTGCTGGCCGCCTTTTACCCCACATTTACCTATGACGCCCTGAAGGTGATCACAGGGGTACAAGAGCATACCTTCCGCACGAACGGAAGGGCAGTGAAAGAAAAGGGATGGAAGAAGGTATATGAGGGCATTGAAAAATCAGCAAAGAATGATGAAAACCCAATACCCTCCCTTTCACCCGGCGATACAAGAATGGTGCAAAAGGTCACTTCCAAAAAGGAGTCCACCAAACCTCCCTCTCCCCATACCGATGGAAGCCTGCTGTCTGCCATGGAGCATGCCGGCAGGGATATTGAAGATGAGGAACTGCGAGATCAGATGAAAGGCAGCGGGTTGGGTACGCCTGCTACTCGGGCCGCCATTATTGAGCGGCTGGTAGCAGTGGGCTATATCCAGCGCAAGGGTAAAACCCTGCTTGCCACTGACAAAGGTGTGGAACTGATCCGTGTTGCCCCGCCGGAAGTTGCATCTCCTGAAACTACCGGGCGGTGGGAGCTGGCCTTGAACCGTATTGCCACAGGAGAGCAGGATACAGACTCGTTCCTGGACGGCATTCGACAATTGGTAACGTTTCTGGTTCGTTATGCCCGGGAGGATACCAACTCTGCCAATTTTGTCAAAGAAGAAAGGACTGGCAATAAAAGCAAGGCACGGACTTCGGCCCCGCCAATCCCGGATGTCAAATGCCCTGTTTGCACCCAGGGCGGGGTTGCGGAAAACAGCAAGGGTTTTTATTGTACACGCTACCGTGACGGCTGCCATTTTACCCTTTGGAAGGACGGCTTGAAAAGAGGCGGTGGTCCTCTGCTCACTGTCAAGCTGATGGAGCTGTTGCTGAAAGACGGTTCCGTCAAAGGAAGTACAGGCACTTTGTGCCTAGCGGAAGGTTTTCTCATCTTTACGCCAAAGTCTGCCTCTGCCCCCACCTTCCGTGTACCCCTTACTTATGTAAAAGACCGAGGAAAATAAAGTACTGCCTTGCAACTTAACGCCGGATAGGATAGAATATCGTTGGGTTCACAGACCCTATAACAGGTGCCAAGACGCCGGATACACTGTTTATGCCATTACCTAATACATACGCCTTCATAAGCACGAAAGGCTGGTCACAACTCCATGAATACATCCAAATGGGGTCATAAGCTTCATTGGCCCCGCTCCAGAGACTTGTTTGATTCCACCGGCATGTCTGACAGTCTCCGCCGCAGCCTTTACATGGTTATCTGGGCCGCAACCTTCGGAAATGCTGCAGGTGTAATAACCACCGGCGCAGCCTGGACCGGTTTCCTGCGTGAAATCATCCGTGCTGACGACCTTCAGCTTGGCATTATTTCCGCTATTCCCGTTATCGCCAATACATCGCAGCTATTTATCAGTTACATCATGGAACGGAAACGCAATCGTCGTTTCCTGCTCCTGTTTTTTGGCATTCTAGGCCGTTTCCTCTGGATTCCTATCGGTTTGATTCCCTTTTTTATACCAGACGCAATGCAATATCTAAGACCCTGGGCAGTCATCATCTTGGTTGCCCTCATTGCAGGCGGCAACTCTGTAGTCAACTTAAGCTTTAATAGTCTGATGGGTGACCTTGTTCCATTGCGCATTCGGGGCAGATATTTCAGCGCCCGTTATCGCACCTTTGTTTTGGCTGGTATTGCCGCTGGTTTGGCAGTTTCCTGGATTATGGACAGCACCGGGATGCTTGGGTATACAATCGTTCTGGTTGCTGCAGGCCTGCTGGGGATGACTGACCTTGCTTTCTACTTTTTTGTGGAGTGGCCGGCCATGCGCACACCTCCGCCGGAGGAAAAACAGGCAAGCTTCATCTCCATGATCCGTGTTGTGCTTAGGGATAAGCCATTTATGATGGTAACACTTTTCTATACCGCATGGCACTTTTCTGTTAACGTTTCTGCACCCTTTTTCAACGTTCATATGCTCGAGAACCTGAATATGTCCTATACGCAAATCACATTATCTAACCAAATCACATCCAATGTGATGGCGGTACTGTTTGTTTCTCGCTGGGGCAGGTTAATGGATAGGTATGGAAACAAACCAATTCTCCATATTTCCGTATTGATATGCATGCTTACCCCGCTTTTGTGGTTGTCCGTCAACTCCAGCACAACATGGATAGTTATCTTGCTGAACGTTATCAATGGCATGTTCTGGGCGCCCATAGACTTGGGCCAGCAAAACTTCCCACTGAATCTGGCTGGTGAAAAAAACCCATCCATGTACCTTGCAGTATTCTTTACGATCATCAACTTGGCCGGCGTGGCATTGGGTAACACTGTTGGTGGAATGATGGTGCAAGGTGTTTACGCTCAGCTGGAAACGCTCCAACTGCAATTGCCGGGAATTACGCTGAACAGGTACCACTACATCTTCGCAACATCCTCGGTATTGCGTACTCTTACTGTTCTTTTGGCACTGCCCCTTCTCAAGGAGGCAGGTTCAAAAGCAATGCGTCCTGTGGTGCGTGAGATTGCTGCCAGTTCAATCACCAGTATCAAACGTCACCTGCCAAGAATAAAGCCTACTGCCAAAGATTAAAATGTAAGTAAAAATATAAGGAGAATGTTTATGTCAGAACAAGTGAAACTTCGCAGTGAAATAGACAAACGGTGGCAATGGAAGCTGGAGGATATTTACCCCAGCATCGATGCATGGGAAGCTGATTTTCAAAAAATGAAATCTCTTGTGGCGGAGTTTGAAAGTTATAAAGGCACAACTGCAAAAACCCCCAGAAAAATCATTCGTGCCTTCTTTGATAGCCAGCTCATTCTGGAAAGGCTGTATGCATTTGCCCAAATGCATAAAGACGAAGACAATGCTAACACAACCTATCAGGCCCTAGCTGACCGGGCCGAGTCCCTTTCTGTTGAAGCCAGCGCTGCTTGCTCCTTTTTAGAGCCAGAACTGCTGGCCATGGAGGAATCAGAGCTAAAAGCACTGATGAATGATGCATCGCTTACGGATTATGATGTCTACTTGCGCAATCTTTTGCGCAACAAACCCCACACCCTGCCTGCAGAGCAAGAG
The DNA here is from genome assembly GCA_023409955.1 of Bacillota bacterium. Taxonomy (GTDB): domain Bacteria; phylum Bacillota; class Clostridia; order Christensenellales; family Aristaeellaceae; genus JAEWAH01. The sequence goes on along the minus strand of JAEYQQ010000136.1, from coordinate 24,174 downwards.
CGCCTGCTGGCCATGACAGGTGAAATGGCCAGCTCACCGCAGAACATTTATTCCATGCTGACCAAGGTAGACATGAAGTTCCCCAACATCAAAAACGAAAAAGGTGAGGAAGTCCCTCTAACCGAATCGGGCTATGGTACCTTTATCCGCAGCAATGACCGCCGGGTTCGTAAAGAGGCCTTCACCACCCTGTTTGAAACCTACACCGATTTCGGTGCCACCATCGCCGCCGCATATGCCGGCAGCGTCAAAGGCGACCTGTTTGCAGCCCGTGCCCGGGGTTTCAACACCGCTGTAGAAGCCTCTCTCTTTCCTGATGAGATTCCCCTTTCCGTGTACGACAACCTGATCTCTGTCATTCATGAGAGCCTGCCGACTTTGAATGAATACATCGCCCTGCGTAAGCCCGCCATGAGTCTTGATGAAGTGCATTTGTATGACCTTTATGCCACCATGCTGGATGATTTCGACATGACACTTCCCTACCCGGAAGCTTATAAGCTTGTCATGGAAGGCCTCTCCCCCATGGGCCCCGAATATCAGCAGATCCTGAAAAGCGCTTATAACGATGGCTGGATTGATGTATACTCCAGCAAAGCCAAGTCCAGCGGTGCCTATTCCTGGGGGGCTTACGGTATACACCCCTTTGTACTCCTCAATCACCGGGAGGACCTGGACAGCACCATGACCATTGCCCACGAAATGGGCCATGCCATGCACAGCTATTACAGCAACCTACATCAGCCCGCACCCAAAGCCAATTACACCTTGTTTGCGGCAGAGGTGGCTTCCACCTGCAATGAGATCATTCTCATGACCAAACTTATGGACAGGTATCAGGACAATCGCAAAGCACTGGCCTTCCTGTGCAATCATCTGCTGGAGCAATTCCGCACCACAGTGTTCCGCCAGACCATGTTTGCCGAATTCGAGCGCATCAGCCATAAAATGGCGGAGGATGGGGAGGCACTGACCAAGGAGGCCCTTTCCAAGGCTTATCTGGAGCTGAATCAGAAGTATTATGGTCAGCATTGTGTGGTGGATGAGCTGATACAGGTGGAATGGATGCGCATTCCCCATTTCTATCGTGCCTTCTATGTATACAAGTATGCCACCGGCTTTTCTGCCGCCGTGTTCCTGGCAAACCGTATCCTAACCGAAGGCGAGCCTGCGGTCCGTGACTACTACAAGTTCCTGTCTGCCGGTGGCAGCCTGCCCCCCATTGAAGCCTTGAAACTTGCCGGAGTAGATATGTCCAGCCCGGAGCCCATCCGCAGCGCCATGAAGGTGTTCAAACAAACCACCGAACGCCTGGCCAAACTTCTGTAAAATAGGGAGGAATACATATGAACGGTTATAACAAACAGGATGCACTTCCTTTTATCCTATCCAAGATCGACTTAAAGCAGCACAAGGAACTGCCTGTTGCTGTGGAAGAGCTGATTTCCCAGGCAATTGATGCTGACCTCGCCTTCATGCGTAAAAGCGGCGTCATTGATGAAAAGGGTAATGCAGGCGATACCTACTATGATGACGATGAAGCATTTGAGTTTATGCTGGATGAGCTGGTCAGCAAACACAAGCTGGGAGCCGATGCAGCCATGAAGGTTGCCTCTCTGCTGGATGACTACATGGATGCCCAGCAGGCATACATGGAGGAAAAAGGTTTGGTGGACTGGGAGTAATCAATTGCTAACCCAACCAGTTAATCATTTCAAATCATATAATGGCAGCTGTGTATTTACACAGCTGCCATTTTTATAGTCAAATGTTAATCTTAGCACTCCACCAAAGCCTTCATTAGCAAATCGCAGCACCCAAATCATTTGCATAGCACCATCATCAAATCATTGACATTGGTACCTGTAGGACCGGTGACAAGCAAGCCGCCTGCTGCTTTCATCAGCGGATAGGCATCGTTATCCGCAAGCGCTGCATCAATATCAAGCCCCAATCTCCTGCAATCTGATGCAAACTCCCCTGTTACCATACCGCCTGCCGCATCTGTTGGACCATCGGTTCCATCAGAGCCAATCGAAAGCACAAGTGTACTTTGCAGCCCCGCAATCCCAGCAGCCGCCGCCAGCGCCAGTTCCTGATTTCTTCCACCCTTGCCATGCCCCTTGAGGTGGACCACTGTCTCTCCACCTAAGATAACCGCGCAAGGTGGCTTAAGGGGCTGCCCCGTTTCACGTATCTGTCTGGCAATGGCAGCCAGAAACGCCCCTGCTCCCCTTGCCTCGGTATCCAGCGTTGTGGTCAGCAGCAATGTATCGTATCCCATACCTTGCGCTGCCTTCTGTGCCCCATAGCACAGTGCGTTGACATTTCCAGTTATTTCGGAGATAACATTTTTCAGTGCTTTGGGGGTTTCAGTATGTAAAGCATCCAAAACAGCTTCCGGCAGCTTCAAGCAATATTTTTTGACAATGCTCAATGCGTCTTCACTGGTGGATCTGTCAGGATAGGCAGGTCCAGATGCAATACTATCAAGCGGATCGCCCAATACGTCACTGAGCACAATAGACAGCACATGCGCAGGTTCGCATTTTTGCGCAAACCGTCCGCCTTTAACCTGTGACAAATGCTTACGGATGGTGTTAATCTCTACAATGTTCGCCCCGCAGGCTAAAAGCTGCCTGGTGACATCGGCAATCTCTGAAAGAGTGATACCTTCCATAGGCAGTTCAAACAATGCCGAGCCGCCACCAGAGACTAAGAATACCACTGTCTGATCCTCTTTCAGTCCGCTAATTAAGCGCATGGCCTCCCTTGTGGCACGTACGCTGTTCTCATCAGGCACTGGATGCCCAGCTTCAAAGATTGACAGTAAAGGTATCTCGCCTTGGGAATGTTCATACTTTGTAATAACAATACCGGCAGTGACTTTGTCCCCAAGCACATCATGTGCCGCCTTGGCCATACGCCAAGCAGCCTTTCCAATTGCTACGATAACAGCCTCGCCCTGGATATCATGTCTGGCCAATGCCTTTTTCACCGCTGCCTCTGGCATAACAGCTGAAATGGCATCCTGTGCAATCTGCCATGCATCATCTCTAATAGTTGTCATCATTCCTTATCCCCCTCCCGCTTTCGTAACTGTGTAAAGCTTTCGCAGCAAGTTCACAGCAATAACATCGACAGAATCCAGATAAAAATAATGGCTGTAATGCCCATGACCAGCGTAACCATGGTCTGCGTCTTATACCCATCCGCAGCCTTGATATGGCCAAAGTTCGTCACCACCCAGAAATACGAATCATTGGCATGGGATACCGTCATGGAACCTGCTCCAATGGCCATTACTGTAAGGGCTGCTGCCAGCGGTGTTGTAAGACCTAGGCTCTGCATCAGCGATCCTGGCGTGGAAAAAGCGCCCATAACGCTGGCGGTAGTAATGATAGCTACCGTGGAAGAACCTTGAGCCGTTTTTAATATGGCAGCAATCAGGAATGGGAAGAACATGCCGATGCTTGCCAGGAATGTAGCATTTTCTGATATAAACGTTGTAATACCCGCCTCAGTAATCACCTTGCCCAGCACACCACCAGCTGCGGTTACAAACAAAATTGGTCCAACCGTCTTTAACGTTTCCTCGGTTAGACCATGGAACTCCTTCATCTTGCCAGCGGCGGACAGCAGTCCGATACTGAATAGAAGGCCTACGGCCAGCGCTATCATGGGGGTGCCCAGGAAAGTGAACAGATCAAAGATGGGGCCTGTGAGACCGAGGATGGAGAACACAGAGCTCAAACTCATCAAAACAACTGGCAGAACAATGGGCATAAATGAAGCAAAGGTTCCTGGAAGCTTACCATATTCTTTTACCAGTTCATCGTAACTTTTAATGGTCTCATCTTTCTCTTCATCTTCTTCTGATCTCACACGTTTACCAATGAACTTGGCATAAAAATAGGCGGCAATCAGGCTAGGAATGGAGACTAAAACGCCTACACCAATCACCAGCAGCATGTTGTTTGCAATGCCCAGCGTACCTGCGGCTGCTATGGGTCCTGGGGTCGGCGGAATGAGCACATGGGATGTATATAGGCCTGCAGAAAGCGCTACTGTCATGGCTATGCTGGATACAGCAGTCTTTTTTGTAATCGCACGCCGGATAGGGTTTAAAATAACAAACCCACTATCACAAAACACAGGTATAGATACGATCCAGCCCATGATTAGGATAGCAAGCTCTGGATTTCGTTTTCCGACCTTGCGGACAACATAATCCGCCATCGTCAGCGCCGCACCGGTCTTTTCCAGAAAGTAACCGATCATGGCACCGAGGATAATCACAATACCAAGACTGGAAAATGCACCTGAAAAGCCGGCACCGATTACGCTAGGTATATTAATCAGAGGGATGCCGCCCAAAAAGGCCAGCACAAGAGATGTCCCCATCAGCGACAGAAACGGATGCAGATGGAATTTTGAAATGGCTACAATCATCACGATTACCATTACAACAAACGCGATGAGAAGCGGTATCCCTGTCATGTAAAGGCCTCCTTACATTATGGCGCATTGCATCTTTATCTCATGTATGCTTATGCACCTTTTCCATTCACCTCCTATACTGTCCAAATTAATAGCTGATATTCAAAATCACAAGATGATATTACGATATGGGATTAGCCGCAACGCTGAAAAATGAGGGCAGGAAACCAGGCACAGCAAACTGAAGTATAATCACGGCTACGCCAATGATCGCCACATACAGCGCAAACCAGGACAACGAAATACGGTTAATCAGTTGAAGCATAAACCGGATAGCCAGATAACCGCTGATGGCGGCAACTATCATGCCTACAATAACCGGAGCCAATTCAAGCTGGCTGAAATAACCCTTCTCTAAAGCATCCTTTCCTTCAATCAGAAGACTGCCCAATATGGCAGGAGCGCTCATCATAAAAGAGAACTTGGCTGCCGACTGGCGGGTTAATCCGGAGGCTACGCCGCCCAACAGCGTCGAGCCGCTGCGGCTGACACCAGGCAGCAGCGCCACAGCCTGCATACAACCCATGGCAATGGCGTTTTTGATGCCAGGCTCCTCTGACCGTTTCGCATGCTTGCTGCTGCGGTTGCTAAGCTTTTGTGCCAAGAGCATAAAAGCGGCTGTAATCAGGAAGGCGAAGCCCAGAAACCAACCTGTAAACAAACCTTCAATGACGTCGTTGAACAGTACCGCTACAATCAATGCTGGTAGGGATGCAATGAATAGCAGCAGCAGTGTTTTTGACTTAAATAGATTGCGCAAGATCCCCATCCAATCCTTCCAAAACACAACGATAACTGCCACCAGTGTGCCTACATGCAGAAGAATATCCAGTATTAAAAAAATGGGAGCTTGTTCCTGTCCGGAAATCCCCATAATAGCACGGGTCAAAATCAGATGACCGCTGGATGAGATGGGCAAGAATTCCGCCAAGCCTTGTATCAGGCCAAGGATAGCAGCCTGCAGTATGGTCATTTTCATGTCCTTCCTTTGCAATTCAATCAGCGACTATTATACATGATTTACCTCACGCTGTCACGAAAAACACTTGATACTCTATCTCATAACTAGTTTTGTTTATGCACCCGCATCAAACGCCCTTTAATAAAGAAGCAAATGGATGATTGCACCCCTTCGCTTCTTCCAGATATTCAAGGTCTAATCCTAGGCTCCATATCAGGCGCCCAGAAGAGCATTTTCTCGCCTCGCAGCATCCCCATAAGGGCTGTTGCTTTAGGAAACGATTATCCAAATCTTCAATTCAAATGCTTCGATTATTCGCACACGCTTGTGGGAAAGATTGCTTTTCATTGCATGTCCTTGTATAATAGTTTAGTTCTTGTTCCAATGTAAAGGAAGGGGCGTCGTCCATGAAGCTGGGGGTCGTAGGTCTGCCCAACGTAGGGAAAAGTACCCTATTTAATGCTATCACCCAGGCGGGAGCACAGGCCGCCAATTATCCGTTTTGCACCATTGAACCCAACACTGGTATTGTTTTGGTACCTGATGAACGCTTGAATGTATTGGCAGAAATGTATCATCCTAAGAAGGTGACACCTACCGCCATTGAGTTTGTTGACATTGCCGGTCTTGTTAAAGGGGCCAGCCGAGGCGAAGGCTTAGGCAACAAGTTTCTTTCCCATATCCGTGAAGTGGATGCCATTGTTCATGTAGTTCGCTGCTTCGAGGATGAAAACATCATCCATGTGGATGGCAATGTTGATCCTGCCCGGGATATCGAAACCATTAACTTGGAGCTGATCTTTGCCGACATGGATACCGTTTCCCGCCGGGAAGATAAGGCTCGGAAAATGGTCAAATCCGGTGACAAAAAGTATGCTGTGGAGGCCGATCTGGCCAAGCGGCTTCTAAATCATTTGGAGCAGGGCAAACCGGCCCGTACATACGCCATGGCGGATGATGAAAAAGAAATTGCGGAAAGCTGGTTTCTACTCACCACGAAGCCGGTAATCTATGCCGCCAACATCTCCGAGGATGATCTTGCCAAGGCAGAGACCGAAATCCCTGGTGTGGTAAAAATGAAGGAACTGGCTGCTGCCGAACATGCGGAGCTGATCGTTATCAGCGCACGCATAGAAGAAGAAATCGCACAGCTGCCTCCGGAAGAAAAAATAGAGTTCCTTGCTGATCTGGGGCTTGAAAAAAGTGGTCTGGACAGGCTTGTCACTACCTGCTACCGTTTGCTTGGTCTGATGTCCTTCTTAACCGCCGGTTCCGACGAGTGCCGGGCATGGACCATCAAAACAGGTACAAAGGCGCCGCAGGCAGCAGGAAAAATCCATAGCGATTTTGAAAAGGGCTTTATTCGTGCGGAAATTGTGCCCTTTGAGACATTGATCGCCCAGGGCAGCATGAACGCCTGCCGTGAAAAAGGTCTTATCCGCAGCGAAGGCAAGGAGTATGTCATGCAGGATGGGGACATCACTCTGTTCCGTTTCAACGTATAACCCGGAGGATGGATATGAACCGTTTGAAGTATCTGATTCAGCGGATGACGCGCATGGATTACAAAGCCATGTGGAAGACAACCAAAGTCTTAAAAGAGCGCAGCGGGAAAAGCCGGCTGTGGCTGCTGCTTGACATGCTGAACTGCGCCATCAAGTACAATGCCGGATATGTAGATTACAAAATCGCTCAATTCTACCGCTTGAATGACGCCCAGCGCAGAACCCAGATTACCCGTGGTATTTCCAATACCATTGTCCGGAGAATGAACGATAAAAGCTACTGGCATTATTTTGATAACAAGGCCGAGTTCAACACCTTGTTTGCCGATCAGGTAAACAGAGACTGGCTGGAGATCAGCCGTTCTACAACGGTAGATGCGCTGGAAGCGTTTCTTTCCAACAAGCATGCTGTCATAGCCAAGCCGCTGGAAGGCTCCAGTGGTCAAGGCATCGAAAAGTATGCCAGGAAAGAGTGGGAAGAAAGCATTCCCATATTCCTGGAGCTTTTGATCAACAACAGTATCGGCATTCTGGAAGAGCTGGTGGTGCAGCATGACCATTTGGCAAAGCTCTGCCCTACCTCCGTCAATACTGTGCGCATTGCCACCCTCCTGGGCGACAAAAAGCAGGGAATTGTTTACGCCTTCCTGCGTATTGGCAACGGCCGGGTCATGGACAATGTGGACTGCGGCGGCATGGCTGCCAGGGTGGATCTTGATACCGGCAAACTTTTGACCGTCGGGGCGGACAAGCAGGGCAACACCTATGAAAAACATCCCAAAACAGGCACACCTATTGTAGGCTTTGAGATTCCCTACTGGAAGGAAGCCACCCGCATGTGCCTTGAAGCCGCTCAAAAGGTGCCTCAAATGCGGTTTGTAGCCTGGGATGTTGCCATCACCAATGACGGGCCAAGGTTTATAGAGGGCAATTCTTATCCCAGCCATGCAGTGCCCCAGTTTGCAGCCCATTATCCCGATGGTATTGGGATCATGACAGAATTCCGAAAATTTATCGACATATGAAAATAGCGGCTGACAGCAAGATGTCAGTCGCTTTTTATGAATACCCAAACGCTCGCTCAGACTTCATCCTTGCTCAAGGTATTCTTATAGGTACACATCCACACAGGCGCAAACCCGCTGCGGTGGGCTACTGCCTGAGAAGGTATATTGGATGATGCCGTTCCATAATAAGGTACAATTCCAAGCTTCATCGTTATCATCGCCAGGCGACTCACAAGGCAAGCTGCTAAGCCGCAGCCGCGGTAGGCAGTCTTTACATCGATACCAATCTGCCACAAACTTTTGCAGTCAGCAGAAACACCGGCCACACCCGCAATCTCATCGCCGTAGACTGCATATAAAGCCAAGGTATCTGGCCTTGGATGATTTGGATCATACATCAAAGCGTTATGAAACTCAGGATACTCATACAAAGCATGTATCTGCTCCCCATGGGCAGCTTGCAGGCTAAAACCATCGGGGCATGGCAGTTCCTTGATGAAGGGACTTTCAGGGATATAGTACAAAGCATGTCCACAAAAAAGGGGCGCTGAAAAAAGCTCCTCACGGCTTTTGCCCTTTAATTGATGCTGCACTATGCCTTGTATGTCCTTTTCACAGCTCACCACAATGCCGTGGCCCATGGTAGCCGCCTCCAGATAAGGTGTTTGCCTATCAAAAGGCCTGCGGCCCTCATTTAACGCAGCTTCACAAAATACCACCTCATCCTTGATAAAAGCATCAGGATCACAGTTCATATCCACTGCAAGCTGTTTACGAACAGCATCCAGCATAGCTCCTCTGGCAAGAACCATACCACTCTCCGCCTTTCAACCTTTGCGAAGCCCCTTGGGATAATGATTTTGCACCCGGCCATCGGCAATCTTCCCCCAGCCCAAAGATAGCCCGCTATAACTTACTGCCGCCCAGCCGCGGATCGCCTCCGGAGCCTCAAGGGTTTCGCCCCGCAGGTATGCTTCAGCTTGTGCCATGTTCAGTGGTATGATTTTGCTCTGGGCTGGAAGCAGCACAGCCATGGCCAATGCGTGGTCCGGTATAAAACGTTTACCCCGAATTTCCCCCAAATGAAGCCCAGCCCGCAGCACTTTCAGCCCGGATATATCAAGCCCTGCTGGAAAATGCACCAGTCGGCCCGCAAAAAGGCCAGTTGGCTCAGGCCCTGGTTCTAAAAAGGCTTCATTGCAAAATTCATGATATGCCTCCATATCGCTTTTCCCTGGCAAAGGCAATGGCTTTGTCGGTAATGTGCCAGTATTGCCTTCTCCTTTGTCTTTTTGCATCAGCGCCACAAAATGGCCTTCTCCCATCACCTGATGCGGGAATAAATGCAGCATACCACTGGTTGCTTGCAATGTTGGTGACAAATCGAATGGTTTAAGGCTGAACTCCGAGAACTCAGCTAAAAATGCTTCCACTACCCCTTCGTTTTCTATGGTGTTAAAGGTACAGGTGGAGTAACAGAGCATTCCTCCATCCTTCACCATTTTGGCTGCTTGACGCAAAATATCCAACTGCCGTTTTGCACACCCAGCTGGTGCCATGGGCGACCATTCACTTCTGGCTTCTGGGTGGCGACGAAACATCCCCTCACCAGAGCAAGGCGCATCTACCAATATTCTGTCAAAACAGCCTGGCCACTTTTTTGCCAAGCGGTCCGGCGTCTCACTGGTAACCAAGGCATTTGAAATGCCCATGCGCTCTATATTGCCTGATAGCACTTGAGCACGGGAGGAAACTGGCTCATTGCTTACAAGTAATCCTTTTCCCTCCATGCGGGCTGCGATTTGCGTGCTCTTACCTCCTGGGGCTGCACACAAATCCAATACACACTCATAGGGCTGTGGCGCCAAGGCCGCCACAGCAGCCATGGCACTTGGCTCCTGCAGATAATAGGCCCCTGCTTCATGCAGCGGGTGAAGCCCTGCCTTGGAATCCAAAGTGATATACAATCCATCCTTTTCCCAGGGCACATTGGCCAACAGCCCATCCACATGAGCGTCAAGCCCGGGATCGGGTTTTTTCTGCGGATTCTGTCTTAGTCCCCGCTGCCAGGGTTGATCATAGGACTTCAAAAAATCCTGCAGCTCTTCTTTCAAAAGAGGTGCAAGACTTTGCGCATACGCCACCGGCAAGGGAGGCATTTGATTTTCTTTCTTGGGTTGCTTCATTCATCCATCCAATCCGGCTGCATGTACCTGACAATAGGCTTGCACAGGGACTTAAGCGCATCAGGCAATGCATCCAGCACAGATTTTTTCCCAGTAATCATTTCAATGGGCAAGCCAGACCTTTGAGATACCTCACTTAACATGTCCTGCCCTTTTAATAGGTGATAAGCTGCTGTTTCTCCCTGCAAATTGGCATTGTTGATGAGTGCATCCGGCTGCATTCTGGCCCGTGCTGCAATTCGCTCCATGAGCCGCAAAATATCATCTGCCGTTTGCGACAAGGGACGACAGACATTGATCACATAGAATACTTTTGTCTCCATCCGCTCCTTGGCAAAGTAAGGTGCGTAACGCCCCAACGCCGCAGCGCCGCTGTCATCCCCACCCACATCAAACACAACTTGCTCGAAGGGACTGTCAAAAACACTTTGTATCTGCGCTGGAAGCGCAGGTATATCCACTGATGTTGTAGCAAAGGTAGGCATTAGTACGCGGACGCCATTTTCTTCAAGCAGAGCTTGCTTTTCTCCGCTTCGAAAGTATGGATTGACGATGTCTAGATCAACCAGAGCCGCTGGTCCGGCTTTCACTTTCTCAAGTGCCAGATTCAAAGCAATTTCCGTTTTCCCGCTTCCGTAATTTCCAATAAGCACAGTGAGCCTTTTCCCAGCTTGATCAGGCATCAATCATCCTCCTGAAAATCGGGGTTCCTTGGTTTCTGTTCGCCTGTCCGGCTGGGATATACAGGCGCATGAAAGGCACGGCGCTTGTCTATGGGCGGCGGTAGTCCATCAATGAGCTTTCCAGACTGTTCATCATCCACCGTAAGTACCTTACCGGCGCGCTGTGCAATACGGCTTAACCCACTGCGGACCTTTGAAAGCGGGGCCTCAGCCGATTTCCCCTTCTTGGTCTTTTCGGCCCTTGATTCGTATTCCTTAGGCGTTTGTGGCGCACGGTACGGCGAAAAATTCTCAAGCCCGGAAAACTCCCAGGAATCATTAGATTCCTGCACAGCAACCGTTGCCTGTTTTTTCGCTGTCTGCATGGCGGAAGCATATACTTCCTGCTTGTTAGTCTCCACATGCCAGCCATACTGACGGCTCATAGCCTGATAATCTATGCCAGGATGAATGGGTTCATTACCAGCTTCTTGTGGCATTTCAGGCGCCCAGTATTCCTCCTGTTGCGCAGGCTCAAATGATTCCGTTTCTTCTGCCCATTCATTCTGCTGTTCCGACTCCCAAGCAGGTTCTGGTATAGGTTCCGGCTCAGGCCGTGCAAACCTGCGTACATAATGATCCTTATAATCCGCCTGCCTGGGCCTGGTATAAATGGTATCAGCTACTGCAGCCTGCCCCCCTCTTGTTTCCTGAAGCTGCTGAGTATATACTGCCGGCTGCTCTTCCCACATTTGCTCAGCGCTTTGGTTTTCATAATACGCAGGCTCTTCATAAGCAGGGTATTCATCCGCCACATCATAAACAGGCGCATACCCTGCATCCGGTTCTACCATTTCCTGCATAGGCTCCTGAGCGGAATAACGCCCACTCCGATCTTCTCGGTAGTCATCCTGATTGGCTTCTTTACGCCCTCCACCGAATATCCGGCGCACCCTGCGCATACTGGCTCCCCAAACATAATATGGCCGCCAACGAAAAAACCAAATAATATAATCCATCGCAACACCGCATAAACAAAGGAAAACCACCAATACCTTCCAATTATCGCCTATCCATACAAGCCATTGCTTCGTCTCGCTGCTGAACAGAATGTCCCATACGCCTTCTACCAGTGTACGGATCCAGCCCAGCAGGACATTGAACAATACTTGAGCAAAACCTCTCATAATCTCCTCCACCCCCTGCCGAAATGGCGGCTTTCTGCATGCACGTACACTTACTTATTGGTCAATGTCACTTGCACGATGGCAGGGTCTGTTGCGTACGTATAGTTGATCTGTTCGGTGTCCGTTATCGTGCATAAAATCGGCACGTTATGTACACCTTCCTTCAGCCCCGTCAAATCTGCCGTCAGGGAGATCGCCCCTGCTTTAAGCTTGTCCAACCAAATCTTCGGGCCATTGATAGTGATACCGGCCTTTGTCTTGTCCATGGATAGTGACAAATTACCAGCAAGACCCAATGTACCGATTTTTATGTTCTCGTAGGAACGGTTGGATTGTATCGGCACAATCTCTACCACCACCGTTACCATGCTGGACGATATATTTTCAATTTCCACAGGCTTCACAAGCCTTACACTGGTGGTAAAGCTCTCTGATCTTCCATTGATGTCCACCGGCGCTTCCAGATACACATTTTCCATTTGGCTAAGCGCTTCTGAGCGGCCCGCGACAACAACCTGGGATGGCGTTACCGTAATGCTCTTCACCTCATACCCAGGACTTGGCGTACCAGTGGTGATATGTTCTTGTAAAAGTTCAATAGTCTTGGTCTCATAGAGCATCTGCTCCACAATTACATTTTTAATAAGCACCGATTCATTGGTTATCTCTATCTGATCAAGGCTGATCTCATTTCCACGTTCATCCACCAACACGATGGGCACACTGGAACGGGCAAGCCATTCCCGACCAGGAATCACGCTTTGATCATATACAACCACCGCCCGGCTGACGTTGTCCACCAAGGAAGCAGGCCCGCTGATTGTCAAAAGATGTGGATTCACAGAAAGATCACCGCTATAATATCCGGCAGGCGGGTCACCCTCTAGTATAAAAGTTACGGGGATACGATATCGGATCTTGTATTCCTCAAACGCTATTTGAAGGGTATCTGGTACAATTTCCACCACAGAACCGTATGTACTGGAGGACGTTGCAGTTATCTTTACATCCTGGACTCCATCTGCTGTAATCCTTGACAAATCAACGCGCACATTGTAATTGGCGGCCGTTACATTATTGTATTCCTTTTGCGGCACATCCACCTTCAAGCGAACTGTTGGTAAAACCGCATTCAAATCAGTCTGGGGGATGCGCCCGCTTCTTTTCAATGAATCTAATCCGACGATTGTAACAGGAACATCAGTAAATGTTTTTTCCCTGGTCAGCGTGGGGTCCTGCGTGATCAGCCCAACCCATAAGGCGACAGCCAGGAATAACGCCAGCACCTTCCAGCCTATGTTATGCCGAAGCATATTCCAAACCTGCTGTATGGCTGATTTGCTGATTTGTACACCTGTTTTGGCATTGGTAACCGACTTCCGCTCCAACTCATTGCTCATTTCGCACCCTCCTTCCGGTTCAAGGTACGCTTTCTTTTTTGCTTGATGGCAGTCCACAGCTTAGCATGGGACTGTTGGTAGATGGTGCCAAGCACCTGCTGCAGGCTCTCAGCATCCAGATGGCGAGTTAGCTTACCGCCTCTGGCCATGGAAATAATGCCTGTCTCTTCTGATACGATCAGCGCAATGGCGTCAGTTGTTTCACTGACGCCGATGGCTGCACGATGCCTTGTACCCAGTTCACGGCTAATGCCCTTGCCTTCACTGAGTGTCAATATACAGGCAGCCGCCATAACGCGGCTTCCCCTGACAACTACAGCACCGTCATGCAGCGGTGTATTGGGTTCAAATATATTCTCCAGCAGCGGGCAGGAGATCATGGCATCTATGGGTGTACCTGTTTCAATGATATCCTTGATACCTGTCTTCTGCTCAATGACAATCAGTCCGCCAACCCTGCGGCGAGAGAGATTTGTAAGACACTGTATAATTTCAGAAACGATTTGCTCATTATCTTCACTGTCATCTGAAAACGCACTGTCCAATATCGCGCCACGTCCAATTTGCTCCAAAGCTCTGCGAAGCTCCGGCTGAAAAAGAATGACCAACACCACCGCACCGTTGTTGACAATATTCAACAACACCCAGTTCAGCGCTGTCAAGCCCAACAAATCAGATACCCAGCTTGCCAGTATCAGCATGCCAAGGCCTTTTAAAACAGCGCTGGCCCGTGTTTGGCGAGTCAGCATCATCAGTTCATAAATCAAGAATGCTACAATCAATATATCCAGTACGTCGGTAATGCTCGGGCGGTTGAACACATTCCATAATACGGATTTTGCTTGTTCCCACAACGCTGCCAAGCCTGTGTCCCCCCACTTTCGTGCAAAAATCCTTGTATAACTGTTATTATACTACAGCTAGGCGGTTATATGAATCCCTTACCATCAAAAACAAAACTTTTTCTATAATAAAGGTCTCGCTCATATAACGATCAATCAACGGTTTTTCTTCATGGGAATTTCATAAAGGCTAGCCGCCATCCCTTGATGCTGGAATGTAAACCTTGGCGCATTTTCAGGAAAAAACATGACAACATACAAAAAGGATGATACAATTAATTTGAATTGCCAATAATATGCGGAGGTTGCCATGGTACACGATGGGCACAGGCAGCGCATTCGGGACCGCTTCTTGCAAGATGGCCTTGACGGCTTTGCACCCCATGAAGTTCTGGAACTGCTGCTGTGCTATGCTATTCCCCAGAAAAATGTAAATCCGCTGGCGCATGATCTGCTGAATCATTTTGGCTCTTTGCATGGCGTCTTTGAGGCAACCCCAGAACAATTGCAGCAGGTGGAAGGCATTGGCCCTTACGCCGCGACATTCTTGCATTTGGTGCTCCCCTTAAACCGGCGGATTGAATCCAGCCGCATGGGAGAAAAACCAAGTTTGAAGAGCCAAAGTGAAGCTTTGGCGTTTTGCAGTAACCTTATGTCTACCCTAAAGCATGAACACTTTTATCTTCTGGCATTAAACGCACAGATGCAGCTTCTGGGTACGGCACTCATCGGCAAAGGCAGCTTATCACAGGTGCCTGCATATCCCCGTATCGCGGTGGAAGCAGCACTCAAATACAATGCCCATAGTGTAATACTATGCCATAACCATCCGGGAGGCTCTATAAGCCCTTCTGAAGCCGATCTGCATTCCACCCAGCGGCTGGTGGAAGTGCTCGCAGGTGTCGAAGTGTTGGTAATCGACCACATAATCGTTGCTGGTAATCAAACGTCAAGCATGGTGCAAATGGGATATATCATCCATGAAGCAAATTAACAAATGCCCATTGCCGCCGATGGCTATGCAAGCCCGCTTTAGGTCACATCAAATGAGAAAAGGATCGTTACATGAAAGCTGCTGACAAACCCAAACACTCTGTATTATTCAAACTTTTCAAACTTGCTCTTTCTTTGATAATCTTGGGCGTATTATGTTTTGGCTCGCTGGTTGCCTATGTATATTATATGGAGGTGAACGTGCCTGTGAGCCAGGATAGGGCAGATGCAATAATCGTGCTGGGCGCCAAGGTGCAGCCCAGCGGTGAGCCATCTGTGCAGCTGGCCTGGCGGCTGGAGGCCGCGCTTGCCGTTTATCAGGCCAATCCCTCTACCATCGTGGTTAGCGGCGGACAGGGGTCCAACGAACCCCGGCCGGAAGGTGACGTTATGCACGACTGGCTGGTCGATCGGGGTGTTCCCTCCCAAGTCATACTGGTTGACCGGGAATCTGTCAATACAAAGCAAAACATTGAACACGCCATTGCATTGCTTGATGGAAAAAATGCAAATCATGTAAGGATCGTCACCAGCGACTATCATCTGCCCCGGGCGATGGCAATTGCCAAGGATGCCGGCCTTAATGTCAGCGGTACAGGCAGCCCCTGCAAGCCGGAATACTGGGCCAAAAACCATTTCCGTGAAGCTCTGGCCTGGGTCAAATATTGGGGACAGAAATATCTGCATTTGCCATTGGAATAACAATAGACAAGGAGCAGCCAATGCCGCTTAGTGATACAATTTATTCCCGTTGTATAGCCGCATGCATCCCAATCAAAAATGATGCCGCTGTGAAGCTATCCGCATTCCACGAACTTTTGATGGATTGGAATACGCGAATGGACCTTACCGCCGTCTTAGAAGAGGACGAACTCATCGACCGGCACTACATTGATTCTCTTTCCCCATTGAGGGTCGAAGGCCTGTTTCCTCAAGGCGCTTCCGTTATTGATGTTGGCAGCGGTGCAGGCTTTCCTGGTCTTCCTTTGGCGATTGCACGGCCTGATCTTACCGTAACATTATTGGATGCCCAGCAAAAGCGTGTGCGCTTTTTACAGGAGGCCATCGATCTATTAAAACTAAACAATGTAAATGCCCTCCATGCAAGATCAGAAGACGCTGCTCATCTGCCAAATCTTCGGGAGTCCTATGACCTTGCCTTGGCCCGGGCAGTTGCCTCCCTCCCAACACTGCTGGAACTGCTGCTCCCATTCGTGAAGGTGAATGGACGTGCCCTATGCTGGAAGGGTCCTGCTGTTTTAAACGAGATGACAACCGGTTCCAAAGCCGCAAAACTGTTAGGCGCCACGCTGGAGGAGCCAATTATCACCCTTATTCCCGGTCGGGATTGGAACCATTTGCTGCTTCCTTCAAGAAAAATCGTAAAAACCCTTCGACAATACCCACGAAAAGCCGGCACACCAGGACGCCTCCCTCTTGGAACCAGTTGAAAAGCTGCCCAACTTCGACACAAGCCCATCTCCTTTACCATCTTTTGATGCATCCTGCCCACGAATTATGGCGAACGAACATTCGTCTGTGTGGGCAGGATATTTTTTATTCTGGACGAATACATTGTATCGAACGCGGCGGCGGGTTCGGTAGTCAGGGGGAGGACGACCGCCTCGTCCGCTGCGTTCAAATCATATTTTGCCAAAGAGGTCCCTCCAATCCTCCGGGAAGGGAGCATGCATCATGCAGCAATTTAAACAAGGTTCATCTCCAGGATCATATCGCCAGGTCTGCTGGCTACCGCTCATCAGCATTATTCCAAACCCCGATCAGCCAAGAAAAGAATTCTCTCAAGCCAGTCTAAATGAACTGGCTGGCTCCATACGCCAGTTTGGGCTATTGCAGCCTATTACAGTTCGCGAAAATGGTGGCGGTCAGTATGAGATCATTATGGGAGAACGTCGTTTCCGTGCCTGTCAGATGCTTGGACAAACCCATATTGATGCCATCGTATTACCAGCAACCGGCAAGGAAAGCGCCATGATGGCGTTGGTGGAAAACCTCCAGCGGGAGGAACTGCATTTTTTTGAAGAAGCAGAGGCTTACTCTTCCCTCATCGAAAACTATCAAATGACCCAGGACGAACTTTCACGAAGGCTCGGCAAGTCCGCTTGTACCATTGCCAACAAGTTGCGACTTTTACGCCTTGATTCTACACTTAGAAACGTAATATATGAAGAGAATCTCTCAGAGCGCCATGCCCGGGCGCTACTTCGGCTGCCGGATGGTCCAGGACGCATGCGAATAGCCATGCAGGCCGCCTCAGGTAACCTAACCGTTCGGGAAACTGAGGCACTTGTTGAACGAGCCCTGTCACGGCTTCCCGTCCCCCCCCCTCCCCATCGGCGACTCATTTCTCTGGTCCGGGATCACAGGCTGTATATGAACGCCATCAAAGGGATCGTGGTGCAAATGCAGGAAACCGGCATACCAGCAGAATACAGTGTGATGGAGTACGGAGAATCCATTGAGCTTCGCATTGTTTTGCCCAAGCGAAAACGTCAATCAGGCTAATCAACCGGCACGCCACCGCACCTGCGAGGGCATATTATAGATTGCGGCTGGACACACAAATTGTTCCAGCCGCTTTCCATCTGAGCATTTTAAGATATATTGCTCAACCATTTTGAGCTCGAGGCGGATGCATGATGACAGCCTCAGGATACAGCTTAGTAAACTCACGGGCCTGATCCAGTGTCAAGCTGGATATCAGTATACTATAGCGCTTCTCATCTGTCGTTGTGTCACCATTTAGTTCCTCCCATGTCTGCTGCCCAATGACGCCGTCTGCATTCAACCCCTTTGCAGTTTGGAATGCCATCACCGCCGCCTGCGTTTCTGCACCAAATATTCCATCGGCGCCATACAGCTCCAGGGTAAATCCATGCGCTATTAACCGCAATTGCGCCTCAGTCACCCAATAACCAACATTTCCTCTTTTTAGAACAGGCAGCGGCTGGGATGGCGGCGTTTCCGGTATCTGTCCGGTATAAACCACACCAACAAGCTTGGCCCCATGCGACCAACCCGTGGTTCCTCCTTTTGCCATTCCGGTTTTGGAGGACTTCGACTCGATCACTTCACCGTTTCCGATATATAGGCCGACATGATAAAAGTCACCCAGCCCGTCTGCTTTATAGGCATCCGGCTCCTTGCCGCTTTTCCGCCATTTAAAAACCGCCATGCCAGGTACAAGGGTAATCTCATTGATCCTGCCCTTTTCCGTGGTATACTTGCGCCACATGGTATTGCTGCCGTGATACATATAACCTCCCAATTGACGGAAGGCATAGGTAAACGCACCGCTGCAGTCCACAAAACCCTGCCGGGCTGCACCCCATAGATATTTCCACTTTTCGCGGTACATTACCTCAAATATTTCAATCACCTTAGTTGGCTGTATCATAGAATCACTTCCAGTCTGGATGCAATGCATCCATTACCAGCCTATGACAGCCTGACCCGCATGGTTCATAAAGCAAAACTCCGCATACCGTTTTTCGGTACACGGAGTTTTCATTACTGTTCGACTATATTGCATCGCCCATCAGATATCCTGTCATGGACATCGATCCCATCATACAGCTTTCATTAAAGACCTGCACCTTCTCCCCTACGCCTGCAGCACCTAGCACATACAGCAGCGGGTAGAAGTGATCCGGCGTATTGAAGGCATAACGGGCTGCTTGCCCTGCCTTTTCATAATGTACCACATTGTCAAAATCGCTCTTGATAATGTTCTCTTTAATGTATGCGTCAAAATCCTTCGCCCAAGGAAAGCCGCCTTCCATGTTCCATTGAAGCAGTCCCAAATTATGCACAATATTGCCGCTGCCCATAATCAGCACACCTTCATTCCGCAAGGTAGATAGCTCCTGCCCCAATTGAAAATGCACAGGCGCTGGCGCACTTGAATCAATGCTCAACTGATAAACCGGGATATCTGCTTTGGGGTACATTTTCACCAGCACAGACCATGTACCATGGTCAATCCCCCAAGTGTTATCAATGACTGTGGGCCGGGAAAGTATCTTCAATGTCTGCCGCGCCAAATCCGGCGCACCAGCTACCGGATACTGAACCTTATACAGTTTCTCCGGAAACCCGTACATATCGTAGATAAGTTTGGGCTTCTGCTCATCATGGGTCCTTGTACCGCTGGTATACCAATGGGCAGAAATAGCAAGTATGGCTTTAGGTTTGGGAATCCATTTTGAAAGCATTTCCCAATGCGCAGTGTATTCATTGTCATCAATAGCATTCATGGGTGAACCATGTCCAACAAACATAACAGGCATCCTGTTCACTTAACGACTTCCTCCTTTTGTCCATCACCTGGCATAGCATCTGTACCAACGAGGGGATTTCGCCTTTTTCAATGCCTTCAAATCATTCCTTGGTGGCATGGTAACATGTCGTTCATATGCATTTTATAAGTTATTTAAAACAGCAAACCATCAGTATTCTCGCAGCACCAGCTCCGTCTCGCCAGGATTCAGCGAAGGCGATACCCGTAAAACTTTGGGGTGGCCCTTGATATTCCAGACGCACCATATCCCTAAGTTCTGTACCGCCCCGGTATCCATGAATGATGCGCACGCGGTATACACTGGTATCTGCCCTTCTCAATCGGCTGTCAATAAACACCTTTGCCTGATGCTTATTCATGCCATGAATATCCAGTTCCAACAAGCCTTGCTGCATAAACATCACCTACATACATCCTACAACATCGTTATATTATAGCATATTGTAGGATGCATTGCAAAAACACATAATCTTTTTCATAAAACGCTTTTAATGAATTGTATTTTCATGTAAAATGGTATATAGAAAAAACTGCTGTCTGAAGCGCAAAAAAACTGAACACCATTATGGCAATACGCCAACAATTCACAGGAGGTGCCGTAATATGAAGCCCTTTATGGACAAAGACTTTCTGCTGTCCACCGAAACGGCCAAGGTGCTATATCATGAAGCTGCTGAAACGATGCCGATACTGGATTACCACTGCCACCTAAGTCCCAAAGAGATTGCTGAAAACATTTCTTTTCGCAACGTGGGGCATTTGTTTTTAGGTGGGGATCATTACAAATGGCGGGCTATGCTTTCCTTCGGCATCCCGGAGGAGCTCATCCGAGGCAGCGGCAGCGATAAGGACAAGTTTTTTGCCTACGCTAAGATGATGCCCAATGCCATCGGCAATCCCCTTTATCATTGGACGCATTTGGAGCTGAAAAGGGTCTTTGGCATCGACACCGTCTTAAACGAGCAGACCGCACCGGAGATCTGGGAAAAATGCAATGCCCTTTTGGCCACGGAGGAGTACCGGGCCCAGAGGCTGATCGAAAAATTCAACGTAGCTGCCCTGTGCACCACCGATGATCCCATTGATGATCTGCGCTATCATAAGCAGATCGCACGAGAAAAGACATTAAAGGCAAAAGTGCTCCCTGCATTCCGTCCCGACAAGGCCGTGAATGTGGATAGGGTAGGTTTTGCAGAGTATATCATTAAACTCTCCGCCGCTGCCGACATGCCCCTTCGCAGCACGCAGGATGTGATTGCCGCCCTTGAAAAGCGGGTGGAATTCTTCCATGAAGCCGGATGCCGCATTTCCGACCACGGTCTGGATACACTGCAGTATACAACAGTTGATTTTTTAAAAGCCGACAAGGCCTTTTGGGATGGCGTAAACGGCCTGCCTGTTTCCGCTGATGATGCAGCACATTACCGCACGGCCCTACTTGTCGCGCTGGGCGGCATGTATCACAAGCACGGCTGGGTGCAGCAATATCATATTGCCGCCATGCGCAACAACAACACCCGCATCTTCAAGACCTACGGGCCGGATGTAGGCTTTGATTCCATTATCGATGAGCCCATTGCTCATAGCCTCTCCCGCCTGCTTGATGCCCAAGACGTAACAGGAAGTCTCCCCAAAACCATTCTGTATAGCCTGAACCCCTCCGCCAATGCAGTTATCGGCACCATGCTGGGCAATTTCCAGCAATCCGGCATTCCCGGCAAAATCCAAATGGGCTCCGCCTGGTGGTTCCTGGATCAGCGAGATGGCATGGTGGAACAAATGAAAACCTTGGCCAACCTGGGTCTTTTAAGCCGCTTTGTAGGCATGCTCACAGATAGCCGCTCCTTTGTCAGCTATCCCAGACACGAATATTTCCGCCGCATCCTGTGCGATGTCATCGGCACGTGGATAGAAAACGGTGAATACCCCAACGACATTGAGTTTCTCAAGAACATGGTCCGTGATATCTGCTATAACAATGCACTTAACTACTTCAATTTATAAAGCGGCATCATCTACAGACGAAGGAGCAGTCCGATGAAACTAAATGATGTATCTTTGCAAAACGCCAAGCCTTGGCTTGATCAAGGTTTCAGACTTCCAAAGTATGACCGTGCGGCCATCCGGGAGCAGACAAAAAAATCCCCCACTTGGGTGCACCTTGGTGCTGGTAACATCTTCCGGGCATTTTTATGCGCCGTTCAGGATGATCTGCTGGATAAGGGGCTTTACGACACAGGCATCGTGGTGGCAGAAGGCTTTGATGAAGAACTCATCGAAAAAGCCTACCGCCCCTTTGATTCACTGAGCGTGCTGGCAGTATTAAAATCCACCGGCTCGGTGGAAAAAAGAGTGCTTGGCAGCGTAGTTGAAGCACTGAATGTATCCACCGGAGAAGGTGCCGAATGGGAAAGACTGAAGGGCATCTTTGCCAATCCCTCCCTTCAAATGGCCAGCTTCACCATCACAGAAAAGGGGTATGTCTATACAGCCAATTCAACCCTGATGGGAAAAACAGCAGCGCTATGCCTGCATCGTTATCAGCACGGAGCACATCCCATAGCACTGGTGAGCATGGACAACTGCTCCCACAACGGCGAAAAGCTTCGCAATGCCGTGCTGGCGGTGGCTGACCGCTGGGTAAAAGAAGGCCGCACCGAATCCGGCTTCCTTGCCTATCTGAAAGATGAAAGCAAGGTGTCCTTCCCTTGGTCCATGATCGATAAGATCACACCCCGACCCGACGAATCCGTGCAAAAAATGCTTAAAAGCGCGGGCTTTGAAGATGCTGATGTGATCATCACTAGCAAGCGCACCTATACCGCTGCCTTTGTCAACGCTGAGGAAGCGCAGTATCTGGTGGTGGAAGATCGTTTCCCGGCCGGCCGGCCCCCGCTGCACCTGGCAGGGGTGCTCTTTGCAGACAGGGATACAGTGAACCTGACAGAAAAAATGAAGGTCGGCACCTGCCTAAACCCCCTGCATACCGCCCTGGCGATACTGGGCTGCTTGCTTGGCTACACCAGCATTCATGCAGAAATGAAGGATGAAGATCTCAAAAAGCTTACGCATCACCTGGGCCATGTGGAGGGCATGCCGGTGGTGGCAGACCCCAAGATCATCCACCCCGCCGATTTTCTAAACGAAGTGCTGACTGTGCGCTTCCCCAACCCCTTCTTACCCGACACCCCCCAGCGAATCGCCACTGATACCTCGCAAAAACTGCCAATTCGCTTTGGCGAAACCCTGAAGGCTTATCAGCAGCGTTCTGATTTGAATCTAAAGACCTTAACCGGCATCCCACTGGTGTTTGCTGCCTGGCTTCGGTACCTTATGGGCATCGGTGATGATGGCGCGCCCTTTGAAGTAAGCCCTGACCCGCTGCTTCAAAAGCTGCAGCCTGTGCTTGCAAAGGTATCCCTCGGCTACAAGGGGCCTTTCCACGATCTGCTCTCCCCCATCCTCAGCGATGCATCCCTCTTTGGTGTCAACCTATACGAAGCAGGTCTTGGTGAAAAGGTAGAAGAACTTTTTGCGCAAATGGTTTCCGGCCCCGGCGCTGTGCGCAGGGTGCTGCATAAAACAGCAGCCACATTCTAATCCACAAAATCACACAAAACATATGCCTATGCCTCTTTTGTAAGGAAGCATGGGCATTTCACAAATTCTGTATGGAGTGATGGCAATAAATCACGATTCACAAATGTTCATTGCAGGCTTGCAGGAAGGCTCTCTTGAGAAGGTGCAGCGCATCCCCAAATCCGACCTGCACAGCCATGCCGGGCGTGGCGGAAGCCAAGGTTATATTGCCGCCTTGGCCCATACCGTAATATCGCCCCCCACCACACCTTTTGCCTCCCTAGATGAAATGCAGGAGTGGTTTGAGCAGCATATTAAAGTCCATTGCCCCGTCGGCATCCCCGGGTATCTCAAGCGCATAGAAGCATCCTTTGCCCAAGCGCAGAAGGATAGCATCCGCTTGCTGGCCTTAAGCTTTGGCCCAGATGAAGTTGAAGGCCTGGGTGGCATGGAGCCTTTTATCAAGACGATAGAAAGCCTTCGCATAACCTTTGCTCCAGATACCATTTTTCAGCCGGAGCTAGCCCTGAACCGTGCCTGTGACGTGGAGCAGACATACGGTGTCGTGGAGGAAATCCTATCGTACAAATGGTTTACATCCATAGATATTTGCTGCAATGAGCTTGCCCAGCCCATCGGGCGTTTTGTAAAAATCTATCGGCTGGCCAAGAATATGGGGCTTTCTTTAAAAGCCCACGCAGGCGAGTTCGGCACAGCAGATGATGTGCTTGAGGCATGCAATCTGCTGGAATTGCAGGAGGTCCACCATGGCATTGCAGCTGCCGCATCCAAGCCGGTGATGCATTGGCTTGCTCAAAACAACATACGATTGAACGTCTGCCCTACCAGCAACATCATGCTTGGCCGGGCCAAGGGCTACAAAGAGCACCCCATCCGGGTTTTGTATGACCATGGCATTCCCGGAACCATCAATACGGATGACCTGCTGATCTTCAATCAAAGTGTCTCCCAGGAGTTTATGAACATATACCAAGCAGGCCTGATGACCGCTGAAGAGCTGGATAGCATTA
>JAEYQQ010000130.1 GCA_023409955.1 Bacillota bacterium | reverse complement strand
TATGCAAACAAAAACCGCACCCTGTTTTCAGGATGCGGCAGGACTGTTAAAAACCTTTTGGGCTGTTTGGCGATCTTGAGGTGTATTCAGCAAATAATGGTGTGGCTTTTATACACATGACAAGATATACTCCAGTATCAAAGCCGCTTTACAATTTCGCTGTTGACACGTGAACGCAGCATCAGCAGATAGTCATCCTCCTTGGGATAGCGGTCAAAGCGGATGGGCTCAGCTAGGTCCCCTTCGATGAGCTCCATGACAAAGGCCCTATCGGTAAGGGATTCCAGCCACTTCAGCGCCCGCAAATCAAACAACGCCTGTTGGGTAACCATGATGCGCAGCGACTCCTCAGGGCGGCCATCAGCGCCAGGATATACTTGAAAGGGGTCGCCGCCAGGCACAAAGCCATCTGCATCGGTAACAGCATATGGATTGATGGGATACATGGAATATTGGCTGTTATAGAAATTATAGCCCCACTGCAAAATACCTTCGATATCGAACTTGTACAGCTGCACGCCAAAGATTCGGTTTCGGGCGGATGGCTGGGCAATAAATAGGTTGGATACATCCTTGTACTGGCCCACGCAATAATACGTCCAAAGACCGCTGACGCCGGCATCAAGAAAGGCCTCAATGTGGTTGTTGGCAGGGATGGGCTTGGTCAGCACCCCTTTTTGATAGAACGCTACGCTGGAGAGCGCATCTATGATGGGGAATCCATCAAGATAGGGCGCAACCATGTTCTTGGCCGCTGTATAGTCATCCAAGTGCTCCAGGCTGGGTTCATCTGAGATGTGAAAGTAAGTGCACTTGGCGATACCCAAGCGCCGTAACTCGTTGGTTAACGCAGGCAGATATGCGCTGATAAACGCCTGATATGCAGGGCTTTGGGCCTTAACATCCCAACCGAATATGCGCTTGTATTCACCGTTGACCGTAGCCATGATTTTGGGGGTATAACGCGCGCCCCATTGGGTAAACAGGTGTGACATCTCAAAGTATTCCACACCGCAGCGCTTGCACATTTGCACCCACCGCTCAAGGCGTGAAAAACCAAAGCGATATTCGCCGCCCCATAGTTCCACATCCACCAGCTGGTTTGTTAACCGCTCGCCGCCTACAGCAGTATCCAGGGATGGCGTATGGATGGGTGTTAAGATCATATTGATACCGCGCTTCACAGCCAATGCTATAAAGTTTTCGGTTATTTCCCAGAAGCGCTCTGACCATACCGGCTCATGGTAGTAATTGGACAGGCAATCCAGGTGGAGCCACTTGGTGTGCCGCAGGGTTTGGCGGGGAAGCAGGCCCGGCAGAATTTGAATCAGCGTATCAGCGCTTGCCAGCAGTTCCCCTTCCAGGCTTGTGAGCGTAACGGTGATTGGATAGCTGCCTGGCGCAGTAGCTGAATTCGGCTCCACATCGATCCAAATGGATTCCCATCTATCCACATAGATGCTCAGCTGTGTCTTGTCCAAATCCACCAGCAAATCCGGATACAGGCCCGGTTTTTTGCTCAGGTAGTTTTCGTCTGCATCATGAAATGTGGCAAGGCCCACCGGCACATGCACCACACGCCGTGTACGGATGCTGGCAGGAATCGGTGATGAAACCTTGATGTTGATGAACTTGCGATAATGCATGTCGGGGTTCTTGGCGATGTAGGCGGCCTGAAAAGATAGCACCTCATTTTGAAATCCGCTCAATACGTACCCTTCGCTTAATTCATTCGGTTCCTGATCGAAAAACACTTTTTGCAATGAACTTATGAGCTTCAGGTTCGCTTCCATCTGTACTTCTCCTTGCTTTAACTGTACTCTTTATACGGTTATGCATAATGGCTTGGGGCCTATCAATTGGCAAGGTGGGCAAATGGGAAGGACTATCTTGCGCCTAATGCCCGTAAAATCTCTGTTGCAGCGTAAATGTCGTTGGATGTGAACATTTTGCAGCCATATTGAATCGCCTTTTGATAATCTTCCAGTGTATCCGTTATGCAAACACAGGGCAGTATACCGTGCTCCAAGCAATAATCAAAGTTCTCCCTGTAATGGACAGGGCTTTTCCCGCTTTCCTCAGGGTACAGGCAGCACCAGTCGAACAGGTCTTTTTCTTCCATGATGGATGTATCCTTGGCGCGGCGGCAATGATGGATCCCCTGACCATGGATCGGAAATGTATGGCCCCATTGCTGGCGGATGTGCTCCAATAAACGGTTGCTAAAGGAATTGATCATGGACCGCTGATCCATGCCATACTCCCGGATGAGGCTGATCAGCTTGTCTGCACAGGCAAAAGCTACGGCATCACCCAGCTCATAGGGATAATCCTTCAGCTCCCAGTTCACAAGCAGCTGGGTTGGGGCTATCCACTCTAAAAACTCCCTCACGGTTGGAATCCGTGTGTGGATGAATTCTTCTGATAAAAAGCTGCCTGCATCCAATGCTTTGATTTGTGCCAATGTCATTTCTATCACAAAACCATCAAAGCCGGTGGTCCGCAAGGCGTTTCGGTCATGGATAAGAATCAGCTCCCCATCGCTGGTGATGCGGATATCTGTTTCAATCATATCTACCCCGGCCCGAAGAGCTGCTTCAAAGGCGGGCATGGTGTTTTCAGGATAATTCTTTTTATCTCCCCGATGTGCTGCCAGTAAAACGCTAGATCCGTCCATTGTCATTCTCCTTACTTTGGTACAATCATACTGCTTAATGATGCTGGTGATACACGACTATTGGAAGATACGCTTTTACGACCTGAGCAGGCCCCAATGATTCTAACACGATGCACATAAAGTTACCATCCATAACCAATGAAAACCGGACATGTTTTTGGTATTAATACGGTACTAGGGTATGAAGGTATCTATTGATCATGGTGGAAATTGTATTTTCTAAAAAAAATCAGCCCAGATGACGGGCTGATGTGCATTGTGCTTTTCGTACATTTGCCGATTTGTTTATGTTGAAGCTTACGCCACTGTATGACAGTGGCGGTGCGGCTGATAGGTAGAACATCATGAACTGCTTAGCCGGCACTCAAAAATTTGTTCGTATCGTCTCCACCAGTTTGGGTATTTCGGATGTTGCCTTTTTGATTGAGCTGATGCGCTCATCCTCGGTTGTTCCTGTTCCATCAACCAGCAGCTCATAGAAAGAACCAATACCAATAAGTTTCATGATGTCATGAGTGTAGTTTAGACCTCTATTTAGGGCGGGCTTTAATATCCAAGGGATATCCGCCCCTGAAGATTGTACATAAACAAAGACCCTGGGCTTATCGTTAAGGAGACCGCGAGGCTTGTTATCTTCAAACGTAATGGTTTTT
Source organism: Bacillota bacterium (assembly GCA_023409955.1). Lineage (GTDB taxonomy): Bacteria > Bacillota > Clostridia > Christensenellales > Aristaeellaceae > JAEWAH01. Next base: position 530 of record JAEYQQ010000130.1, on the reverse strand, counting down.
CCGACCTGGACTATGCAGTCCAGATATTCCTTGACAGGCGCAGGAAACGACAAGCTCCACATGGGCGATGCTAACACATAGATGTCAGCGCTTGTGAATTGATCGCATAATCTTTCAATATCATCTACTTCTGCCTGCTCCTCTTTGCTAAGCTTGCTTTTGGCCTGAGCGCTTACAATTGCACTTCTGCTCTCAAAATAGCAGCCTTTCAACTGAGGGATATGGTGTTTATATAGATCCAGCTCTTCTAGCTTCGCATCTTGCGTCTTATCTACAATTGCGTTAACCAATCTTCTGCTTACTGTTCTGCTTGATGATATGTCTTCCGCCTTTGAGTTGGCAATGATGTACAATATTTTGATCATAGTAAAGCCTCCATCTACATTTGGGATCTGCTGTATTTTGTCCCCTTTTAGGATTCATATGCTACCCTGCTCGTAGAACGCAATTTTTGTGCAAGAAGAATACGCTGACGGAATGACAACCTCAGCAATGGTTTCAACTGATACGGAAGAGGATAATGAAAACAA
>JAEYQQ010000110.1 GCA_023409955.1 Bacillota bacterium | reverse complement strand
ATGCTGGCAGGAAGGCTGGAGCTGTTCCCGATACTGGTTTTGTTCCACCCCGCAGTGTGGAAGAGGCAATAGTGGTGGCAATATCCTTCTATTCAAAGTCATCAGAAGGTAAAATTCAGCAAAGCATACAAACCAAAGCCCGGTCAATCATGGCCGGGCTTTCGCATATCTATGATCTTGTGTCAGCTGTTGGGTTCATCTTCCGTGGCATCAGGTTCCGCGGTATTATCCTCTGGGATAGCGGGCTCCTCGGTGTCGTCCTCCGGCACTTCATCCGGCTGATTATCGCCCACCACAACGGCTACCGTTTCGCCACCGTCAAAGATGATGGAAGTGGAATCTTTGGAGAAAGTGAGCCTGCCGTTAACAGCAATGGGGGCCTGGTCCTCCTGTGTAAAGGCGGTGACAGTTCGGGCGGTGTTGGTACGCTGGACCATATCAATAAGGCCGATGTAGCCAGCGTCCAGAAGCTGCCCATCTTCATAATAGCGGATGGTATCGCCCCAGCCATACAGCACCAGGCGTCCATCGGGTACAAACGTCAAGGCAGTAGCATTGGCGGTGAAGGTTTGACGGGAGGCGTTCAAAAGATCCAGGATGTGGACATCGCCATCTACCCGATAGCTGACCCAAAGGCCGCTGGAGGATAGATCAAAAGCGGATGCATTATCGGAACCTTTGATGGTAGCCAGCATTTTGGTGCGGGTGTCCAACAGCCTCAAATCGCCTGAAACCCGGTTGGTGGTGGGGTTCCAGTTGCCAAGGAGCATCAAATTCCCATCGGCGCTGGATAAAGCCACCAAACTCATGGCCCCAAAGGAACCTTCCAATGCAAGAACCTCAGCAGGTTGATACCCGGAAGCTGTTTGAACAAATTTGATCAAGCGGCTGCCGTAAAAGGCCCAGCCAGTGCCGCCTACCTGGTCCAGCTGCACGATGATAGCACTGGAATCAAGGGGCGGGGCTTTTGATAGATCCTCTATCTTTGCGTATTCCAAGGTATCAAACAGGCCGTTTTCCAATATGCCCTCGGGCACAGTTTCCCCGTTGGGTACGGTTGCTATTAAGCCTACCATTATGGGCACGGCGGCTGTATTGCCGGTGGTGATGCTTTGGTAGATGGCGGTTTTGTCGTCGATGCCATCACCATCGCTGTCGGGATTGTTGGGATCTGTGCCAAGGCTCTTCTCCCATAGGTCTGTAAGGCCGTCGCCGTCGGTATCCTCAACCTTTACCTCTTTTGCTGCGGGGGATTTATTACCGGCGATATCATAGGCTACGGCACTGTACACACCGGGGGTGGTAAGAGGGTAACTTAAAGTGTATTCCTTAATATTTTTGCTGCGCAGGCTCAGTGTATAAACTGGCTTACCGCTTTGCAGAATCACGATTTTTTCAAGCTGCCGGTTGTCATAGGCAGTCAGGGTAAACAGAGGCCTTGACCCAAGGGTGGTTTTGCCAAGGCTTCCACTAATGGTAGGGCGTTTGGTATCCTGCTTGTATTTGGGGGCACGCATGAGTGCGGTGATGGCACCGTCTTCAATGCGGCGCAGGTAATACCTTGTAGTGGTGCCTTTTGTATCGGCATTGGCTAGGGCATTGTACCAATCCTTTTCATCCAGGCTCTGGCTTCTGCCGATCAGATAGCCCTCCGGTGGACGGATCCGGACCTTGGTGTTATACCAGCCGTTGATGCCATTTGGCTTGCTGGGAGAAAGGCGGGCGCTTGGCGTATCCTCAAGCTCTGTGATGATAAATTCACCTTCCAGCGTAAAGCCCAGCAGGTAATTGGCACTTTCAGGCAAGGTGGGATCAAGAGCGAGGGTGCCAGGATTCATGGCATAGGTTCCCGGCTCTTCACCCTCTGCCCTGGCAAGGCTGCCAGTGAAAACCGGGGTCTCCCCCTCCACCTGGCCGCTGACAACATAGGGTGCCAAGGGCTCAGGGTCCACTGTGCCCAAAAGCTTGCCGGAAGCGGGGATAGTGACATTCAAATACCGTGGCTTGATGGTGAATGCAAAGATGGTATCATCCGCAATACGGTAATTTCTATTGATCTCATCTTCGGTCAGGACTGCTGACACAGCGTATTGGCCAGCACCTATTGGGTCAGATTGAGCGCCATGGAGTGTATACACAGTCTGTATAACAGGGATTTCACCATTTACAGCGCCGGTTGTTCCAATTTCGATTCCTTGCTCCAGACCGTTATAGGTGTAATTAGGTTCGGTATCAGGATACGTGATGGTAATGGGCGCTCTGGCAATGGTAAAGGTTAGAGTGCTTTCTCCTGTAACCTCATAAAGATCACTGTTCACAAGTGCAACTGCAGCAGTATATGTACCAGCGTTTTTGGGTTCAGTATCAGCGCCGGAATAGGTGAGATATGCGCCGGCATCGCCAGGGGAGAGCTCGCCGGATATTTCATACATGACATCCTGTACCGCGCCATTGTACACAAAGCCAGGGTCTGGCAAGGGATAGGTAACAGTCAGGGGAATCTTTTTGATGCCAAAGCTTGCTTCGATAACGCCATTTAAAAGGGTATCTCCACCTTCGGGCAAGGTGGCAGGCACATCGGTGTACTCGACAGTAACTTTGCCGCTGCCTGGCAGGGTATTATTGGAATAGGTTACGGTGTAGTATGCAGGGTCTACAGGGATGCCCAGAACCGATACCGAAACGGCAGGCTCAATGGGGGATCCTGTATAATAATAATGATCGTCGGTCAATGTTACCGATACATAGGTATCATCACCCAAGGCTGATAAACTGGCAAATATGGCTGCCAGAAAGATTGCTGCCGCAAAAGCGCGATACAGCCGGTTCCTTAATTGTTGCATATGTGCACTTCCTCTCAAATGCCTGGGGGCACCGGTAATAAACATCGCACGATTGCGTGTAATTATGACAAGAGTATAACATATCTATGTATTTTATGTCTACAGTATATGAACGAAAAGTAAAAACATTGCTCAATTATGGCATATATATTGGTGAGTGGCTTCATTATATTGGGAATGTAATTGACCAAGAGTATACTCAAGGTGTTAGGTGCTTGGACATTAAGAGGCGAACAAAGGGATTGATACTATTTACATATCATTACTTGCAAAATACAGGTCTGTATGCTACTTTTGATAATACAGTTTTTGTTGATATCTTTATTCTTTGATGGAAAGGAAAAATGGTGTGTTCCATGCGTAAGCTATGTATGACCTGTCTCTTGATCCTTGTATTATTCGGAATTGTTGTAAATGCCCAGGCAGCGGCGCCGTTTGCCGGGAGCATCAATTTGCCTGTAACAGGGGTTGTTTTGCCGGAAGGCGGGTCAGCGCTTTTTGTTCAGCCCATGGAACAAGCGCAGGCCATTGCAACCCTTGAAGAAGGCGCAGCTGTTACGGTAGAGTCTTTGGGGTTATATTGGTGCAAGGTCAGCGATGGGTCACAAACAGGGTATATACCAACAACCGCACTGCACCTTGATGATTGGGGCATGCCAAATGACGCAGAAGCCGCAGGAGAGAAAGCGCCCAGGCTTGCGGTGTTCAATGTAGGGATGGATCCCAGCGGAAACTGGAGTATGACCCTGCGGGAGCAAGCCAGCCGCAAGGGCAAGAAGATGGATACCATAACAGCTGGGGCTGTGATGGTTGTGCTTGAAAAGAACAATGAGTTTTCCCTTGTGCATGTGGGGGATAAGGTTGGGTACCTGCTTACCAAGTATCTCACCTTTTACGATACTGCCCAGGAAGCCCCAGGCTATGCGATTATCAATAATAAGGAAGATGTGAATTTTCGATTTGATAGGCGTTTTGGCAACACCGGCATCATCATGGTGCTGCATCCCGGCGATGTTATGACCTTGATTTGGGAGAAGAAGGGCTGGGCTTGTGTGGAGGCTGAAGGCTATCAAGGGTATGTGGTTTCAGATTATATCCATGTTGTTAAGCAAGATGAAAAAGGGATGACATGATTGCGATTTTAAGCGATATACACGCCAACCTGCCAGCCCTTGAAGCGGTGCTTACGGATATGCCTAAGGTTCGTTCCATTTGGGTGCTGGGGGACATGGTAGGTGAGTTCCCATACCCAATTGAAGTGCTAGATCGGCTTATGAACTTAAATGTTGCCGCCGTTGCGGGCAATCGGGAGCTTGATCTTCTGGAAATGAAAAGGGGAGGTCATGCCGATTGGTTTCATAAAAGCCAATTCGGCTGCCTAGCATGGACCCATGATGTGCTTTTGCCTCATCATTGGGCTTTTTTATCGTCCCTTGAGCATCCACGCACTGTTTCTGTCGGAGATCATCAGGCAATTTTGGCCCACGGCTCACCAAACCGTGTGCGGGATCATATCTTTTCCTTAGGGCAAGCCAAGGGACTTTTTGATAAGTATCCCCAAACGCTCATGGCCACCGGCCACACTCACAAGATTGGTTATTATCTGTATGAAGGCAAAACGTTTATCGGCGCGGGCTCAGTGGGCCTTGCCCTGGATGGTATTGGCGGCGTTGCTGCTTATGCGCTCTATGATGAGAATACAGGCAAAGCCGCCTTCCGGCATGTGAGCTATAATGTAGACAAGGTCATACGGGATACCAAGGCGTCAGATATGTATGATAGGGCACCGGATTTTTGCAATGCTGACATCCTGGAACTGTTAACCGGACGTCATCATGTACTTTCTCTCATAGATTTTGTTCAGGGTTATGCAGAAAAAGCGCTGGGGGAGAAGGAGTGTGATATCCCGGATGACATCTGGCGGGAAGCTGCACCGTTGTGGGATCGGAAGGAATGGCTGAAAGGCAGAATGCGGTAACGTTGTGATTGTCTGAACCGCCTTTTTTTGAGTGTATTATGGTGCTATGTTCATTTCTGTATCATGCGCCATGGATGTAGAAATGTAAATGTATTCCATTGGTTGTCTGTCGAATAACAATCTGTTATACATTTTGAAGTCTTGAATATCATGGTAGGGGAGCATACGGCATGGTATAGAGCTTGACCATGATCCAAGTAGCATACTGGCATAGCCGAAGCTGCCAATCAATAGGAATGGGAGTGATGCCATGAAGCGGATCTTTTTTTCGGCCTTATTTTTGTGCATGCTGCTTTTGTGCCTGTGCTATCCCCTGCTGACCCTGGCGGAAGAGGCGGGAACACCAAGTTTGGCGGCTGCCGGATACCTGACGCCCCAAGAGTTTGCATACTTTGCCGGGCAGGTGACCTTTGTGGTGCTGGTGGTACAATTCATCAAGCTGCCCATTGACAGGAGCATCGGTAAGGTAAGAACTGAGTACATCGTATATGGCGTGGCGCTGATAGCACAGGTGTTGGCCCAAGCACTGCTGTATGGATTTTCCAGCTTTTCATTGGCTTTTATCCCCAAGTGTATCGCTTATGCGTTATTAGTGGCTGTAACCGCAAAGGAAGTTTATGTAAAAGCCATTGGTAATGTAGAAGCTAAAAAAGCCGCTTTTCAGTCAGCGCAAGCAGATGACCCTTTTACGGAAAAGTAAAGCATAAACAGACCAGGTGCAAGAATCCCCGGAAGCTGCTTCCGGGGATTCTCTTCGTTGCCTGTCATCAGCCCAGGCTGTTATAACATTGATGATGATTGGAGAACATGGTAAGATAATGATAGGTGTATGACCAGCCTGGTAAACGAATGAAGGAGGCCATGGATGAACGAACGCTTATTATATGTAATGGCTCAATTGGATCAAGATACCTGCGAGAAAATGAAGGCCATCGACCGGCTGTTATTTGAAATGGGCATTGAGGTGAAAAAGCCGCCCAAGACTCCGTATCATATTACTTTGGGTTCCTTTGAACTGGAAAAGGAAGAGGAAGTAAAACGGCGCTTGGATGAGATATGTGCCAAGGTGCCTCGGTTTCCTTTGACTTATAATCATATCGGACTATTTGGCCTGAAGGTCTTGTTTTTCGGTCCGGATGTGAATGAGCATTTGCTGGCACTGCAAAAGCCTTTTGAGGATATACGCATCAATGAGCACGACTGGACGGCCCATACCACCCTGATGATGGATGAGCCGGAGGGTATATTAAAGGCCTTGCCTGTTGTGGCAGAAAAGTTTTCAAACTTTCATGCCACGGTAGACAGTGTGAGCTTATATGAATATTGGCCCCCACGGATGATTTGCGAGCATCGGCTGGGTGGGGGATGAAGGACTTAACCCATTATCTTTTTATATTGACTGCTCAAGTTAATAGGGATTCCAAAGGGATACATTTTTTGGTTATAACCGGGGTTTGCAACCCCGGTTTTGTGCTCTATCAACACCCCTGATCCCAAAACCCCTGAAGACTATCCCCTTCAAAACGCCAGTGAGGCGGACAAAGGGTGAGATAGTCGCGCTGGAAGTAGCGATGATCAATCAGCAGCACCACACCCCGGTCAGTTTCCGAGCGAATGACCCGGCCGGCGGCTTGCAATACCTTGTGCATGCCGGGATACCGGTAGGCATAAGCGAAGCCATCACCCAGGGCCTCCTCATAATGCCGGCGCAGGGCTTCCTGCTCCAGGCAGACCATGGGCAGGCCTACCCCTACCACCATCACCCCAAGGAGCCTCTCGCCGGGCAGGTCAATGCCCTCGGCAAACACGCCGCCCAGCACCGCAAGGCCCAGCAGCGGTTGATGATCGGCGGTAAATTGGGCCAGGAAGGCCTCCCGGTCTGCTTCCTCCATGCTGCTATCTTGAATTAGCAGGGGCAGGTTGGGGTCGCATTGCACAAGCTCAGCTCCTACCAGCTTTAGGTAAGCATAACTGGGGAAAAAGGCAATGTATTTACCAGGCTTGGCCGCAAAGGCTTTCAATATGGCCTCTGCCACTTGGGGTGCTGTCTGTCGCCGCAGGGCATACCGGGTATCCACCCGGTGGCGCAAAACCAGCAGATTTTCAGGTTCAAAAGGGGAGGGGAGAGCAAAGCACGCATCCTCCTCCCCACCGCCCAGCAGCTTTTGCATGGCGGCAAGGGGCGAAAGTGTGGCGGAAAAGTAGATCACGCCAGAGAGCTTTTTGGTGACTTCCGCCAAGTGCTCCGCAACGGATAGGCATAACAAACGAATGGATCGTTCCTTGCCCTGCTTTGTACACAGCAGCGCATAATTGCTAAGTCCCCGTTCGGCAGCGGAAAGAAAACTCATGGCCATTTGATACATGTCTCCAAGTAATCGTCCGGCTTCGCCAGGTGGCGGGTCGCCAAAGGATTCCATTACTTCATCCAGAAAGTTTTCTGAACTTTTTATCAGCCTGTCCGGTAACTCTAATAATTCCCGTTCTGATTCCTCTTTTTCAAATTCGATGGTACGTAAAAGGTTCATGACCGCTGTGGTAGCTTTGTATAACCTCCCCTTGCGTCCCTGGACCTTGTTTAATTCCTTTCGGAAAGCCTTAAGCTGTGCTCCATCACATATCCCGGATAACATTTCTCTTGCCCGTCCCGCCAGGTTGTGGCTTTCATCCGCCAGCAGCGTCAAATCAGTGCGCCAATCGAAGATCCGCTTGATCCGCGCTGCCGGATCAAAGGCATAGTTGTAATCGCAGATCACCACATCGGCAATCTCAGCAAGTGATAATGCAAACTCAAAGGGGCACAATTGATGCTTTTGCGCCATATCCATCACTGCTTGGCCGTTCCAGTCGGTGATTTCCATCATTTCATCCAGCGCCGCCGGCAGGCGTATATAGTGCCCTTTGGCCCGCTCGCAAAAATCCGGGTGGCAGCGAGTGAAGCGGGGGCACTGCTTTTCCTTGGCGTTGAGCGTCAGGCTGCGAACATGCATACCCTTTCTTCGCATGATATCAAGGGCTTGCAGTGCAGCTTGTCTAGCTGTAGTACGGGCGGTAAGGTAAAAAATCTGTCCTGTGATCCCCTGCCCCATCGCCTTCAAGGCCGGATATAAAACAGCGGCGGATTTGCCTGTGCCGGTGGGCATGCTGGCAAAGAGCCGTTTCTTTTTTTGGATGGCAGTAAAAACCTGTATGGCCATTTCCCGTTGGCCGGGGCGGTAAGCGGAAAAGGGGAAGGGCAATTGGGTCAGGCTTTCATTACGTTTCTCCCGATGCTTGCGCTGAGTAGCTTCCCATTGGGCGTAAGCGTCAAGCAAGTCATAAAACACAGCTTCCAGATGCTGGCGGGTAAGCTCCTCCTCAAAGACTGCCCGCAAACCGCCCGCTTCGGATACATATACCACCCGTATGATGACAGTGTCTATGTTTCTTTCCTCACAGAGCATGTGCCCATAGACCACGGCCTGAGCACGATGGGCCGGTTGGGGGGATGCAGGTGGTGTTAAAGTAGAATACGAAAGCTTTAATTCTTCGATAATGGGCTTTTCGTTATCAAAAAAGGCATCCATACGGCCGGATATGTGAAATTTAATGTCTTCGGATGTTATGGTAATGCTTAGGGGGACCTCGGCCTTCCAGCCTTCCGCCAGCTTGCCTTGCCAGGCTTTATGACCTTTTGTACCAGCCAGCATGTCTTGGTTGCCGGATGCAGGGAGAATATCCTCCCCATGGATGGAAAACGCCACAAGGTCACGAACCGACAACCGCATAATCCCTTCCATGCGTCACCTCAAGCAAACATATGTTTTCATTATGGCATAGGTGGGCGGTGGATGCAAGGGGAAAATGTGGTCCATACCAGCATTCATTAGATAGAATGCCTTTGAATGTTGACAGATAGAATATATTGTAGTAGTATAACACTGCACCATGCTAAAGTGATAAAACGGATGTGAAGCATTATCAATAATACAAATACCAAAGGTAAGAAGAAAGCATACCGCCCGCTATCCATTGCAGTATTTATTGCGTTCCTTATGCTATGGAGCCTTTTGACACTTGGTGGGTATGTTAATGAAATTTTTATCCCATCCCCTGTAAAGGTATTAAGTACGCTGTACAAAATGCTACTGGATGGTAGCCTGTGGGCCCACTGCGCCGCATCCACCTGGCGGGTGCTAGTTGGCTGGTTCTGGTCGGTACTGGCAGCGCTTCCCTTGGGGATGCTGATGGCCAGGTCCAAAAAAGTCAGCGCCATTCTGCAGCCGCTCATTGAGTTTGTTCGTTACCTGCCCGTGGTGGCGCTGGTGCCGCTGACAATTTTGTATTTGGGCATAGATGAGACACAAAAATATACCATTATCTTTCTGGGTACATTTTTTCAGCTGGTGCTCATGGTTTGCGACACAGTATCTTCTGTAGACAAAAACCTGCTGAACGCTGCCAGGACCCTAGGTGCAAAGCGCTGGCAAATTTATGTGGAGGTTATTTTTCCGGCGGCGCTGCCGGGGCTCATGGATGATTTCCGCCTGACCATTGGCTGGGCGTGGACCTACCTTGTAGTGGCGGAAATGGTGGCGGCCAGTAATGGCCTGGGCTTTATTATTCTAAAATCCCAGCGCTTTCTGGCTACCGATGTGATCTTTGGGGGCCTGATCATGATTGGCCTCATTGGCCTTGCTACCGACTGGCTTTTCCGCCTGGCAGCCAAGGTCATCGTGCCATGGCATGAAAGGCTGGGTGACTGATATGAATGCAAATGCCAAGCTTGCAGTCCGGAATCTCAACAAGACTTTTCACGATTCTGGAGGTGTCCACGCTCTGCAGGATATCGACCTTACGGTCAATGAAGGAGAGTTCGTGGTGTTGGTGGGCCCATCCGGCTGCGGAAAATCTACGCTGCTGAACATTATTGGCGGCCTTGAAACAGCCAGCAGCGGCATAGTGACGTTGGATGGCCGGGAGGTAACACAGCCAGGGGCCGACCGGGGGATGGTTTTTCAGGGCTACAGCCTGTTTCCATGGCTGAATGTGCGCAATAATGTGGAGTTCGGGTTGAAAATGAAAGGGGTACCGCTACGGCAGCGGGAGGAAACTGCCAGGGAATACTTGAAGCTAGTGGGCCTTGACGAGTTTGAAAACGCCCTGCCCAGGCAGCTTTCCGGCGGCATGCGTCAGCGGGCGGCCATTGCCCGGACCCTGGCCAACAAGCCCGATGTGCTTTTGATGGATGAACCCTTCGGTGCGCTGGATGCCCAGACCAGGGTAGTTATGCAGGAGTTTCTGGCCTTGGTTGCCAGGGAAACCAAAATGACGGTAATCTTTGTAACCCACGATATTGATGAAGCCATTTTGCTAGCTGACAGGGTTTGTGTTATGAGCCGCAGGCCGGGCACCATCAGCGATATCATTGATGTGGCAATCCTCCAGGACCGCACCAGGAATGTATTGGTATCACCGGAGTTTCTAGCCATCAAGAAGCGGATCATGGATATGCTTTGGCTAGAAAGTGTAGACGCGGCCATGGGCAGGTAATTAGCCCCTCATCCCTCCCGCTTGAGGGAGGTGGCACGGCTTAGCTGTGACGGATGAAGGCTTAGCCCTTGTCCATCTGCCATCTTCACTGGTGCTGGCACCATCAGTGGCAGATAATATTTCTCCTTATCTCACACTGGTAACCTCAACTATACGAGGAGGAACCTATATGAAAAAAAGATTGTTGGCCCTTTTGCTCATGATTACCCTTTGCGCAAGCACCCTTGGTACTGCTGCTCTGGCGGAATCGCCTACAAAATTCAAGATTGCCTTTTGCACCTGGGCAGGCTATGCGCCGCTATATATCGCCCGGGACATGGGCTATTTTGCAGAGCTTGGCATTGAGCCGGAGCTGCTAATCGTGGAGGATGAAGCCCAGTACGCCGCATTAATGGTGTCAAACAGCATCCAGGCGCTGGGCAACGTTCTGGACCGTGATGTGATTCACTACGCCAGCGGATCGCCTGAACAATACCTTTTGACCATGGACTTTTCCACCGGCGGCGATGGCATAGTAGCCACTGCAGATATTCAAACCATGGATGATCTTGCCGGCAAGACCGTAGGCATGGACAAGTCAGCCACCTCCTACTTTTTCTTTCTGCAGGCTCTTGCCGATAGCAGTATTACCGAGGATCAGGTAAACATTGTGGAGATGGGCAGCTCGGAAGCAGGCGAGGCCTTTGTTGCCGGAAGGCTGGATGCCGCTGTTACCTGGGAGCCGTATCTCTCATCCGCCAACCAGCGGGAGGGCGGGCACATTCTGGTATCCAGTGCCGAGTATCCCAGGGCCATCATTGATGTTCTGACGGTTAGCACCAAGTTTGCAAAAGAAAACCCAAAGGCAGTCGAAGCTCTTGCAGAAGCCTGGTATAAAGCCGTGGAATACCTTGAAAAGGAACCCGATAGCGCTTATGCCATGATGGCTGCTGGTCTTACCTTAGACGCCGTGGAAGTCAAGGAGATGTGCCAGGGCATTACCTTTGTGGGGCGCGAGGGCAACGCCGCCTTTAATGATCCCGCCAACGAGGATAATGTATATGCCGTAGCAGAACTGGCCGCCTCCTACTGGGTAGAAAAAGGGCTCATCCAAAACGGCGATGTCAGCGGCTTTTTCGGCAAGTGATACAGTGCTTATATAAAACCGGGGCCTTCTGCAGCAACAAGCAGAAGGCCCCGGTTTTTACTTTCTTGGCAATCGTTTATATTGAAGTCTGCCCTCGTTTCTTGTATAGTAAAAAGGCACTTTGATGTATCGTAAAGGTATATCAAAAATGAGTATCGATTAAGAAAGGATGTAAAAATATGAAGAACACAGCTATCGCAATCACAATCAAAACGGGGAGGGTATACATGCGGTAGCCCTCCAACATTAGTGGAGGATGTATGCAGATTATCTATCAGGTTATTGACCCAAATATCCTTGCCATGATCATAAAACGTTATGGAGAAGTAGCTGGGCGGCATATTCATCTTGAGAGCGGCAGCTATTCGCTGGCGGCGATGTGTGATAAAGAGCCAGTGGGTATCATATCGTCTTATACGCGGACGCTTCCTGCTCCTCTTGCTGGCGAAATGGATGCGTATATCGATATCATTGAAGTAGATCGGCAGTTTTGGCGCCAGGGGATTGCCACGCAGATGATTCGCCTTACCGAGGAATGGGCGATGGAGGCAGGCCTCTTGCAGATCAGGGCCTGGAGCAGCCAAAACAAAGTCCAGGCCATACCAATGTGGCGCGATCTGGGCTATGGGCTGTGTCCCTCCAGTATCTTAACGGGGACCGGTGAAGCACTGGATGGATATTATGTCGTCAAGCAGCTGAACCGATCAAATCCATATCCTGATATCACAAAAATGATCAAACAGGAATTGCGCAGTGTATCCGAAAAACAGATACATAGCTTTCGCTTGTTGCGGGCCAAAAATGGCGTTTATGTGTATAAATGCCAATACGATGGGATGTCGGCCATTGCAAAATACTTTGCAAACGATGAAGATAAGCGGGAAATTCAAAACTACCGCCTGCTGAATCAGTGCGGTGTTCCCACCATCCGTACCTATGCACTCTGTGCATCTGTTATTGTCATGGAGGACATATCCTGCTCTGATGAATGGCGGCTTGGTACTGCAGAGGATATGAATGATCTAGTTGTTGCAAGGGGGCTGGCCCATTGGTATTTTGCGCTTCATGAAGCGGGGGCTTCCATTGCCTCCCTTGATAAGTTATATTTTGAGTATGATCAAATCACAAGGGAAAACCTTGAAAACCTTCGCCAAAAACTGCCCGAAGCGTCAGAGCTGCTCTCATTCATTTTGGCGTACTTACCTGCGCTGCAGGAGCTTATCAATAAGCCCTCTAAAACGCTTACCTACAATGATTTCTATTGGACCAATTTCATTGTCCGCAGGGATGGGCAGGCAGCGCTAATGTTTGATTACAATTTGCTTGGCAGGGGATACCGGTATGCGGACTTACGAAATGTCCAATCGTTATCGGAGCAGGCCTATCAGCAATTTGTTAGAGCATACAATCTTTTGTACCGCCGCAAGCATGGCTGTGACAGGATAGCAGAAGAACAGGAACAGGCGCAAATCGATGCCGTAGCTGCCCCCCTCTTTGAGCTGATATCTGCATTTGAGCAAGAACGGTTTCCAGCCTGGGCGGAGGAGACAAAACAGGCGGCCCTTAATGGGACACTCCTAAAAACGGCTAAGCATCTTCTGCTTCCTGATGCCGATGGCAAGTCTAACTAAAATTCACCTCGCTTTATTAAAAGGCCCTGAATGGCTCATCCATTCAGGGCCTTTTTTATGATCTTTTGAATGCATTCAATGCCACTACCCTGTCGCTTCAGAGCAGATACTTTTGCGATTAGTTTTATATGCAGCCGAAGGTTTCCAAAGGAAGATCGGAAAGCCCTTTGGTCGCCTTCGCAGAGGCGAAATCTTGAGCAAAAATTCAAGGTGTATTATAAATACTTTGGAAATGCCAAACTAGGATTGCGGACCCGTAGTTCCCCCCTCGGTTGACATCCATATGTATCCATGGTACTGTTTTGGAAATAATATGTAAAGATGCATATAAAAGAAGATAGAAAGCGGGGGCAGTACATGCAGGCAGGCCAGGACAAATCCATCCTAGCAAATCATCTGACTCTCGGAGTTTGCTATTATCCCGAGCACTGGGATCAAAGCCTGTGGGCTGACGACCTCGCCCGTATGATAGATCACGGCATAGAAGTGGTTCGGGTGTTCGAGTTCGCCTGGAGCGTGGTGGAGCCGCATGAAAATGTGTACGACTTTACACTGTTTGACACATTTTTAAGCCTGGCACAGGAAAAAGGCATGCAGGTGATCATGTGCACCCCCACCGCCACGCCGCCAGCTTGGCTGACCCATGCCCATCCCCAGGTGCTGGGGGAAAACATGCAGGGCCAGCGCCTTGCCCATGGCCATCGCCGGCATTACAATTACAACTCGCCGGTGTACCTTGACTATACAAAAAAGATTGTTACCGCCTTGGCTCAGCGTTACGGCCATCATCCCGCCATCATTGGCTGGCAGCTGGACAACGAGTTCAACTGTGAGACGGATACATCCTATTCCGACAGTGACCGGGCGGCCTTCAGGCAATACCTCAAAGACCACTTCAAAACCTTGGATGCACTCAATGATGCCATTGGTGCCCGGTTCTGGAACCAGACCTACAGTGACTGGGGGCAGGTTTCTATGGAGCGCCATACCATCCATGACCATGCCAACCCCCACTTGGCGCTGTTGGAAAAGCGGTTCATATCCCGCAGCACCATTGCATACGCCAAGGTGCAAAGCGATATTCTGCGCCAATATATCGGCAGCCGGTTCATAACCACCAACGGCGTATTCGGTCACCTGGACAACATTGAGTTTACCAACACCGCCCTGGATTTTATGTGTTATGACAGTTACCCCAACTTTGGCTATGGGCGGGATGATTTTAAAAGCGACAACAAGGATGGGGCTACCGACCGCATGTCCTCCCAGCGCCTTTCCTATGTGCGGGCCATGTCTCCGAACTTTGGCGTCATGGAACAGCAGTCCGGAGCCCACGGCTGGGATTTTCGTATGATTTCGCCCATGCCGGCCCCTGGGCAAATGTTCTTGTGGGTCATGCAGTCCATCGCCCATGGTGCCGATTTTATCAGCTTCTTTCGTTGGCGCACAGCGCCCTATGGCACAGAAATTTACTGGCATGGTCTCAATGATTATTCCAACCGTCCTAACCGCCGCTTGCGTGCGCTGAAAGAGTTGCATGCCCTGACCCAAAAGCTAGCTGATGTGGCAGGCAGCCGCTATGCAGCCCAGGTGGCCCTGGTCAGCGATTACCTCAATGAATGGGATGGGGAACGGGACCTGTGGCATGGGCCTTTGGATGCGGCATCCCGCCGCTGCATTTTCCTGGCTGCCCAGGAAAGTCATACGCCCCTTGACATGGTCTATATCCGCCATACCAACACCCATAATACAACCCTTAAGGAACTGCTTCCCTACAAGGTGCTGTTCTATCCCCACGCTGCAATTTTGACCAAAGAAACGGCGGACCTGCTGAAAGCATACTGCATGGCCGGTGGAACGCTGATCATGGGCGCACGCACCGGCTATAAAGATGAGTATGGCCGCTGTCCCATGCAACCCATGCCGGGCCATGCGGTGGAGATTTGCGGTGTGGAGGTATCGGAATACACCTTTGCCAGGTTTGACGGGAACCTCACCACCATCCGTATGGATGTGGATGATACGGTATTCCCGGCGCCCATCTTCCACGATGTATTGGCCCCTTTGGAAGGAACAAAGGTCCTGGCCCGGTTCTCCGGCTCTTACTATGAGCGGGAGCCGGCTCTGACCCTAAAAGAATACGAGGGCGGCGGCGCAGCGTATTATCTGGGTGCCGGGTTTGATACCACCATGGCTAAAGCGCTATTGGAGCGCACAGGCGTCAGCACACCTTACGGAAATTTGTTGGACTGCCCCAGGGAGGTGGAACTGGCTGTTCGGGAAAGCAGTGACCGGCGCTGGTATTTCCTGCTCTACTATACCCCCCAGCCCAAAACGGTGTATTTGCTCTCGCCCTTGCTTGATGCCGCATCCGGTGAGCCGGTGGAGGGCGGGTTTATACTGCCCCCCTATGGCGTAGGCGTTTTAACGGATTCCTAATATACCAGTGTCTATTACCTGCAAAGGCCCAACAAATATATCAAAAGCCCGGCACATCGAGCAATCGTTGTGCCGGGCTTTGCTTAGCAGTCAAGGGGCTGCATCATTATTTATCCGAAGTTTTGTTCACCCATTGTACCAGCGC
>JAEYQQ010000031.1 GCA_023409955.1 Bacillota bacterium | reverse complement strand
CGATGATCTCCACCAGGCGCCAGCGTTTGTCGTGGCTCAGCGGGCGGGTTTCCATCACGCGAACGGTATCACCGATACCGCATTCATTCTTCTCGTCATGGGCTTTGAGCTTGCTGGTCTGGTTCATAATTTTACCATAAAGCGGGTGGCGGACACGAGTCTTGATGGATACTACGATGGTCTTATCCATCTTGTCGCTTACCACGACGCCAATGCGGCTTTTGCGGATTCCTCTTTGTTCAGACATGGAAACAGCTGCCTCCTTTCACGCTTGTTACGCCTGCTTCTGGTCGATTTGACGCAAAACGGTTTTCGCCCGAGCGATGTCACGTTTTACGGAAACGATCTGCATTGTGTTTTGAAGCTGGCCGGTAGCAAGCTGGAAACGAAGGGTGAACAGCTCGCTCTTCAGTTCCTTGATCTTGTCGTCCAGTTGAACGGCATTCATAGCAGCAAATTCGCTGGCCTTCATTTGCTTTCACCACCCGCTTCAGTGTTTTTCTCCTCACGAATGAGGATTTTCGTCTTGATTGGCAGCTTGTGGCTGGCCAAACGAAGCGCTTCGCGGGCATCGGCTTCCGCCACACCGGCGATCTCAAAGAGGACACGGCCGGGCTTCACCACGGCCACCCAGTATTCGGGAGAACCTTTACCGGAACCCATTCGGGTCTCCGCGGGTTTTTCCGTAACAGGCTTATCAGGGAAGATCTTGATCCAGACCTGACCGCCGCGCTTGGTGTAGCGGGTCAGAGCGATACGGGCAGCCTCGATCTGCTGGCTTGTCACCCATGCGGGCTCCATAGCCACAAGGCCGAATTCGCCGTAGGCCAGGAAGTTGCCCCGGCTGGCTTTACCTTTCATGCGGCCGCGGAAGACGCGACGGCGCTTTACACGTTTGGGCATCAACATGGATTACTTGCCTCCTTCGGTCCGGGCAACGGCCGGGGATTTCTTGGCCCTGGGCAAAATCTGGCCCTTGTAAATCCAGACTTTCACGCCCAAACGGCCATAGGTGGTCTTGGCCTCGGCAAAGCCATAGTCAATGTTGGCCCGCAGCGTCTGCAGGGGGATGGAGCCTTCATGATAATGCTCGGTGCGAGCAATGTCTGCGCCGCCCAGACGTCCGCTGACGCTGGTCTTGATCCCCTTGGCGCCGCTCCTCATGGCCTTTTGCAGAGCCTGCTTCATGGCCCGGCGGAAGCTAATGCGCTTTTCCAGCTGCTGGGCAATGTTCTCAGCCATCAACTGTGCATCCTGATCAGGCTGCTTGATCTCCATTACATTCAGGTTAGCCGGATGACCTAGGAATTGCTCGATGTCCTTTTTCAAGGCTTCGATTCCAGCACCACCGCGGCCAATGATCATGCCGGGCTTAGCGGTGAAAATGTTCACCGTCAGACGGCTGGCGCTGCGTTCAATGTCGATCCGGCTGATACCGGTGGAATAGTACTTTTCTTTGAGCATTTCGCGGAGCTTGTAATCCTCAACGAGGTTGTTCGCGAAATCCTTTTTGCCGGCGTACCAGCGGGTGCTCCAGTCAAAGATCACACCAACGCGAGCGCCGTGTGGATTTACCTTCTGACCCATGGAAAAACCTCCCTCGGATTACTTTTGGTCAAGCACCACACTGATATGGCTGGTGCGTTTGAGCATTGGGGCAGCACTGCCGCGGCTGCGGGCAACAAAACGCTTAAGCGTAGGGCCCGGATTGGCGTAAATCTCCGCCACATACAGCGTATTGCGGTCCATTTCCTGGTTGTTGACCGCATTGGCGATGGCGCTGTTCAACAGCTTTGCCACTACGGGGGAAGCCGCCTTGGGGGTATACATCAGGATAGCCAGCGCTTCGTCCACCTTTTTCCCACGGATCAGATCGATCACGATTTTGACTTTGCGGGAAGTGATGCGGATGTACTTGGCATGGGCGCGAGGCCGTTTGTCGGCATTTGCTTTACGCGCCGCGGCCTTCTCCTTGGTTCTGGTTGCCATCGTTTCTCACTCCTTCCGTTTACTTGCGGCCGGTGGCTTTCTCGCCGGCATGGCCCCGGAAGGTCCGGGTGGGGGCGAATTCGCCAAGCTTGTGTCCTACCATATCTTCAGTTACATATACAGGCACATGCTTGCGGCCATCATGCACAGCAATGGTGTGGCCCACAAAATCCGGAAAGATGGTGGAAGCCCTGGACCAGGTCTTCACAACGCTCTTTTTTCCGGCGGTGTTCATTTCATTTACACGCTTCATCAGCGCATCATTTACGAAAGGTCCCTTTTTAATGGAACGGCTCATTCTTAGGTTGCCTCCTTCCTACTGGCTAAGCGGTCACTTGTGACCCGCGCGCTTTACGATCATCTTGTTGGAATACTTCTTGTGCTTGCGGGTCTTAAGCCCCAGTGCCACCTTACCCCAGGGGGTTACGGGTGCGGGCATACCAACAGGGGATTTACCTTCGCCGCCGCCGTGGGGGTGATCCACAGGGTTCATGACCACACCGCGGACGGTGGGACGGATGCCCATGTGGCGCATGCGACCGGCTTTACCGATGCGCACGTTTTCGTGATCGCTGTTACCCACGGTGCCGATGGTGGCTTTGGCGTTCATGGGAATGCGGCGGACCTCTCCGGAGGGGAGGCGGACCTGAGCATATGCCCCTTCCTTAGCCATCAACTGAGCAGAAAGTCCAGCGGAGCGGACCAGCTGGCCGCCGCGACCGGGTTTGATTTCCACGTTGTGGATCAAGGTACCAACAGGGATGTTGGCGATGGGCAGCGTGTTGCCGGGCTTAATATCGGCACTCTCGCCGCTGAGCACTTTATCTCCTACAGACAGGCCCTGAGGAGCCAGGATGTAGCGCTTTTCACCATCCGCATAGTTTAAAAGAGCAATGAATGCGCTGCGGTTGGGATCGTACTCGATGGCAGCAACCTTTGCGGGAATGTCCAGCTTGTTGCGTTTGAAATCGATAATACGGTATTTGATCTTGTTGCCGCCGCCCTGATGGCGAACGGTGATCTTGCCCTGCTTGTTGCGGCCGGCATTCTTCTTGAGGTACTCAACCAAGGACTTTTCAGGCGTCTTCTTGGTGATTTCCTCGTATGTCAGCACCGACATAAAGCGCCGGGCGGGCGAAGTCGGCTTATAAAGACGGATAGCCATTGTTCTTGTCCTCCCTGCTTTACTGGGCCATGCCCTCGAAGAATTGGATGGGCTTGGACTCTTTCTTGAGCGTTACATACGCCTTCTTGACCTCAGGGGTACGGCCGGAATATTTGCCCTGCCGCTTGATTTTGCCAAGAGTGCGCAGGGTGTTGACCTTTTCCACCTTGACTCCGTCATCCTTGAAAATGGATTCCAAAGCCAGTTTGATTTCGGTCTTGTTGGCATTCACAGCCACTTCAAACACATAACGCTTTTCAGCGATGCCATCATACGCCTTTTCGGTCAATACCGGGCGCAGGATGATGTCATGGGGATCTTTCATTGCGCGTACACCTCCTCCACACTCTTGGTTGCTTCCTTGGTGAGGATGATTTTGCCGGCGCGCAGGATGTCGTACACGTTCAAGGTGTTGACATACGCGGTTTGCAAGTTCTCGATGTTGCGGGCTGCGCGGACCACGGTTTCGTCCGGAGCAGGCAGCACCACCAGCGCGGTCTTTTCAACACCCATCTTCTTCAAGAAGGAAGCCACATGCTTGGTCTTGGCTTCGGGCAGTGTGATCTGATCCACAACGGTGATCTCGCCAGCATTGAACTTGGCGGTCAGAGCGCTTTTGAAGGCCAGACGGCGCACCTTGCGGTTAACACCTACAACATAATCACGGGGCTTGGGTGCAAACACAACGCCGCCATGACGGAACTGGGGGGCACGATTGCCATGGTGTCGGGCATTGCCAGTACCCTTTTGGCGGTAGATCTTGCGACCGCCGCCTCTTACTTCGCTGCGGGTCAGGGCGCTTTGTGTGCCCTGGCGCTGATTGGCCAAAATGGAGCGGACCACCAGATGCATGGCGGATTCATGAATCTCAGCAGCGAACAGTTCGTCGCTAAGTTCGATTTCGCCGATGGCCGCGCCTTCCATGTTATAAAGAGCAGTCTTGGGCATAATGACGTTCTCCTCCTTCAGGCAGGCTCAGGCCTTCACCGTATTGCGGACCAGAAGCACGCTACCATTGGGGCCGGGCACTGCGCCCTTTACCAAGAGCAGATTGCGTTCCGCATCCACCTGCACGATTTCCAGGTTTTGAATGGTCACACGCTCCACGCCGTAATGACCGGACATCTTCTTGTTCTTGAACACGTGGGCGGGGTGTGTGTTGGCACCCATGGAACCAACGCCACGGTGATATTTGGAACCGTGGGCCATAGGGCCGGTATGCTGGTTCCAGCGGTAAATGGCACCGGTGAAGCCGTGTCCTTTGGTGGTGCCTACGACGTCGATCTTTTCTCCGGCAGCGAACACGTCAGCCTTCAGTTCCTGACCTACGCTGTAGGAAGCGGAATCTTCCAGGCGTAGTTCCCGAAGGGTGCGGCACGCAGCGGTTCCGGCTTTTTTAAAGTGACCGGCTTCGGGCTTGTTAAGAAGCTTCTTGGCGCGGTTTTCGTTCAGAACGTCATAACCCACCTGAATGGCTTCGTACCCATCTTTTTCGATGGTCTTTTTCTGCACGACGGTGCAGGGGCCGGCTTCGATGACAGTGACGGGAACCAGGCGTCCGTCAGGCGTAAACACCTGTGTCATGCCGAGTTTTTTGCCTACGATGGCTTTTTTCATGTATCTTACACCTCCTGCTCTTTGGTCTTACAGCTTGATTTCAATTTCGACACCAGCAGGAAGATCGAGCTTCATCATGGCGTCCACGGTGCGGGGGTTGGGGTTGTGGATGTCGATCAAACGCTTGTGGGTGCGCTTTTCGAACTGTTCGCGGCTGTCCTTGTATTTGTGGGGGGCGCGCAAGATGGTGACAATTTCCTTCTCTGTGGGAAGGGGGATGGGGCCGGACACACGAGCTCCGGTCCGCTTGGCGGTATCCACGATCCGTTCTGCAGACTGGTCAATGAGTTGATGCTCGTACGCCTTGAGTTTGATTCGGATTTTCTGGCTGGCCATTGATTACCCTCCTTGATCGTTCTCAAGTACACGCTGCCGGGCGTGCCATTTGGGTGCACACCCGCACGCGCCTTAAGTCCGCCGCCCGATTATCAGGCTGGTCCATGATAATTACCCGTCTGGCCTGACGGCAACTTATCACTTCATCCCTTGGACAGACAACTTCATTATTATAAATCAAGCTATCCTTTTTTGCAATAGTTTTACTGTATCTTTTTCAACATTTTTTCGTGGTTTTTTCGGATTTTCAACCCTGAAAGCCGTGTAGATGCTCGCTTGCCCGGTTTCAGCTATGAACACTGGTCCGGGCGTATCGCTGTTTTTGCTATATCGCCCTCATGGATCATATGCATCCTGCTATTTTACTACTGAACACTTGTCTTTTGTTGATATACATAGCTTTACCAAGTCATTCGTGCACACGCATCCGTGTGTGTCATTTTTTGGTGAAAATTAAAGCCTGATTTCAGGCCTTTATCTTGCTAAACGCAATGGATGGAAACAAGCATCTTGATAGATACAATATATTGTATGATACACAATTTTTCATCGCGTACTTCCCGCTATGGCAAAAGCAAGTACAGCCAAACCCAGAATGAAAAAAAACACCAGAAGCTTCACAAGAAAGGATTTCATCCTTTTGCGGTGTTCCAAGCGCAGTCTGTCCTGCTCCAAACCCGTCCCTCCCAGCCTTAACAATCAAAAAAGGGGGAATCCAACCTCGGATTCCCCCTTAAGTGCCAATTAGGCGATCACGTCTACCACAACACCGGAGCCCACGGTGCGGCCGCCTTCACGGATAGCGAAGCGGAGACCGGGTTCGATGGCGATGGGGGTGATCAGCTTGATTTCCATGTCGATGTGGTCACCGGGCATTACCATTTCCACCCCATCGGGCAGCTTGATGTTGCCGGTCACGTCCGTCGTACGGAAATAGAACTGCGGACGATAGCCATTGAAGAATGGGGTATGACGTCCGCCCTCTTCCTTGGTCAGTACGTACACGCGGCCATTGTAATGGGTGTGGGGCTTAATGGTGCCGGGCTTGGCCAGAACCTGACCGCGCTCGATCTCACTGCGCTGCACACCGCGGAGCAGGGCGCCAATGTTGTCGCCGGCTTCCGCCTGGTCCAGCAGCTTGCGGAACATTTCCACGCCAGTTACAACAACGGGGCGGGCCTTTTCCATCAAGCCAACGATTTCAACAGTATCAGACACCTTAACGATTCCGCGCTCTACACGACCAGTTGCCACGGTGCCGCGGCCGGTGATGGAGAATACGTCTTCAACAGGCATCAGGAAGGGCTGGTCGGTAGCACGGGTAGGTGAAGGAATGTACTCATCTACAGCCTTCATCAAATCCATGATGCACTTGGTTTGCTTGGCGCTGTCCACATCGGTACCTCCGTTTTGCACATATTCCAGTGCCTGCAAAGCGGAACCTTTCACGATGGGGATATCGTCGCCCGGGAACTCGTACTGGGAAAGAAGCTCACGAACTTCCATCTCAACCAGTTCCAGCAGTTCTTCGTCATCCATCATGTCAACCTTGTTCATGAACACAACGATGTAGGGCACGCCTACCTGACGGGCAAGCAGGATGTGCTCGCGGGTCTGGGGCATGGGGCCGTCGGGAGCGGAAACCACCAGGATTGCGCCGTCCATCTGAGCAGCGCCGGTGATCATGTTCTTAACATAGTCGGCGTGGCCGGGGCAGTCCACGTGGGCATAGTGACGGGCTTCCGTCTGATACTCCACGTGAGAGGTGTTAATCGTGATTCCGCGTGCTTTCTCTTCGGGCGCCTTGTCGATTTCGTCATATTTCATCGCCACTGCGCCGCCGTGCTTGGCCAGCACCATGGTGATGGCCGCTGTCAGCGTCGTCTTGCCGTGGTCAACGTGACCGATGGTGCCGATGTTCACGTGCGGCTTGTTGCGCTCAAACTT
This sequence comes from Bacillota bacterium, assembly GCA_023409955.1. Classification (GTDB taxonomy): domain Bacteria; phylum Bacillota; class Clostridia; order Christensenellales; family Aristaeellaceae; genus JAEWAH01. Next base: position 12 of record JAEYQQ010000031.1, on the reverse strand, counting down.
TTGCTTGGCCAT